>NZ_BAABIB010000149.1:0-1865 GCF_039542405.1 Amycolatopsis dongchuanensis
ACCAGGCCGACTACCGACACACCACGGCTACCGCTGCTTGACATAAACATTAGGCAGCATCCTGCTCCTGACCTGGGGTTTCGTCCCAGCTCCATCCGCCGTCCTGCTCCCAGCGTCGTTGCAGCGCGGCCAGCATCGACTCGACCATGACGTCAGTCACGTGGGAGTAGAGGTCGTCGGTGTCCTTGCGCTTGTGTCCCAGGCGTACCAGCCGGAGGATGCGCGGGACGCCGTCTTCGATCAGCCACGTCTCATGTGTGTGACGTAGGTCATGGAAGTGCATGCCCTGATTGAGTGGGGCCCATCCGTGGCTCTCGTCGCCGGCCAGGGCGGGTAGCCAGACGCGTCGGCGGAAGTTGGACCGGCGATGCAGTCCGCCGTTGGCTCCGGTGAAGACGAACCGCCCGTCAGGGTTGCGCTCCCGGTGATCCCGTAGCAGGTCGGCCAGGAATGGCGGCAGGTGGATTGTTCGGACGCTCGCGGGGGTCTTCGGCGGTCCGAGTTCCAGGCGTCCGCGGATCTCGTGCAGGGCACCGAAGTTGGGGTCGATTTCGATGCGCGGGTCCTCGTCGAGGTAGGTGCGGATCCATTGCAGCCCGGCCAGCTCACCCCAGCGCATGCCGGTGTAGGCGTCGGTGATGGTCATGAGTCCCTCGTCCGGCTTCATCCGGCCGGCGAGTGCGTCGACTTCGTCGGCGCTGGCGTGGGGCCGTTCGGGGCGGTCGTCGAAGCTGATGCGGAGTTTCCGGCACGGGTTTGCGCCGATCAGTCCCTCGTCCACGGCTTCGCCCAGGATCATCGAGAACAACACGAGAATGTCCCGGACGGTTTTGTCGGCCAGGTTGGGGCGCAGTTTCTTGTTCACCCACCCCTTCACCTCGATTCGTGCGATGTCGCCGAGGGCCGTTCCTGACCAGCGGGGCAGGATGTGGTTGCGGATGTGTGAGTCGTAGGTCGCTAGCGTCACGTCCGCGGCGTGGTGGGCGTCGGACCATGCGCGGATCCACTCGTCGATCGTGGTCTGCGCCAGCCGGGGGTCGGTGAACCGGCGTCGTCGCTGGTCGGACTCCACGTCGGCTGCGCGGTCCTCCGCTTCGTCCTGGGTGGCGAAGCCACTCTCGGTGAAGATCGTTCCGTCGTCGAGTCGATAGCGGACGCGGAAACCGCCTCGACGTTTTTCTACCCAAGCCATTGTTGGTTTTCTTTCCTGTAGGAGTGGATATGGCCGTGCCGGAAATCCGGCACGGTCGTATCCACGCTCCGTTTGCGGAGAAAAGCAACCCAAATGTGGTCAGCGGGCGGAAGAATGTGTGCTTCAGCGGGGTCGGCTGCTGCTGCGGCTTCGAGGGCGTCGAGATGCCCCGGTCCCCGGAGTCCTGCGCTGGGCGTTTGCCGCCGGGAGGGCCGCGTCAGCGACGATCTGCTCCAGGTTGGCGCGGGAGAACCGCAGGTGTTTTCCGAGGAACGTGCACGGCACCTGCCGGCGAGCTGCGCGTCGACGTAGCCATGACTCCCGAACCTGTAGCAACTCAGCCGCCTGCGCCGGGGTGAACACCACGGGGGCCGGATCAGCCGCCCGTTGGTCCGTGAGCGGCCGAATGCCGCCGTCTGCGCCCTGGGCGTCGGAACGGGCGCGCTCGGCGACCAGTGGCGAAGCAAGAGATGTGGCAATGTCGGTCGCCCTGCGACCTATGCCGGCGCTCGGCCGGTCGTTGGTGGTCATGAAATGTCCTCCCGTTTGTCACGCAGCGCGGGGTCGCTCACGCGGCGTCTTGTTTGCCGACCGGAGGGCCGGAGCGGCACGACTAAGAGGCCGTAACAGAATGATCTTCGGGTGTGGTTGGATGTGCCTCGTTGTTGATCTT
>NZ_BAABIB010000150.1:0-8219 GCF_039542405.1 Amycolatopsis dongchuanensis
CAGGCCGACTACCGACACACCACGGCTACCGCTGCTTGACATAAACATTAGGCAGCGCTCCCGGTGTCCACGCCCTGCTCCGCGAAGACCTCGCCGGCGGCCAGTATGCCGTCGACCCCGGCGGGCAGTCCACAGTAGATGGTCGAGTGCAGCATGATCTCGCGGATCTCCTCCGGCGTCACGCCGTTGGCCAGCGCGCCGCGCAGGTGGATGCGGATCTCGTGGGCGCGCCCGAGCGCGACGAGCATGGCCAGGGTGATCATGCTCCTGGTGCGCACGTCGAGTTCGGGCCGCTGCCAGATGTCCCCGAACACGTGGCGGGTGACGATGTCCTGCAGCTTGTCGTCGAGCTCGGTGGTCGACTCGATCTGGTCGTCGGCCCCGGCCCGCCCGAACATCCGCCTGCGGAGCTCGCGGCCGAGTTCGAAGTGCTCGTCCCGGATCATGCTTTTCCTCCCTTTCCGATGAGGGTCACAGTCGGCGGTGGCTGCCGTCGGCCTCGGGCAGCGTCGAGGAGTACCAGCGCAGCGCGTGCACGGCCAGCACGCTGACGAGGCAGAAAGCGATCATGAAGGCGGACACGGCGAACACCGTGCCCGACGCGCCCCACAGCGCGGTCGCGATCAGCGGGGAGAACCCGCCCGCGAGGCACGCGCCGACGGCGTAGGAGACGGAGCTGCCGCTCATCCGCACCGCGGCGGGGAAGAACTCGGCGAACAACGCGGCCTGCGGCCCGTAGGTCGCGGCGAGGCCGAACGTCAGCACCACCACGGCGAGGATCACCAGCCCCGGGTTCGCCGTGTTGAGCAGCGCGAAGAACGGCACGGCCCACACGATGATCCCGGCGTACCCGCCGAGGTAGACCGGCCGCCGCCCGACGCGGTCGGACAGCCACGCGAAGAAGATCATGCTGCCGAACCAGGACACGCAGCCGACGAGCAGCACGTCGAGCAGGAAGTTGCGGGACAGGCCGAGCGCGCTCGTGCCGTACGCGGTGACGAACGTCAGGAAGATGTACCCGCACGCGTTGTTGCCCACGAACGTGCCGACGGCGATGAGGATGCGCTTCTTGTGGTGGCGGAACAGTTCTGCGAGCGGCACCGAGAGGGTTTCCTTCGCCTGCTGGAGTTCGCGGAACACCGGGCTCTCCTCGGCGCGCCGGCGGATGAAGTACCCGACCAGGACCATCACGAAGCTCAGCAGGAACGGGATGCGCCAGCCCCACGAGCGGAACGCCTCGTCCGGCAGCGCGAACGTGGTGCTCAGCAGCACGACGTTCGCCAGGAACATGCCGGCGGGTGTGCCGAGCTGGGTGAAGTTGCCGAACAGCCCGCGTTTGGCCGGTGGCGCGTGCTCGACGGCCATCAGCGAGGCGCCGCCCCATTCGCCGCCCGCGCTGATCCCCTGGACCAGGCGCAGCAGCACCAGGAGCACCGGCGCGGCGGGGCCGATCGTGTCGTAGGTCGGCAGGAGGCCGATCAGCGTGGTGGAGGCGCCCATCGTGATCAGCGTGGCGAGCAGGACGCGTTTGCGCCCGATCCGGTCACCGAGGTGCCCGGCGAGGATCCCGCCGACCGGCCGGGCGACGAACCCGACGGCGAAGGTCGCGAACGCGGCGAGCGTCCCCGCCAGCGACGAGAAAGCGGGGAAGAACAGCTTGCCGATCACCAGCGCCGAGGCGATCGAGTAGACGTGGTAGTCGTACCACTCGACGCTGGTGCCGATGAAGCTCGCCCACCCCACCGTCCGGCCCGATGTGCGAGCCGGGGCCACCACGTTCCGGGTCTGGTTCACCGTTGAACTCCCTTCGTCGCGCTCCCGTCCCGGTAGTTTCGCCCGGCGGCGGGGCGGCACCGTTGCCTCGCGCTGAAGGGGTATTGACCGCAGGCGCACCAGACGGGCGCGCAGACCTGCGAGCGGGAACGGCTGGCTACGAACCCGGTCGCGCGGCGGGGATCACGGGGAGCACGATCCGCGAAGGGCGGTCCGCGTCGTGCGCGATCTCCTGCCTGGCCCGGCGCCAGTCCCTGGCCTGGTCGATGGGTTCCCCGGTGTTGAGGTCGCGGTCCCAGCGCGGGAAGTTGCTGGAGGTGACGTGCACCCGGATGCGGTGGCCGGCGCGTCGGTCTTCGCCGTGAGGTGGGCGCGGATCGGGCCGGTGACTTCGAGGTCCTGGGAGAGCGCGTCAGTGGTGTAGACGAGTACGTCGGGTCTGGCCTCGCCGCGGGCCTGGTCGAGCGGGCCGGGCGGGAACTCGTTCGACATCAGCAAGGCGCCGCCGGTGGTCGGTACCGGGGTCGGCGGGGTCATAGGTGAACGCGCCGGTCCCTTCGCCGGCGCCTGGGGCGTCGCGCGGGCCTCGTGCTCAACGCCGGGCACGGGATCGGCGGCAGGGGCACCCACCAGCAGCTACAGGCCCCGATGGGTAGACCTCTGCCTTGTCGTCTGGGTCCACAAGGGTCAAGACTTGGCGGATATCGTTCAGGCCTGTGACGAGCTGCCGGATCGCACACCGGGACAGCCGTGACGACTGCACACCCGGACGCGTCTTCGGAAGTGTCTCCGCGCGCCGGACCTGCGTCTCAACCATCCAGCGGGTCGGCAGCTGCGGGTCCGCCCCCGATTCCAAGGCCGCTCGATGGCGCACCAGCGCCTGGTCGCGCTTCTCCACCACACGGCGAGCCGTAGAACAACACCTCCCGGCTCTGCTGCCCGCCGCGCACCAGACCACGCAACACATATCGGTGTCGTGTGCGGTTCCGTTCCCGCGTCACCGCGGGCAGCTTGTCCCGCCCGTTGCAGCGCATCCGGGCTTCGTGACCGAGCCCACGTCGTCCACGTCGATGAGGACTTCCTCCTTCCGCCGCCTGTTCCACACGTGGCGTGCCGGTGTAGCGCGGATTCGAAAGATCACCCGCACCGCACCCTTCGACCAGGCGATTCCAGATCGACACCACACCCATCCACTGTTTCCTGGCGCCCGCCGGCGCGGCCGTGCTCGCCGCCGGGGACGACCTCGAGGTCAAGGACCTCGGCTACCGGCACGACCGGGTCTTCGGCGTCGCTCACAACCTGCGCCTGGCCCACACCGTCGGCGTCAACCGGTGGTCGGAGACCCGCTGCGCCCGCCACTTCGGCGACCGGTCTCCGGCCGGCAAAGCGGCACCGCGGCAGCGGGTTCCGCGCCGTCCGACCAGGAAAGGTCGGCCCCGACGACGACCGTCGCGACCGCACCGGAGACACCGGTCGTCGCCGAAGCCCCGCGTCGCGGCAATGGCCGTCGCGACGTCACGGCTGAGTTCGCCGAAGTCCGCCGGGCGGTAAAGCCACGCGGACACGGAGCGCGCGACCCCGTCCAAGGCCGCCACGAAATGCATCTCGGACGTGCCGGGGTTGCCGAAGCACACCCGCACGCCGCCTCGGCGCCCTTCACCGCAGTGCCCGTCCTGCCTTCAGTCCGTGTTCTCGGGGGAAACCAGGGCCGTGCCGAACCTTTCCACCGCGAGGTACGGGTTCAGGTGGGGGTGGCGGCTGCCCACGGCGACGTCGCGCCAGTACCGCTGGAGCACGTTCCCGGTGGCGAAGCCGCTCGCGCCGTGCAGGTCGAGCATGCGCTCGACGGCGGACCGGCAGTCGCGGCCGGCGTCGGCGAGCTCCATGTGCAGGCGGGCGCTGGCGGCGCCGGACAGCCCGGCGGACTCCGCCGCCCTGGCGACCGTGAGCATGGTGTTCTCGGCGCGGTTCACCAGGTGCGCGGCCTCCGCCAGCCAGTGCCGGGCACCGGGTGACTCGCCCATCCGGGAGTAGGTGGACATGAACGGTTTGCGGTCCGAGGCGAACATCGCCGCGGTCGCGTCGAGCGCGCCCCTGGCGGCGCCGACCACCGGACCGAGCACCGTGATCGAGTACAGCAGCAGGTCCTGGGCGGCGAAGGCGGATGCGGCGGCCACGCGCCGCGCGGGCACCAGCAGATCGTCGGCGACCAGGCTGTGGCTGCCGGTGCCGCGCATGCCCGCCATGTGCCACGTCCGGTCGACGGTCAGGTCGGCGACCGGCACGACGGTGAAGGACAACGTGCCTTCCACCGCGAGGGCGAGCACGGCCCAGGCCGCGTCCTCGCACCCCGACACGTTCGGCCAGCGGCCCGTGATCCGCACGCCTTCGGCCACCCGCACGCCCTGTCCGGCGGGCACACCCGAGCCGCAGAAGAGGGCGTCCGGGTCGGCGAAGAACTCGTCCGACCGCGAGCCGGGAAAAGAGCCGACAACGAGGTTCTTCGCGGTCACGCAGGCCCCCGCGATCCACGCCGTGGATGGGCACGCGCGGCCGAGACCGGCCAGGCGGCGCCCAATGGTCTCCGCGCCCGCCCACTCGCCTCCGTAGGCCCGCGGTGTGCGCAGCGCGAAGACGCCGTCCTTGCGCAGTGCGCCAAGGCTTTCCGTCGCGGGCCGGTCGTACTGTTCCGCCTTTTCCGCGTGCGCACGCAGGATCTCGCTGGTTTCGTCCTTCGGGGAGTCATCGATCACGGCGCCAGCCAAGCACCGGAAGCCGCACCGGGACCATGCGCGCGCGGCACCGGTCCATGCGCGCTTGTGCGGCTGCTCGCTAGCATCGGCCGCATGGACCTGATGAGCGAGGGGCTCCGCGGCATGCGGACCGGCGCTGTGGGCAGCCGCGTGATCCGGCAGTCAGGTGCCTGGGGGCTGCGGTTCCCCGCGTTCGCCGGCAGCGGGTTCCACTTCGTCCTGCACGGCTCGTGCTGGCTGATCACCGAGGACCAGGAGCCGGTCGCGCTGAAGCCGGGAGACGTCGTGCTCACCTCCTCCGGTGCCGCGCACGGGCTCAGCCACGCCCCGGCCGCACTGCAGGACCTGCCCCCGTTGGAGCTGGGCCCGTTCCCGCCGGCGCCGGGGCCGTTCGACTTCGAGTTCCTGTGCGGCGCCTACCGGCTCGACCACGGCCAGGTCCCGCAGTACCTCCGCGCGTTGCCCGATCTCATCGTGGTCTCGCCGGACGCCGACCGGCTTCCCGGCCTGCTCGCACTGGCCGAACTCCTCCGCGTGGACACGTCCGGGAAGGGGCTGGGCACCGGGGCGACGTTGCCCGCGCTGCTGGACCTGATCGTCGTCCAGACGCTGAGGCAGTGGCACGACCAGCACGACGCCACGGCCCGCTGGCCGAAGACCGAGGACCCGGTGATCGGCGGCGTCCTGCGGATGGTGCACGAGGACCCGGGGCGGTCGTGGACCGTCGGCGGGCTCAGCGAGGCCGCGGGGATGTCGCGGACGGCGTTCACCCGGCGCTTCACCGCGGAGGTGGGCCGGCCGCCGATGGCTTACCTGATCAGCTGCCGGCTGGGGCACGGCGCCCGGCTGCTCCGGGAAACCGACGCCACCCTCGCGACGATCGCCCGCCGGACCGGGTATTCGAGCGAGTTCGCCTTTTCCAGCGCCTTCCGCCGCGAGTACGGCATGTCGCCGACCAGCTTCCGCCGCACTCCCACCGAGCTCGGGGCGTAACCGCGCCGAAGGCGGACACCATCGCGGTCGGTCGCGGCGAAGAGCCGCCCCACGTGGCCGCCGTGCGGGGCCGGGTACGGGCGTGCCCGTGGCGCCGCGGCCGACGAGGGTCAGCGCGAGCGGCGGGAACCAGCGCGCGCACCGGCCGAGAAGGCGGCGACACCGCCGGTTCGGGCAGGAACGCCACCGGAGGAGTCCCGGCCGGACCCGGACTTCACGCCACCGGAACTGCGCTGACGGGACTCGGCGGCACCACGACGAGCCTGGCCGGACTTCCCGGCGCCCTCGCGACGTCCGGCGGGTTCGGCCGAGCGGCGGCCCTCACCAGCGGACGGGCCACCGTGGTCTTGGCCGGCCCGGGACCGCCCCGGCCGTCCGGCTACGGCACCACGCCGCGCGCCACGGGCACTCCCGGCCCCGCCGCGGCCCGACCCGGACGAGCGGTCCTCCGCACGCGACCGCGCCGCACCACCCTTCGCGGACACCTTCTTCGGCCGCGTGTCCGCGGCCGGCCGCGACGGCGGCGCGGTGAACGACCGCTCCCCCGGCGCCAGCTCGGACAGCAGCGGATGACCGGGACCGAGCCGCGTCGTGGTGGGCTTGATCCCCGCCTTGCGGGTCAGGTCGCGGACGTCGGCGACCTGCTCGTCGGTCATCAGCGTGACCACCGTGCCGGCCGCCCCGGCCCGCGCCGTGCGGCCGGACCGGTGCAGGTACGCCTTGTGCTCGACCGGCGGATCCGCGTGGATGACGAGCGTGACGTCGTCGACGTGAATTCCGCGGGCCGCGATGTCGGTCGCCACCAGCGTCCTCGCCGCTCCGGACGAGAACGCCGCCAGATTGCGCGTCCGCGCCGCCTGCCCGAGGTTGCCGTGCAGTTCGACCGCCGGCACGCCGGAGGCGACCAGTTTGCGCGTCAACTGCTTCGCACGGTGCTTCGTCCGGGTGAACACCAGCGTCCGGCCCGCCGCGGCGGTGAGGTCGACCAGCACCGGCAGCCGGTGGCTCTCCTCCAGGTGCAGCACGTGGTGCGCCATGGTCGACACCGGCGACTGCGCCGAGTCCACGCTGTGCGTGGCCGGGTTGTTCATGAACCGCTTGACCAGCACGTCGACCCCCGCGTCGAGGGTCGCGGAGAACAGCAGCCGCTGCCCGCGCGCGGGAGTGGCCGCCATGATGCGACGGACTTCGGGCAGGAAACCGAGGTCAGCCATGTGGTCGGCCTCGTCGAGCACGGTGATCTCGACGGCGTCGAGCCCGATGGCTCCCGAACGCATGTGGTCGGCCAGCCGCCCCGGGCAAGCGACGACGATGTCGACGCCGTCACGCAGGCGGGAGATCTGCGGGTTGGCGCTGACGCCGCCGAAGATCGTGGTGACCTTGAGGCCGAGCGGCCTGGCCAGCGGCAGGATCGAGCCTTCGATCTGGGTGGCCAGCTCACGGGTCGGCGCGAGGATCAGGGCCCGCGGGCGGCCGGGCCGGCGCCGCGCCGGGGCGGCGGCGAGCCGGGCCAGCACAGGCAGCACGAAACCGTAGGTCTTGCCGGAGCCGGTGCGGCCGCGGCCCAGGACGTCCCGGCCCGCGAGCGAATGCGGGAGCGTGGCGGTCTGAATGGGGAAGGGACTGGTGACGCCTTGCCCGGCCAGCGCGTCGACGAGGGTCGCGGACAGACCGAGTTCGGTGAAAGTAGGTGTGGTCATAAGCGTTGTGGACGCGGGGCGCCCTGGATCTCCGTAAGTAGAGGGTTGTCCTGCCCGGCGCGGACCTGGTGACCGCGGCGCGTGGTAGCCGACAACGGAAATGCGGCCCGAGGCAGAACTGGACGGGCCGCGTGATCAGTGTACCCGACGCACGCGCGTGTCCCGTGTGAGCGCGGTGGTAGCGGGTACCGACCGGGGCGACAGGCGAAGAACCGACGACAGGAGTTCCCGTGTCCCAGCCTCCCCAGCAGCAGACCCCGCCAGGCGCCACCGGCGCCATGGATCCCGCGCCCGACCACGGGGAGCACAGCTACCGCGGCTCCGGGCGGCTGGCCGGGAAAGCGGCCGTCATCACCGGGGCCGACAGCGGTATCGGCCGTGCCGTGGCGATCGCGTACGCCCGCGAGGGCGCGGACGTGCTCATCTCCTACCTCGACGAGCACGAGGACGCGCGGGAGACCCAGCGGTGGGTCGAGGAGGCCGGGCGCAAGGCCGTCCTGGTACCCGGTGACCTGGCCGAACCCGCGCACTGCCGGTCGGTGATCGCCACCGCGGTGGCCGAGTTCGGCCGGATCGACGTGCTGGTCAGCAACGCGGCGTTCCAGATGACCCACGAGTGGATCGAAGACATCCCCGACGAGGAATGGGACCACACGCTGGCCCTCAACCTCAGCGCGTTCTTCCACCTGACGAAGGCGGCGGTGCCCCACATGGCGCCGGGCTCCTCGATCATCGCCAGCAGCTCGGTCAACTCCGACAACCCGCCGCCCCAGCTGCTGCCCTACGACGTGACCAAGGCGGGGCTCGCCAACATGACCGCCGCGCTGGCCCAGATGCTCGGTCCGAAGGGAATCCGGGCGAACAGCGTGGCGCCGGGGCCGATCTGGACGCCGCTGATCCCCTCGACCATGCCCGAGGAACAGGTGCAGAGCTTCGGTGCCCAGGAAGCTTCTATGTCAAGTGGTGGTGGTCGGTGTGGAGTGCGTGGTAGAGGACGTCG
>NZ_BAABIB010000151.1:0-22102 GCF_039542405.1 Amycolatopsis dongchuanensis
CAGGCCGACTACCGACACACCACGGCTACCGCTGCTTGACATAAACATTAGGCAGCGCTCCTCTCCTGCAGCCCGCGCAGGGCCGAGACGATCGTGCGCCGGGCCAGTGTCACCTTGAACTCGTTCTGCGGCCGGGTGACCGCGGCGGCGAGCTCGGCCTCCGCCGCGCGGGCGAAGGACTCCTCCGTCGCGGGCGCGCCCAGCAGCACGCGCTCGGCTTCCCTTGCCCGCCAAGGTTTTGTGGCCACGCCGCCCAGTGCCAGGCGCACGTCGGCGACCACGCCGTCCTCGACGGCCAGCGCGGCGGCGACCGACACCAGCGCGAAGGCGTACGACGCGCGGTCGCGCACCTTGCGGTAGCGGGAGTTCGCCGCGACCGCCACGGCGGGCAGCTCGACGGCGGTGACCAGCTCGTCCGGGGCCAGCGTCGTCTCGACGTGGGGCCTGTCGCCGGGCTCGCGGTGGAACTCCGCGAACGGGATGCGCCGGACACCCCGGGTGCTCTCGACCTCGACGGTCGCGTCGAGCATCGCCAGCGCGACGGCCAGGTCGGACGGGTGCGTCGCGATGCAGTGCTCGCTCACGCCGAGCACGGCCGTGCCGCGCGAAAACCCTTCCAGCGCGTCACATCCGCTGCCGGGGGAGCGCTTGTTGCACGCCGCCGCGTCGTCGTAGAAGTACAGGCAACGCGTGCGCTGCAACAGGTTCCCGCCCACCGTGGCCATGTTCCGCAGCTGCGCCGAAGCGCCGTTCAGCACCGCCTGCGCCAGCACGGGGTACCGCGCGCGGATGAGCGGGTCGGCGGCCAGCTTGCTGTTGCGCACCAGTGCGCCGATGCGCACCCCGCCGTCCGGCAGTTCCTCGATGCCGGTGAGCGGCAGCCGCGTGATGTCCACGAGCGTGCCCGGCGACTCGATACGCTCACGCATCAGGTCCACGAGGTTCGTGCCGCCGCCGAGGAACTTCGCGTCGTCGTCTTCGGTGATGGCGCGCAGGGCCGTGGCGACGTCCGGAGCGCTGACGTACCTCATTCGGCCACCTCCTTGATGGCCGCGACGATGCCGTTGTAGGCCCCGCAACGGCACAGGTTGCCGCTCATCCGCTCGCGGATCTCCTCGTCGGTCAGCTCGGCGGACTCCTCGACGTCCTCGGTGACCGCGCTGGGCATGCCCTCCTTGTGCTCGGCCAGCATGCCCACCGCCGAGCAGAGCTGGCCCGGCGTGCAGTAGCCGCACTGGAACCCGTCCGCCCGCACGAACGCCTCCTGCAGCGGGTGGTCGAGCCCCTCGACGGTGGTGATCTCGCGCCCGTCGTACTGCACCGCGAGGGCGAGGCACGAGTTGATGCGCTCGCCGTCGGCCAGCACCGTGCACGCGCCGCACGCCCCCTGGTCGCAGCCCTTCTTCGTGCCGGTGAGCCCGAGGTGCTCGCGGAGCGCGTCGAGCAGGCTCACCTCCGGTTCGAGTTCGAGTGATCTGGCGGATCCGTTGACCCGCAGGGATATCGCGGTCATGACTGCCTCCCGGTCAGCGCCTGTGACCGCCGAAGCTAGCAGAACGCTGTACTCTTAACAAGAGGACGCCGTTCTTTAAACTGGGGGCATAGAATGATCCGGACATGTCCAAGGGAGCGTTTCTGCGGGCCAGGCGCCCGGAGCACAAGGAGCAGCGCCGCGAGGCGATCCTCGCCGCGGCGCGAGAGCTCGCGCTCCAGTCGGGCGTGGGCAAGGTGAGCCTCGGCGCGGTCGCCGAAGCGGTGGGGCTGGCGAAGTCCAACCTGGCCCGGTACTTCGCGACGCGCGAGGAGATCTTCCTCGAACTCAGCGTGCGGGAGTGGCAGGACTGGGAACGGGCGGCGTGTGAACAGCTCGAAGCCGGGGCCGACGTGGTGGACGCGCTCGTGGACACGATCGTCGTGCGGCCGCTGTTCTGCGATCTCGTCGCCCACAGCTCCCTGACCCTGGAGCACAACATCACCAGGGAGGCGGCGCGCGCCTTCAAGCTGGGCGTGCTCGCCGCCACCGGGAACATCGCGCGGGCGGTCGCGCGGGCCCGGCCCGATCTGACGGAACGCGAGACGGTCGAGCTGGTCGGCGCCACGGCCGGGTTCGCGTCGATGCTGTACCCGGCGGCGAACCCGCCGCCCGTGCTGGCGGAGCTGTACGCGACGGACCCGGAGGTGGCCGCCGCGTGCATCCCCTTCGGGCCGACCGTCCGGCGGGCGGTCGCCGCGATCGCGGCGGGACTGCCCGCGTTGCGCTGAGCCTCAGCCGCCGACGACGAGCTTCGCCGGGCCCACGCTCAGCGTGCCGTCGTCCAGCGGCACGCACCGCACGCCGCCGTGGCCGCGCAGCGCCTTGAACGCGCCGGGCGCGAGCACGGTGTCCATCCACGCGCAGGGGTGCGCGGGCCGGTGCGCCTGGAAGCGGACCGGCCCGTCGCCGGAATCGAGGCTGAACTCGCGTCCTCTGGGCAGTTCGTCCACCGGGTAGCCGCGCAGGATGATGTTGCGGCGGGTCAGCAGCGGGTCGGGGACGGCGGGCAGGCCGAGTTCGGCGGCCAGGCGGTCGAGCACGTCCGCGTCGAACACCGTCACCGCCGCGTTCCGGTGGGCGGGGTGGTCGAAGTAGCGGTCGCCGACGAGGCCGAGCCCGGCCCGCACGCTCACGCGGCCGGTGCCCGCCGCGGCCGGGTCGCGGCGCGGTCCGTCCGCCGGGCGGCCCTCGAAGGCGTGCACCGGCGAGACGAGCAGCGCCACGATCTCGATGTCCACGGTGAGCACGCTAGGGGATCAGCAGTGTCACGCCGACCGTGACCATCGTCGCGGCGACCAGCCCGTCCAGCACGCGCCACGACGAGGGGCGCGCGAAGAAGCCGGTGAGCAGGCGGGCGCCGAAGCCGAGCGCGGTGAACCAGCAGACGCTCGCCAGCACCGCGCCGAGCGCGAACTCCCAGCGCAGCGCGCCGTGCGTGGCGGCGATCGAACCGAGCAGCAGCACCGTGTCGAGGTAGACGTGCGGGTTGAGCCAGGTCATCGTGAGGCACGTCAGCGCCGCCCGCCGGGAGGAACCCGCGGTCGCGCCCGAGACGGTGAGCGCGGCGGGCCGGAACAACCGGCGCGCGGCCAGCACCCCGTAGCAGATCAGGAACCCGCCGCCGAGCACGCCGACGACGGTGAGCGCGGCGGGCTGTGCTCGCACGACCGAGCCGATGCCGGCCACCCCGAGCGCGATGAGCACGGCGTCGGAGGCGGCGCAGATCCCGACGACGAGCGGCACGGCTTCGCGGCGGATCCCTTGGCGCAGCACGAAAGCGTTCTGCGCGCCGATGGCGACGATGAGCGAGAGGCCGGTGCCGAAACCGGCGGCCACGGCCAGCAGGAGCGGGGACACACCACGACGTTAGGAAGCGTGCTGTCAAGAGTCCAGCTAAGGATTCTTACGTATCATTAGCGCTCGTGATGCCACTGGACCAGGTCCGCACGCTGCTGGCCGTCGTCGACGAAGGCACCTTCGACGCCGCGGCAGCGGCGCTGCACGTGACGCCCTCGGCGGTCAGCCAGCGGATCAAGGCGCTGGAGCAGAGCACCGGGCGCGTGCTGCTCATGCGCACGAAACCGGTGCGGCTGACCGAATCCGGCGAGGTCGTGGTGCGGCTGGCGCGTCAGCTCGCGCAGCTGGAGCACGACGCCCGGCGCGAGCTGGGCCTGGCGCACGAGGGGGAGCCGGCGACGCTCCCGATCGCCGTGAACGCCGATTCGCTCGCGACGTGGTTCCTGCCCGCGCTCACGCGGGTGCCCGCCGAGCTGCGTGTGTGCTTCGAGCTGCGCCGCGAGGACCAGGACCACACGACGACGTTGTTGCGGGAGGGCGTCGTGATGGCGGCGGTGACCTCGTCGCCCGACCCGGTGCAGGGTTGTTCGGTGACCGCGCTCGGGCGCATGCGCTACGTCCCCGCGGCGAGCCCGGAGTTCGTGGCGCGGTGGCTGGACGGCCCGCTGCGCCAGGCGATCGGGCGGGTGCCGGTGGTGGTCTTCGACCGGCGTGACGACCTGCAGGACCGCTTCGCCCGGCGGCTCACCCGCGGCCGGGACGCCGGCAGGCTGCGGCACCACGTCCCGTCGTCGGAGGGTTTTCTCGACGCGGTGCTGGCCGGGATGGGCTGGGGCCTCGTACCGAGCGCGCAGGCGGAACCGCACCTGCGCGACGGCGGGCTCGTGCTGCTGGACTCCCGGCGCGCCGTCGACGTGCCGCTGTACTGGCAGCAGTGGAAGCTCCACTCGCCCGCCCTGGCTGCGACGGCGGAAGCGGTGGCCGCCGTGGCGGGGGAGGCGCTGGAGCCGTTTTGAGGGCGGAGCGGCCCGTTACCTGCGCTCGCGGCGACGGCGGTGGAGCCGTTCTGAGGGCAGCCGGGCGGATCGCCAGGCGCAGCTTCTCCGGCGAGGGTTGTTCGTGGGCGCGTTGGAGGTCAGTGGCGTGCTCCAACCGCGGCGGGCGGCGCAGCCGTTCCGAAGCCCTCGGCTCACCCCAGCCGCGACCCGCCCCTCACCGCAGCGGGAAGCCCAGCGCCCGCCCACCCTCGCGCAACTCCTCGCGGGCGTCCGGGTGTGCGACGTTGTCCACGATCTCCTGCGCCTGGCTCGCCGCGTCGCGGCCCCAGATCGTCGCCGTGCCTTGTTCGCTCACGATGAAACTGTGCTGGAACGACGTGACCGGGCCGGCCAGCCGCGGCACGACCGTCGAGACGTCCGCCTTCGGGTGCCACGAAGGCAACGCGATGACCGCCCTGCCGCCGGGGGAGTGCAGCGCCCCCACGACGAAGTCCGTCTGCCCGCCGAACCCCGAGTAGATCACCCCGTGCACGCGCCCGGCGTTCGCCTGCGCGTACAGGTCCACCTGCAGCGCGCTGTTCACCGACACCAGCGCCGGCTGCCGCGCGATCAGGCCCGGATCGTTCGTCTTCTCCGTGCGCAGCATCCGCACCCTCGGGTTGCGGTCCACCCAGTCGTACAACTCCGCGCTGCCGAACACGAACGACGCCGTCAGCGGCACCTCCTCGTCGAGCGCGCCCGCCTTGTCCAGCCCCAGCACACCGTCGCTGAACATCTCGGACCAGATCTTCAGCCCGCGGCGGGCCGTGAGCGCGGCGAGCGTCGCGTCCGGGACCGCGCCGATGCCCAGTTGCAGCGTCGCGCCCTCCGGCACCAGCTCCGCGACCCGGGCGCCGATCGTCTGCGAGACCTCGTTAGGCGGGCGCGGCACGGGGTTCGGCAGCGGCTCGTCCACCTCGATGGCGTAGTCGATCTCGTCCAGCGTCAGCACCGCGTCACCGTTGGTGTAAGGCATCTGCCGGTTGACCTGCGCCACCACCAGACCGCCGCGTGCCCTGGCCGCCTCCACCGCCGCGGGCAGGATGTTCACCTCCATGCCCAGCGAAACCGTGCCGTCCCGCGGCACCGAGGTGTGCAGCAGCACCACGTCGGGCGGCAGCGTCTGCTTCAGCAGCGGCGGCACCAGCGACAGCCGCGACGGGAAGTACCGCAGCCCCGGCTTGCCCCGCATCCCCGGACCGACGAACGGCGTCTCCAGCGTCACCCCCGGCCGGTCCGGCACCCCGTGCTGCGCGTTGAGCATGAACAGCCGGTACTCGGCGAGCGCCCCGTCAAGGAGCGCCAGTGCCCGTGCCGGCGTCGCGAAGTTGCCCGCCGCCACGACCCGGGGCACGCCGGGCAGCCGCGAGAGGGCCGCCGCGAGCTGGGAGTCAGAGATCGTCCGCACGAAGCCATTCTTCCCGGCCCGTGCGGCACGCACGGGGGACCTTGGTCACCGTTCGGCCGCCGCTTGCCGCGAGAACTCCGCCCACGCCGCGTCCTTCGCGCCGGTGAGCACGTCCACCGCGGTCCTCGCAAGCGCTTTCGCCGACGCCAGCACCACGGTCCTGGCCCGCTCGCTCGCGGCCGCGGCGGCGAACTCCGGCGTGTGGTCGGACTGCTCCGGCCCGGTGATCGCGACGAACGGGTGGATCGCGGGCACGGTCGTGCTGACGTTGCCGATGTCGGAGGAGCCGAGGAACACCCCGGGTTCCGGCGCGGACATCGGGATGCCCAGCTCACCGAGGTGCCGGGCGAACGCCTCCGACAACACGGCGTTGTTGCGGAAGTGCGCGTAACCCTCCCGCGGCCGCTCGACGGTGACGGTGGTGCCAGTCGCCTGCGCCACGCCCTCCGCGGCCTCCCGCAGCTGCCCGGCCAGGCGGTTCAACGCGGCCGTCGTCAGGCCGCGCAACCCGAACCGGCCCTCGGCGAGGTCGGGCACGATGTTCGTCGCCTCACCGCCGCGCGTGATGATGCCCTGCACGTGCGAGCCCGCCGGAAGGCGGCGTTGCAGCACCGCCAGCACGTTGAACAGCTCGATCAACGCCGCGAGCGCGTCGACGCCCTCCGTGGGGTTGCCGGTGGGGTGCGCGGCGCGGCCGTGGAAGGTGACGGTCAGCTCGGTCTGCGCGGTCAGCGGCGCCCAGGACCAGCTGTGCGTCCCGGGGTGCATCATGAGCGCCGCGTCCGTCCCGTCGAACACACCCGCCGCGAGTTCGAGGACCTTCCCGCCGCCGTTCTCCTCGGCCGGGGTGCCCACGGCGAGCACCGTGCCGGGCAGCTCCGCCTGCCGGAGCGCCAGCGCCGCGCCGAGCGACGCGGCGGCGATCAGGTTGTGCCCGCACGCGTGCCCGAGCCCGGGCAGCGCGTCGTACTCCATCAGCAACGCGACCCGTGGACCGCCTTCGCCCGCACGGCCCGTGAAGGCGGTCGGCATCCCCGCGACCCCGCGCTCCACCGAGAAGCCGCCTTCGGTCAGCTCCTCGCACAGCCGCGCGGCGGCGCGGTGTTCCTCGAATGCCAGCTCGGGGTCGCGGTGCAGTGACAGCGCCACGTCCCACAGGCGGTCCGCGAGCCCGTCCACGGCACTGTCCACAATGGGGTACCAGCGATCAGCCATGATGTCCGGCTACCCGGGCCGCGGCGGTTTGATCCCCCGCCCGCGCGGGCATTTCCGGAGCATGGACCACAGTCGGGCACCGGTGCTGGAGGCGTTGCGGGAGTTCCACGAGCGCGGCTACGTGCCGTTCAACCCACCGGGGCACAAACAGGGCCGCGGCGTGGACAAGGACGTGCTGGAGGCGGTCGGGGAAAGCGTGTTCACGGCCGACGTGATCTCGGTGAACGGGCTCGACGACCGGCTGTCGAGGCAGGGCGTGCTGTCCCGGGCGCAGGAGCTGATGGCCGACGCCGTCGGCGCCGAGCACACGTTCTTCTCCACCTGCGGCAGTTCGCTGTCGGTGAAGAGCGCCATGCTGGCCGTCGCGGGCCCGCACGAGAAGCTGCTGGTGGCCCGGCACGCGCACAAGTCGGTGATCTCCGGGCTGATCGTCAGCGGCGTCGAGCCGGTGTGGGTGGACCCGCGCTGGGACGCCGAGCAGCACCTGTCGCACCCGCCGGGCGTGGACGAGGTGCGGGACGCGTTCGACCGCGCGCCCGAGGCGAAGGGCATGCTGCTGGTCACGCCCACCGACTACGGCACGTGCGGCGACATCGCGGCGATCGCGGAGCTGTGCCACGAGCGGGACCGGACGCTGATCGTCGACGAGGCGTGGGGCGCGCACCTGCCCTTCCACGACGACCTGCCCCCGTGGGCGATGAACGCGGGCGCCGACCTCTGTGTCACGAGCGTGCACAAGATGGGCTCGGCGGTGGAGCAGAGTTCGGTGTTCCACCTGCAGGGCGACCGGGTGGACCCGGCCGTGCTCAAGGCGCGGGAGGACCTGCTCGGCACGACGAGCGCGACGTCGCTCGTGTACGCGACGCTGGACGGCTGGCGGCGGCAGATGGTGCAGCACGGCAAGGAGCTGCTGAGCGCTGCGCTGGAACTGGTGCACTCGGTGCGGGCGCGGCTCGACGGGATGCCGGGGCTGCGGGTGCTGGCGGAGGAGTTCGCGGAGCTGACGAGTTCCTACGACCCGCTGAAGGTGGTCGTGGACGTCTCGGGGCTCGGGATCAGCGGCTACCAGGCGGCCGACTGGCTGCGGGAGCACCAGTGCGTGACGGTCGGGCTGTCGGACCACCGGCGGGTCGTCGCGCAGTTCACCTACGCGGACCGGGAGGAGACGGCGGAAGCGCTGGTGTCCGCGTTCGAGGCGCTGGGCGGAGCGAAGCTGCCCGAGCCGAAGCCGGTGGACCTGCCGACCCCGGAGGAGCTGCGGCTGGAGACGGCGATGCTGCCGCGGGACGCGTTTTTCGGCCCTGCCGAACAGGTTCCGGCGGAGCAGGCGGTCGGCCGGGTCGCGGCGGAGATGCTCACGCCGTACCCGCCGGGCGCGCCCGCGGTGGTGCCGGGCGAGGTCATCACGCGCGACGTGCTGTCGTACCTGCGCTCGGGTCTCGCGGCCGGGATGTCGGTGCCGGACGCGGCCGACTCCTCGCTGGACACCATCAGGGTCGTGGCGAAGTGACCGGCCGCCAGCCGCCGGAGGTGCGTTCGACGAAGTAGGGCCCGAGGACCGGGGTCCGGCACGGCAGCAGCTCGCGGACGACCTCGCCGACGCGGTTCGCGCCCGCGCCGAGCGCGAGCGTGACGTGTGCGGGAGGCGTGTCGCCGTAGCGGCCGTCGTAGGGCGTCGTCGTGGGGAACTCCGCGCGCAGCCGGGCCAGCACCGGGTCGAGGTCCGGCGTGGTCGCGCCGACGAACCCGTCCGCGACGAGCAGGCCGGTCAGCTCGATTTCGCCGGGCAGGTCGAGCGCCGCGATGCGCTCGGCCGCTTCCGCGGTGGCGGGCGGTCCGGGATAGAGCAGCGAGACGTGCGCGGGCAGGGCCCTGACCAGCTCCGGCGCGACGCGGCGGACGGCGTCGAGCAGGGGTTCGGCAGCGGGGGTCAGCACCACGACGGCGGTGGAAATCGTGTCCTCCGGTCGGTAGGGGGGCCAGGATTCGTACCAATGCGTAACGGTTGGGTGACTCAGCGCACCCGGCGGTGTCCGCCGTCCTTATCGTGGAGTATGACCGAGAACTCGCCCCTTGCGGTGATGCGGCAGGTCGAGTTGAACCAGCTCCTGATGGAGGTACGGCGCCGTCAGGTTGACCCGCACGTCCTCGTCACGGAGCTGGATCTGCTCGGTGACGACCTGTTCTCCCACCGGATCAGCCCCGCCGAACGGCGGCGCTCCCTCGCACTGGTCCTGCTCGGGATCCTCACCGGGATCCTGCTGGTCGGTGTGCTCGTGCTGGCGCTGCTGAGCCAGCCCATCCCGGACCTGCTCTCCGGCCTCGCCGGCAGCGGGCTCGGTGCCATCGCCGGGATCCTGACGTCCTCCGGCGCCCCCATCGATGTCCCGAGGGCGGGAACACCGGTCTAGCCCAGCCACCGCGCCGGGTCGGCGAGGAGGGTGGACAGGGCGCGGAAGGCGGCGCCCGTCGCGCCCGGGGCCGGGATCGGTTGTGCCGCCTCGATCTTCGGCGGGGTCCAGCGGGCCGACAGCACCCGCGTGCGCAGCTGCTCCTCCAGGTCGTCCCGGAGCAGGTCGGCGAGGTGGGCCAGGTGCCCGCCGAGCACGACGGTCGGGATGTCGAGCACGTTGACCACCCCCGCCAGCGCCACCCCGAGCGCCCGCGCCGCCGTCGCGATCGCGGCGAGTGCCCGTGCGTCCCCCTCGGTCGCACGGGCCGCCAGCTCCGCCGGGCTCGACAGCCCCGCCGCGGCCAGCAGCGCCGTCCTGCCCGCGTAGGTCTCCAGGCAGCCCGTCGACCCGCAGCGGCAGCGCGGCCCGTTCGGATCGGCGGTCACGTGCCCGATCTCGCCGGCCCAGCCGTGCCGGCCGCTCATCACGCTGCCGCCCAGCACCGCCGCCCCGCCGATGCCGATTTCGCCTGACAGGTAGACGAAATCCGACACCGCGCCGGGCCTGCCGGGCGCCGTCTCCGCGACGGTGCGCGCCGCGAGCGCGGCTTCGTTGTCCACCAGCAGGTCCAGCCCGTCCGGCACCGCGTCCCGCAGCAGCGGCTCCGGGCGCACGTCGGACCAGCCGAGGTTCGGCGCGCGCAGCAGCGTGCCCGTTTCCGCCGCGACCAGACCGGGCAGCGCCAGCCCCGCGCCCGTCAGCGTGACCGGGCGCGGCAGGTCGCCGAGCACCCTCCGGCACAGCCGCGCGAGCCTGCCGAGCGTGGCTTCCGGGTCGCTGCCCACGAAGTCGTCCTGCTCCTGCGCCTCGCCGACGACCTCGCCCCGCAGGTCGATCACCCGCACCGCGAGGTAGCCGGCGTTGACCTGCAGCCCGAGCGCGGCGAACCGCGAGCCCGGCACGAGCGGGGTGGCCGGCCGTCCCCGGCCCGCCGCGGCGGGCTCGGTCTCGGCGAGCACCCCGCCCGCGACCAGTTCGTCGACCAGCCGCGACGCGGTCGCCCTGGTCATCGACGTGGCGGCGGCGACGTCCGCGCGCGACGGCGGGAGCGCCGCCGCGCACACCGTGCGGGCCACCAGCGCCAGGTTGGTGGCCCGCAGGGTCGACTGCCGCGCGCTCGTCACCGGCTCAGCCGATGAGGTGCTCGAGGGCCAGGTTCTGCAGCCGGACGAAACCGAAGTCCCGCTGCGCGGCCTTCTCCGGGTCGAACCCGTCGTCGGTGGCCAGGAACGACTCGACGCTCTCGCCCGGGTCCAGCGTCGGCGTCGCCAGGTCGTACACGCCCGCGTACGCCATCGCCTCCTGCACCCGCGAGTCGGCGCGGAAGGCCTTCGCCTTGTCCGCCAGCATCAGGTACGTCGACATGCAGGCGCGCGCCGACTCCCAGACGCCGTCGAGGTACTCGGTGCGCGAGGGCTTGTAGTCGAAGTGCCGGGGACCGGTGTAGCGCGGGCCGTCGGGGTAGCCGGGGAAGCC
Organism: Amycolatopsis dongchuanensis; assembly: GCF_039542405.1. Lineage (NCBI taxonomy): Bacteria > Bacillati > Actinomycetota > Actinomycetes > Pseudonocardiales > Pseudonocardiaceae > Amycolatopsis > Amycolatopsis dongchuanensis. Next base: position 10,921 of record NZ_BAABIB010000151.1, read on the forward strand.
GTTCTCGATCAGGTCCACGGTGAAGAACGCGGAGATCAGGTCGCCGTGCCCGAAGACCAGGTCCTGGTCGTACTTGAGCCCGCGCTGCCCGTTGAGGTCGATGTGGAACAGCTTGCCGCTCCACAGCGCCTGCCCGAGCGCGTGCGTGTAGTTGAGGTTGGCCATCTGCTCGTGCCCGGTCTCGGGGTTGAGGCCGACGATGTCACCGTGCTCCAGCTGCGCGATGAGCGCGAGCGCGTGGCCGACGGTGGGCAGGAAGATGTCACCCCGCGGCTCGTTCGGCTTCGGCTCCAGGCCGATGCGCAGGTCGTAGCCCTGGGACTTGATGTAGCCCGCGACGGTGTCCAGGCCCTCCTTGTACCGCTCGAAGGCGGCGTAGACGTCCTTCGAGCCGTCGTACTCGGCACCCTCGCGGCCGCCCCACATGACGAACGTGCTCGCGCCCATGTCGGCCGCGAGGTCCACCGCCTGCAGGATCTTGCGCAGCCCGAACCGCCGGATCGAGCGGTCGTTCGAGGTCAGGCCGCCGTCCTTGAACACGGGGTGGCTGAAGGTGTTGGTGGTGACCATCTCGATCACGAGGCCGGCCTTGTCGGCCGCGTCCTTGAGCCGCCCGCTGATGCGCTGCTTCGTCGCGGTGTCCGCGTCGAACGGGAAGACGTCGTTGTCGTGGAACGTGATGCCCCACGCACCCAGTTCGGCGAGCTTGTCGGAGTACTCCCACGGGTCGAGCGCGGGCCGGCTCGGACCCCCGAAGGGGTCGGTCCCGGTCCAGCCGACGGTCCACAGACCGAACGAGAACTTGTCTTCGGGGGTGGGCTGGCGCAGCATCTTCGCTCCTCCATTTTGTTTTTCCATGTAACTTATTCGCGCACGTGGAGGAGCGTCAAGGGGCCGGGGTCACCGGATCAGCGGCGGACGACGCCCAGGACGCCGCCGATCAGGGAGACGACCCCGGCGATGAGGAAGAAGTAGTAGCCCACCGACGTGCTGTCGGGGTTCGGGTCGCCCCCGGTCAGCCAGAACACCGCGCCGACGACCATGAACACCGACAGCACGAGCGTCACGACGCCGATCGGCCGGTGGTTGCGCATCGGCACGAACATCGTCGCCCCGAGCAGGATCTCCAGCGCGCCGCCGATGAGGACCGCCCACACGCCGATCTCGATCAGGGTCGCGCTCGAACCCGCGCCGAACGCGCTCGCCGCGCTCGCCAGGTCGGCGACGTCCATGCCGGTGGCGTGGACGTTCGAGAAGCTCGAGTCGATCCACGGCAGGAAGAACTGCAGCACGCCGAACAGGCCGCCGAGGACGAGCACCGCGCCGGCCCAGATGTTGGGCCGCGAGAGCGCGGGCGGCTGCCCCCACTGGCCCGGCTGGCCGTAGGGCCCCGGCTGCCCGTACCCGTACTGCTGCTGCCCGTACGGCCCCGGCTGCTGCGGGTACTGCCCCGTGGGGGGCTGCTGCGGGTACTGCCCCGGCTGCTGGCCGTACGGGTTCCACTGCGGTGGCTGGTTCGGATAGCTCACGGTGCCCCCTGGAGAAAACGGCTTCCTGCTCGCGCGGAATCGTACTGCTCCCCGGGCCCGGTACCACCCCGCCGAGCCGTCACGCCCGGCTCGGTTCCACCGTTTCGCCCAGTGTGAAGCCCCGCACCAGGAGCACGGTGAGCCCGGCGAGGGCGACCTGCGCCAGCCCGGAGATCACGAACGTCGTGCTCGCGTGACCCGCCAGGCGCGTCAGCGCGCCGCCGAGCAGCGCCCCGACGGGCACCGCCCCCCACACGACCGTGCGCCACGCGCCGAGCACCCTGCCGAGCAGCTCGCCGGGGACGAGCGCGTGCCGGGCCGTCGCGAGCACGACGTTGACCGCCACGACCGCGGCCGCGAACACCCCGAAGCACACCGCCGCGGCGACCGCGTGCCGGATCAGCCCCATGGCGAGGAAACCGAGCCCGCCGGCCAGGATCCCGCCCACCAGCACGGAAGTCCGGCCGGTGCGCCGGACGAGCCACGGCGCGGCGGCGGCGCCGGCCAGCCCGCCGAGCCCGCCCACGAAGCTGAACACCCCGAACGCCGCCTCGCTCAGCCGCAGGTCTTCGAGGGCGTAGAGGACGAGCTGCGCCTGCGCGAGCTCGCTGGTGACGCTGATCAGCCCAGCCACCAGCACCAGGCGCAGCAGCAACGGGTTCCGGGCGAGCCAGCGCAGCCCGTCGGCGAGATCGGTGCGCAGCCGCGTGGGGTTCGCCGGCGCGCGCGGCCGGTAGCTGCCCGCCATGCCGAGCAGCAGTGCGGCCGCGATCGCGAACCCGGCGGAGGAGAGCAGGAACGGCAGCGTGGCGAACAGGGCGAACGTGGCGCTGCCGAGCGGGCCGCCGAGGAAGGTCTGGCCGAGGATCTCGGCGGCCTGGAACCGGCTGTTGGCCTGCTCCAGCCTGCCGCCCTCGGCCACGGCGGGGATCACCGCGTTCACCGCGCTCTCGGCCACCGTCTCCGCGGCGCCCAGCAGCAGGGCCACGAGGTAGATCAGCCAGATCGACAGGGCGCCGGACCACAGGAGCACCGCCGTGCCGAGGACGAGCACGGCCCTGGCGGCGTTGGCGAGCAGCATCGCCCGCCTGCGGTCGACGCGGTCCACGAGCGCGCCCGCGACCGTGCCCAGCAGCAGCCACGGCACGAACTGCGTCGCCGACAGCGCGCCGATCTGCACGGGGTCACGCGTGATCGTGGTGGCCAGCAAGGGAAAAGCGACCTTGCCGATGCCGTCCGCGAGGTTGCCGGCACCCGCCGACCCCAGCAGCCACCACACTCGACGACCCGACAACGACATCCCCCAGGCTGGCACTTCCCGTGAACTCCACAATCACAGTACGGGCAACTCGCCGCAACGGGGCCGGAATCGGCCGGACGACTCATCCGGGTGATGCCGGGTGGAGTAGTCCAGATGCTGAACGGTTTTGCGCCCATTCGCCGTCGTTGCTCTACTCCCTGTCGTGGCCGAAAACGAAAACCCGTACGGGGAACTCCTCAAATTCGCCTACTGGGTCCCGAACGTCAGCGGCGGACTCGTCACGAGCAAGATCGAACAACGCACCGACTGGGGGTACGACTACAACAAGGAACTCGCCGTCCTGGCCGAGCGCAACGGGTTCGAGTACGCGCTCACGCAGGTCCGCTACACCGCCAGCTACGGTGCCGCCTACCAGCACGAATCCACCGGCTTCAGCCTCGCGCTGCTGCTCGCGACGCAGCGGCTCAAGGTGATCGCCGCGGTGCACCCCGGTCTGTGGCACCCCGGTGTGCTGGCGAAGTTCGTGGCCAGCGCCGACGTCCTTTCCGGTGGCCGCGCGGCGGTCAACGTGGTGAGCGGCTGGTTCAAGGACGAATTCACCGGATTGGGCGAGCCGTGGCTGGAGCACGACGAGCGCTACCGCCGTTCGGAGGAGTTCATCCGCGTGCTGCGGGAACTGTGGACCGACGACCACGCGGAATTCCGCGGCGACTTCTACCGCATTCACGACTTCGACATCAAGCCCAAACCGCTCACCGGACCGGGGCGTCCGCATCCCGAGATCTTCCAGGGCGGCAACTCGACCGCCGCCCGCAAGCTCGCCGGGCGCGTGTCCGACTGGTACTTCAGCAACGGCAAGGACTTCGACGGGTTCTCCGAGCAGGTCGACGAGGTGCGCGGGTACGCCGCCGAGCACGGCCGCACCGTCCGCTTCGGACTGAACGGCTTCGTCATCGCCCGTGACACCGAGCGCGAGGCGAAGGACGTCCTGCGTGAGATCGTGGAGAAGGCGGACACCCAGGCCGTCGAAGGGTTCCGCGGCGCCGTCAAGCAGGCTGGTAAGTCCACATCGGACGGAAAGGGGATGTGGGCCGACTCCGAGTTCGCCGATCTCGTGCAGTACAACGACGGCTTCCGCACCGGGCTGATCGGCACGCCCGAGCAGATCGCCGATCGCGCGATCGAGTACAAGCGACGTGGCGCGAACCTGCTGCTGCTCGGTTTCCTGCACTATCACGAGGACGTCGAATACTTCGGCAGGAACGTGCTGCCGATCATCCGTGAGAAGGAACGCGACCTCGCCCGCGGGGCCGCGACACCCGAACCCGTGGGGAGCCTGTCATGACCAGCAGCCAGGAATGGGTCGAGATCGCGCGGGACGTCGCCGCGAAGCTCGCCGTGGACGCGGTGGAGCGCGACCGGGCGCACCAGACCCCGTACGAGGAGGTGCGGCTGCTCAAGGACAGCGGCCTGGTCACCCTGCTCGGGCCGGCCGAGCACGGCGGCGGCGGGCAGACGTGGGAAACCGCGTACCGCGTGATCCGGGAGGTGGCCCGCGGAGACGGTTCGATCGGGCAGCTGCTGGGCTACCACTACCTGTGGGCGTGGGCGGTGCGGCTCGTCGGGACCGAGGCGCAGATCGCGGCCGTCGAGGAGCTGTACACGAAGGACAAGCTGTTCTTCGGCGGGGCGGTCAACCCGCGTGACTCGGACCTGACCATCACCGAGGACGGCGACGAGCTCGTCTACTCCGGGCACAAGTCGTTCTCCACCGGCAGCAAGGTGTCCGACCTGACGGTGCTCGAGGGTGTGCTCGAAGGCACCGGGGACCACATCTTCGCGATCGTGCCGTCCCGGCAGGAGGGCATCGTCTTCCACGACGACTGGGACAACATCGGCCAGCGGCTGACCGAGTCGGGCAGCGTGACGATCAAGAACGTGCGGGTCCCGTGGGCGAGCGCGGCCGGGTACGTCGACCGGAAGTTCCAGCCGCTCACGTACAACACGCTGAACGTGCCCACGATCCAGCTCGTGTTCACGAACTTCTACCTCGGCATCGCCCAGGGAGCGCTGGACACGGCGCTCGCGTACACCCGCGACCACACGCGGGCCTGGCCCTACGGCGGGGACGACAAGGCGTCCGCGGGGGAGGAGTGGTACATCCTCGAGGGCTACGGGGACCTGCAGGCGAAGCTGTGGGCCGTGGAGGCGCTCGTGGACAGGGCGGGTGCGGAGATCTCGGAGGTGCTGCACGCGCCGCGCGAGCAGCTCACCCCGCAGCGGCGCGGCGAGCTGGCCGTGCTCATCGCGGCGGCGAAGCAGCGGGCGAGCGACACCGGGCTGGAGGTCGGCACGAAGATCTTCGAGCTGACCGGGGCCCGTGCCAGCGCGGCGAAGTACGGGCTGGACCGGTTCTGGCGCAACCTGCGCACCCACTCGCTGCACGACCCGGTGGCGTACAAGCGGCGTGAGGTGGGCGCGTACGCGCTGCTGGGGCAGCTGCCGGAGCCGACCTGGTACACGTGACGAGGTCCGGCCCGCCGCGTGCGGCGGGCCGGCAACCCGTCGGTCAGGAGTTGGACGTGGCGGCGCTGATGTCGCCCAGCGCGGAGTCGGAGTCCTTCTCCAGCGCCGCGTCGCCGAGGGTGAACACGCCGACCGCCCGGCCGTCCTCGACCACGGCGATGCGGCGCACGGCGGCCTCGCGCATGCGCTCGATCGCGGTGTCGATGTCGTCGTCCGGAGCGGCGGTGACCAGGCCGGAGCTGCGCACGTCCCGCAGGCGGCAGCCGCTGAGGTCGTCGCGGTCCGCCACGGCCCTGGTCACGATGTCCCGGTCGGTGACGATGCCCGCCACGCGGTCGTCGTCGAGCACCAGCACGTTGCCGATCTCGCGCTCGCGCATGCGCTGGGCGGCCTCGCGCACGGGGGTGTCCGCGGGCAGCGCGACGGGGTTGGTGGTCATGACCTCGCTGAGTCGGGTGGTGTTGCCGCGAGCGGGGTAGTCAAACGCGCGGCGCTCACTCCGGACGGGTGGCCCACGGGCAGGCTCAGCCCGCCACGAGGGCGGCCAGCCCGTCCAGCACGCGGGCGAGGCCGAAGCGGAAGGCGTGCTCCGGGTCGTAGGCGCTGCCGTGCGCCTGCCCCGCCGCGGACCCGACGCGGACGGCCCTCGGGTAGGCCTTCTCGTCGAACACCCGCGCCAGCAACGGTTCGCTCGCGTCCCACCACGACTGGTCGTCCCGCTGCTGCGCGGCCGCCGCCTGGGCGCACGACCGCACGAACGCCAGCAGGAACGCCAGTGCGTCGTCGAGCGCCACGTCGTCGAGGTCCAGACCGTCCAAAGCGGACAATTCATGCTCGTACTTCGCCAGCTGGCCCGGACCGAGCACGGGCCGGTTCGTCGCGATGCCCGCTGCCCACGGGTGCGTCCGGTACAGCGCCAGGTTCTCCTCCGCGACGACGGTCAGCCGCTCGCGCCAAGGGCGGCCCGACGTGTCCTCGCGCGGCATGCGGGCGTACGCGGCGTCCAGCATCAGGTCGAGCAGCTCCGCCTTGCCGGGCACGTAGGTGTACAGCGTCATGGGCGCGACGCCCAGCGCCTGCGCGACACGGCGCATGCTCACCGCCTCCAGCCCCTCGGCGTCGGCGAGGGCGGTCGCGGCGTCGACCACCGCGTCGATCGTCAGGCCCTGGCGCGGTCCCCGCTTCGGCGCCGCCGCCGGATCCCGCCACAGCAGACACAGGGTGCGGGCCGGGTCACCCGCGCCGCTTCGTTCGGTCGACATGGGGCAATCTTCGCGTATGCTTACTCTGTACGGTGTACGAAGAAAGGGGTCCCATGCGCATCACCTCCTCCGCCGTGTCCCTGAACGTCGACGACCCGGCCGCGTCGAGCGCGTTCCTGGCGAAGCACTTCGGGTTCACCGAGCAGCTGTCCGCCGACGGTTTCGCCTCGCTGGGCAGGCCGGACGCCGGGATGAACGTGGTCTTCCTGCGGCGCGGGCTGCCCACCCTGCCCGCCGACCAGCGCGACGACCACGCGTCTGGCCTGATCCTCGCCTTCGTGGTCGACGACCTGGAAGGCGAGCTGGCCCGGCTCGAAGCCGAGGGGGTGCCCATCACGATGCCGCTGACCGTCGAGGAGTGGGGCGAGCGGGCCTTCCAGGTGCGCGACCCGAACGGGGTCATCGTGCAGCTCGTCGACTGGCAGGGGTGAACCGGGCGCCGAGCGCCATACCGCCCACACTCCACAATAGACACCCCGGTGGTAGCCGCCCGCCGCCGGATGTTCGCCGAAGTTTCGCCTTTTCGGTGGTGTTCCCGCGGGCCGGGATCAGCAGACTGTGCCCCATGACCGACCTCAACCGCCGCCGGTTCCTCCAGGTCGCCGGCGGTACCGCGGCCGCGTCGATGCTCACCGACAGCATCGCCCGCGCCGCGGCGATCCCCGCCCACTCCCGTACCGGCAGCCTGCGCGACGTCGAGCACGTCGTCGTCCTGATGCAGGAGAACCGGTCGTTCGACCACTACTTCGGCTCGCTGCGCGGCGTCCGCGGCTTCGGCGACCCGCGCCCGGTGTCGCTGCCCAACGGCAAGCCGGTGTGGTACCAGTCGGACGGGACGCGGGAGATCCTCCCGTTCCGGCCCGAGGTGAAGGAACTGGGCCTGCAGTTCATCCAGGACCTGCCGCACGGCTGGAACGACACGCACGCGGCGTGGCACGACGGGCACTACGACCGGTGGGTGCCCGCCAAGTCGGCCACCACCATGGCCTACCTGACCCGCGAGGACATCCCCTTCCACTACGCGCTGGCCGACGCCTTCACCATCTGCGACGCCTACCACTGCTCGTTCATGGGCTCGACCGACCCGAACCGGTACTACATGTGGACCGGCTACACGGGCAACGACGGGCAGGGCGGCGGCCCGGTCATCGGCAACGACGAGGCCGGCTACAGCTGGACGACCTACCCCGAGCGGCTGGAGAAGGCCGGGGTGTCGTGGAAGATCTACCAGGACGTCGGCGACGGGCTGGACGCCGCGGGCTCGTGGGGCTGGATCCCCGACGCCTACTGCGGCAACTACGGCGACAACTCGCTGCTGTACTTCAACCAGTACCGCAACGCCAAGCCCGGCGATCCCTTGTACGACAAGGCTCGCACCGGTACGGACGCCAAGAAGGGCGAAGGGTTCTTCGACATCCTGAAGGCCGACGTGAAGGCCGGGCGGCTGCCGCAGGTCTCGTGGATCGTGGCGCCGGAGGCGTTCACCGAGCACCCGAACTGGCCCGCCAACTACGGCGCCTGGTACATCTCGCAGGTCCTCGACGCGCTCACCGCCGCGCCCGAGGTGTGGAGCAAGACGGCGCTGTTCATCACCTACGACGAGAACGACGGCTTCTTCGACCACATCGTGCCGCCGTACCCCGCGCCCTCGGGCGCGAAGGGCGCTTCGACGGTCGACACGCGCTACGAGATCCTCAACGGCGTGCCCTACGGCCTCGGCCAGCGCGTGCCGATGCTCGTCGTGTCGCCGTGGAGCCGCGGTGGCCGGGTGTGCTCGGAGGTCTTCGACCACACGTCCATCGTGCGGTTCCTGGAGCGGCGCTTCGGGGTGCGCGAGCCCAACATCTCGCCGTGGCGGCGGGCCGTTGCGGGGGACCTGACCTCGGCATTCGACTTCTCCCGCACCGAACGCGCCGTGCCGCGCCTGCCGTCCACGGCCGCGTACGTGCCCCCGGACCGCGACCGGCACCCCGACTACGTGCCGACCCCGCCCGGCACCCCGTCGCTCCCGCAGCAGGAGCGGGGGCAGAAGCCGGCGCTGCCGCTGCCCTACGACCTGCACGTCGACGGGCAGGTGCGCGGTGAGCGCCTGACGCTGGAGTTCGGCAACGACGGTTCGGCGGGCGCGTGCTTCCACGTCACGTCGTCCAGCGACCAGAACGGGCCGTGGACGTACACCGTCGAGCCCGGGAAGAAGCTCTCCGCGGATTGGACGCTGTCGGGTGCCTACGACTTCGGTGTCCACGGCCCCAACGGTTTCCACCGCCGGTTCGCGGGGCAGGGGAGCGGGGTCGAGGTCAGCGCCCGCGCCACCGGCCCGGCCGGGGACCTGACGCTCGTGCTGACGAACTCCGGCAGCGCCCCGGTGTCCGTCACCGTCGCCGACGCGCCCGGGTACGGCCACGGCCGCCCGGACAGCTACGGCCTGCGGCCGGGGGCGCGCGTCGTGCACGTGGTGCGGACCGGCGGTACCGCGGGCTGGTACGACGTGTCCGTCACCGCGGGCCGGTTCGTCCGGCGCCTCGCGGGCCACGTGGAAACCGGCCGGATCACCCTCACCGATCCGGGTATCGGGGCCCGCTGAAACAGCGCCGTCCGCCCGGGTGCGCGCCCGGGCGGACGGCGCGCTCACACGGTGAGGACGACCTTGCCCTGGAGGTGCCCGCTTTCGAGCAGCCGGTGCGCGTCGGCGATGCGCTCGAACGGGAAGGTCTCCTGCACGTGGACGCGGAGCTTGCCCTGCTCGACCAGGTCGACGAGACCGCGCAGGGCGACCGGGTCGGGATCGACCCCGATGCCGCTGAACCGCATGCCCGCGGCCTCGAACTTCGCGATGAGTGCGGTGTCCTCCTCGGCGACCGCCGTCACGAGGTGCCCGCCGGGGCGGAGTACCGCGAGCGACCGCTCGACGGTGCTGCCGCCGATCGTGTCGAGCACGAGGTCGACATCGCGGACCGCCTCGGCGAAGTCGACCGCCCGGTAGTCGATCACCTCGTCGGGGCCGAAGCCCTCGACGAACTCCCGTTTGCTCGCGCTCGCGGTGGTGATCACGTGTGCGCCCAGGGCTTTCGCGAGCTGGATCGCGACGTGGCCGACCCCGCCGCCACCGCCGTGGATCAGGACGCGATCGCCTTCGGACACACCGCCGAGGTCGACGAGTCCCTGCCACGCCGTCAGCCCGACGACCGGCAACGCCGCCGCCTCGACGTGCGAAAGCGACGCGGGCTTGCGGACCAGGTGCAACGCCGGTGCGGCCACGGCTTCGGCGTATGCGTTGGCGGCGCGTGGGAACCGTGGCATCCCGAACACCTCGTCGCCCGGCCTGAACCGCCACGTGTGCGCGTCTTCCACTACGCCGCTGATGTCCCAGCCGAGGGTGAACGGTGGCTGCCCGAGCAGCGGGAACTCGCCGGCGCGCAGGCGTGGTTCGAGCGGGTTCAGCCCGATGGCCTTGATGCGGACGAGGACCTCGGTCGGCAGGGGACGGGGCTCGGGCACGTCCACGACGGTGAGGACCTCGGGTCCCCCGAACTGGTGCTGGGTGATGGCTCGCATGGGTTCCACCATGGTCTCGGGGTGTCAGGCGGACCACCGTCCTCCCGCCAGGAAATGCCGGGAATCCGCCACGCTTAGTCTGGATCTCGTGACCGAAGTTGCCCACGAGCCGGTGTTCTTGGACGGCGATGTGGTCGAGTGCGAGCCCCTGTCCCACGGCGAGGTCGTCGCCCCGCACTGCCACGACTTCGGGCAGCTCCGGTACGCCGTTTCGGGAGCCCTGGTCACGACGACCGAGGTCGGCACGTGGGTGACGCCCGCGAACCGCATCACGTGGGTGCCGCCGTTCCACGTCCACAGCAGCCGTGCGCATGGTGAGACCGACATCAGGCTGCTCCGGGTTCCGGCGGACCGGGCGGGGCAGCTCCCGGCGGAACCGTCGGTGTTCGTGGCGAGCGCGTTGCTGCGAGAGGCCTACCTGGCGCTGCTCGGGGATTCCGATCAGGGGCCGCGCGCCCGGCTGTTGCTCGACGTCGTGCTGATGGAACTCGCGCGTGCTCAGCGGGAACCACTGCGCCTCCCGGAGCCGGCGGACCCCCGCCTCAAGGCCGTGGCCGACCTGCTGCACGCGAACCCGGCCAGCCCGGCGACGCTCACGGAGCTGGGGCGGCGGACGGGGTCCAGCGAACGGACGTTGAGCCGGTTGTTCAGCGGGGAGCTGTCGATGAGCTTCCACCAGTGGCGCACGCTGCTGCGGGTGCAGCGGGCGGTGCTCGACCTCGCCGAAGGCGCGTCGGTCACGGACACGGCGATGCGCCTGGGGTGGGCGAACCCGAGCAGTTTCATCGAGGCCTTCACGGCGCTCGTCGGCCAGACCCCGGGCCGGTACCGCGCCACGGCTCGCGCGGGCCGGGGGTAGTGGGGGGTTGGTTTCTGGGGGCGGTTGGCTTTTGTTGGGTGGTCCCGCGCCTGCCCACGCGCGCCCACTCGCTTCGGTTGGTGGGGCCCGCAGGGCTCCGCTCCGCTCCGCCCGCCGCCGCTCGGCGCCCGCGCCCGCCCGCCGCTCGGCGCCGCTCCTGCGCCCGCCCGCCGCTCGGCGCCGCCTCGCC
>NZ_BAABIB010000152.1:0-130384 GCF_039542405.1 Amycolatopsis dongchuanensis
CACCCTCGGAGCCGCCATCACCTGCTACAAGAAACTCACCAAGTGAGACAAGCTCTAACTTAGCGGTATTGCCCGCCGGCGAGGCATTCTTTTAATCTTTTGTCTTTTGGTGCCTGGGTCCCCGGCGCTGGCGCGCCTGCTGAGCGGCCCCACCCCCGCCCCGATCCTTGATCGTTTAACGGTTGGCTCACCGCGTCAAGGGCGCCTTCGGCGTCGCTTCGCGATGGCTTCGCCACCCTTGACACGGTGAGCCAACCGCTAATGAGGCTGGGGATCGGTGTGGGGGTGGGTGTGGGCGGTGGCGCCGCTCGCGTTTGCGTTGCCGGGTGACGGTTGTGTTGTGGGGGCAAAAGAAGAAGGCGCCCTCCTCCCTGTGGGGTGAGGGCGCCTTTTGCCTTCGGATCAGTCGAATGCCCTGGCGATCAGGGCCTTCTGCTCGACCTCGTGCACCTTGGACGAACCGGCGCTCGGGGCGGCCATCGGGCGGCGGGAGACCACGTCGAGGCCCGAGAGCAGCTCCGGCAGCTTGCGCGGCAGGTGCAGGCCGAAGAACGGCCAACCGCCCTGGTTCTCCGGCTCCTCCTGGACCCAGGTCACCTGCGGCGAACCCGTGTACCGCTCCAGCGCCGCACGCAGCTTCTTGATCGGCAGCGGGTAGTACTGCTCGATCCGCACGATGGCGACGTCGTTCGCTTCACGCTTGGCGCGTTCCGCGACCAGCTCCCAGTAGAGCTTGCCCGATGTCAACAGCACCTTCCGGACCTTCGCCGGGTCCACCTGCGCGTCGTCGATCACGGACAGGAACTTCGACTGGCCGGTGAAGTCCTCGACGGACGACGTGGCCGCCTTGTTGCGCAGCATGGACTTCGGGGTGAAGACGATCATCGGACGACGGATCCCGTCGAGCGCGTGCCGGCGCAGCAGGTGGAAGTAGTTCGCCGGGGTGGACGGCACCGCCACCGTCATCGAACCCTCCGCGCACAGCTGCAGGAAGCGCTCGATGCGGCCCGACGTGTGGTCCGGACCCTGGCCTTCGTGCCCGTGCGGCAGCAGCAGCACGACGTCGGACAGCTGGCCCCACTTGGCCTCACCGGACGAGATGTACTCGTCGATCACCGTCTGCGCGCCGTTGACGAAGTCGCCGAACTGCGCCTCCCACAACACCAGCGCGTCCGGGTTCGCCACCGAGTAGCCGTACTCGAACCCGACGGCCGCGTACTCGGACAGCGCCGAGTCGTAGATCATCACGCGGCCCTGGTTCTCGCCCAGGTTCTGCAGCGGCGCGTACTCCCTGCCGTTCTTGCGGTCGATCAGCACCGAGTGCCGCTGCGTGAACGTGCCACGCCGCGAGTCCTGCCCGGACAGCCGGACCAGCCGGCCCTCGATCGCCAGCGAACCGAACGCCAGCAGCTCGCCGAAGGCCCAGTCGATACCGCCCTCGCGCGCCATCTTCGCGCGGCGCTCCAGCACCGGCTTGACCCGCGGGTGCGGGTTGAAGCCGTCGGGCACGTTCAGGAACGCGTCCCCGATGCGCTCGATCACCTCACGCGACACGGCCGTCGGCACCTTGGCCGGGACCTGCTGCTCCTCCTCGACCGACGGGCTCGCCTTCGCCGGGTGCTTCTCCAGCTCACGCACCTCGTTGAAGACGTGCTCCAGCTGGCTGGAGAAGTCACGCAGCGCGGCCTCGGCCTCTTCGACCGAGATGTCGCCGCGGCCGATCAGCGCCTCGGTGTAGGTCTTCCGCACCGAGCGCTTCGTGTCGATGATGTCGTACATCGCCGGCTGCGTCATCGACGGGTCGTCGCCCTCGTTGTGGCCGCGGCGGCGGTAGCAGATCATGTCGATGACGACGTCCTTGTTGAACGCCTGCCGGTACTCGACCGCCAGCTTCGCCACCCAGTGCGCCGCCTCCGGGTCGTCCCCGTTCACGTGGAAGATCGGGGCCCCGATCATCTTCGCCACGTCCGTCGCGTACTGCGAGGACCGCGCGTGCTCCGGCGCGGTGGTGAAACCGACCTGGTTGTTGATGATGATGTGCACGGTGCCACCGGTGCGGTACCCGCGCAGCAGCGCCAGGTTCAGCGTCTCCGCCACCACACCCTGGCCCGCGAACGCCGCGTCACCGTGCAGCAGCACCGGCAGCACGGTGAAGCCCTGGCCGTCCTGGTCGCCCTTGTCGAGGATGTCCTGCTTCGCGCGGACGATGCCCTCCAGCACAGGGTCCACGGTCTCCAGGTGCGACGGGTTCGAAGCCAGCGACACCTTCGTCTCGCCGTCGCCGAACATGCGGAAGTACTTGCCCTCCGCGCCCAGGTGGTACTTCACGTCACCGGAACCGTGCGCCTGCCCCGGGTCCAGGTTGCCCTCGAACTCGCGGAAGATCTGCGAGATCGGCTTGCCGACGATGTTCGCCAGCACGTTCAGGCGGCCGCGGTGCGGCATGCCGATGACGACCTCGTCCAGCTCGTGCTCGGCGGCCTTGTCCAGCACGGTGTCCAGCAGCGGGATCACCGTCTCGCCGCCCTCCAGCGAGAACCGCTTCTGGCCGACGTACTTGGTCTGCAGGAAGGTCTCGAACGCCTCCGCGGCGTTGAGCTTCGACAGGATGTACTTCTGGACGTTGGGGTCCGGCTTCGCGTGCGGCACCTCCACGCGGTCCTGGATCCAGCGGCGCTCCTCCGGGTCCAGGATGTGGGTGTACTCGACACCCACCGTGCGGCAGTACGAGTCACGCAGCACGCCCAGCACGTCACGCAGCTTCATCCGCTGCTGGCCGGCGAACCCGCCCACGGCGAACTCGCGGTCCAGGTCCCACAGCGTCAGGCCGTGCGACAGGACGTCGAGGTCCTCGTGGCGGCGCTGGCGGTAGTTCAGCGGGTCGGTGTCGGCCATCAGGTGGCCGCGCATCCGGTAGGCGTCGATCAGCTCCAGCACGCGGGCGGTCTTGTCGATCTCGCCCTCGGGGATGTCCTCCACCCAGCGGATCGGCTCGTACGGCAGCCGCAGCGACGTGAAGATGTCGTCGTAGAAGCCGTCCTCGCCGAGCAGCAGCTCGTGGATGCGCTTGAGGAACTCGCCCGACTCCGCGCCCTGGATGATGCGGTGGTCGTACGTCGAGGTCAGCGTCATGATCTTGCTGATGCCCAGCTCGACCAGGGTCTTCTCGCTGGTGCCCTCGAAGTGCGCCGGGTACTGCATCGCGCCGACACCGATGATCGCGCCCTGGCCCGCCTGCAGCCGCGGCACGGAGTGGTTCGTGCCGATGCCGCCTGGGTTGGTCAGCGAGATCGTGGTGCCGGAGAAGTCGTCGGCGGTGAGCTTGTTGTTGCGCGCCTTCTTGACGATGTCCTCGTAGGCCTGCCAGAACTGGAGGAACGACATGTTCTCCGTGTTCTTGATGGAGGCCACCACGAGGGTGCGGGCGCCGTCCTTGCCCTTCATGTCGATGGCGAGGCCGAGGTTCACGTGCTCCGGCGTGACGGCGAACGGCTTCCCGTCGATCAGCTCGTAGTGCCGGTTCATGTTCGGGAAGTCGCGCAGCGCGCGGACCATCGCGTACCCGATGAGGTGCGTGAACGAGATCTTCCCGCCGCGGGTGCGCTTGAGGTGGTTGTTGATGACGATGCGGTTGTCCGCCATCAGCTTCGCCGGGACGGCGCGCACACTCGTCGCGGTCGGGACGCTCAGCGAGGCGTCCATGTTCTTGGCGATCGCGGCGGCGGCGCCACGCAGCTGCTTGGTCTCCGGCTCGCTCTTCGCGGCGGCCGCGGTGGCCTGCGGCTTCGCGGCGGCGGGCTGCGGCTTGGCGGCGGGCTTGGCCGGGGCGGCCTGCGGCTTCGCGGGGGCCTCGGCCTTGGCGGCGGGCTTCGCGGGTGCCTGCTTCGCCTGGCCGTTGGACGGCTGCGGGGCCTGCGTGGCCTGCGGCGCGGCGGCGGTGTCCGGCTTGGTCTCCGGCGTCTGCGTCGGCTTGAAGTCGGAGAAGAAGTCATGCCAGGCGGCGTCTACTGAAGAGGGGTCGGCGAGGAACTGGTCGTACATCTCCTCGACGAGCCATTCGTTGGGGCCGAACTGTGACGCAGGGCTGCTGCTGGACACGGCAGGGACTCGCCTCTATCCATCTCGATCTTGGTTGTCCGCTTGATGCGCCTACCAGGCTAACCCCCCGGCGATCCGGGTTGTGATCGAAGTGGTGCATTCCCGTGGCACCGGGGTTTGGGATTGCTCACTTGATCGATGCAGGCGGCGCTGCGCCTGCTACTGGACGCCTGCTCCCGCCTGCGGGAACCTGGCACAGCCCGGCTGCGTCGGTAAGGAAGACGAAAGGGGACCGGTGGTGGCTGACCTCGGCGACGTGGAGCGCATGGTCGACGACTGGGAGCGCGACGCCAAGGAGAAGGCGGCCCGCTACCAGCGGATGCAGCAGGAGGTCCAGGGCATCTCGATCACCGGCTCGGCGGCGGGCGGCGCGGTCAGCGTCACCGTCGGCAGCAACGGGATCCCCACGGGCGTCGCGATGACGGACGCCGTGCGCAAGCTCAGCCCCGACGAGATCGCGGCCGCCGTGCTCACCGCCATGCAGCAGGCGCAGTCCCGCTATCCCCAGCGGATCCGGGAAATCCTCGCGGAAACCGTGGGGGACGACGAAACGAGCAGGCACCTCGTGGCCACCGCGGAGGAGAACTTCCCGCCGCCGCCCGAGGAGGAGCCGCCGCCCCCGGCGCCCGGCAGGCAGCTGCGCATCGAGACCGAGGCCGACGACGCCACCCCACCCCCACCGCCGCCACCGCGCCCGAAGCCCAGGCCCCGCGACGACGGTGACGACGACTTCGGCGACCAGACCTTCCTGCGGCGCGACTAGAAGGGGGAGTTCCCATGGCGGAGGGTTACGAGGTACTCACCGACGAGCTGACGACGCACGCCGGGAAGGTGGACGCCCTCGCCGACCGGCTGAGCACCGCCGTGCAGGCGGCGCAGCAGGTCAGCATGGACAACAGCGCGTACGGCGTCATCTGCCAGCCCTTCGCGTTGCTGCTGGACCCCTTCGAGCAGCTCGGTGTGCGGGCGCTGCAGAGCGCGCAGGAGTCCGTCGCCGAGACCGCGACGAAGGTGCGGGACACGGTCCAGACCTACGAGGGCCAGGACCAGACCACCGGTGACGCCATCAAGACCCTCGGCGAGCCCCTGAATGGCTAACCCGCTCGTCGCGCAGGCGCAGTCGCAGACGACGGCGGTCACGGGGATCGGGATCGCGGAGTCGGCGGTCGATCTGGCCAATGGGGTGAAGGACGGGTCGTGGGTCGAGTTCGGTATGGGCGCGCTGGGTGTGGGCATGGAAGCGCTGTCCATGGTGGTGGATCCGATCGGCACGTTGGCGCAGTACGGGGCGTCGTGGTTGATCGAGCACGTGCAGCCGTTGAAGGAGGCGCTGGACTGGTTGGCGGGGGATCCGCCGGTGATCCAGTCGTTCGCGGACACGTGGGCGAATGTGGCGCAGGAGGTCGGCGCGGTCGCGGGTGATCTGTCGAATGAGACGGTCAACGGCACCGCAGGCTGGACGGGTGAGGGTGGGGATGCGTATCGGGCGCATGTGGCGGAGCAGAGTGACGCGATCGCGGGGGCGGCGACGCTGGCGGATGGCATCTCCACGGGTGTGATGGTGATGGGCCAGGTCGTGGCGATGGTGCGGGAGACCGTGCGGGATCTGGTGGCCGAGCTGGTGGGCAAGTTGATCTCGTGGGTGCTGGAGGAGGCGTGCACGCTGGGGTTCGCGACGCCGTTGGTGGCGGCGCAGGCGACGACGGCGATCACGAACGCGATCAGCAAGGTGTCGGATCTGATCCGGAAGCTGGTCAAGACGATCGGGAACGTGACGCCGAAGATCCGCAAGATCGTGGACAAGCTCGGTGAGATCATCGAGAAGTTGTCGAAGCTGGGCCGCAAGTTCGCCCGTCGTGCGGATGGGGCGACGTTGCCCTCGGGGGCGAAGTCGATCGACACGCCGGAGTTGCACGCCCCGGACGCGCCACACACACCACACACCCCGGACGCCGACCTGCCGGGCACCCACGCCGGCGACGGCACGACGCCCGGTTCCGCCGACACGCCGTCGAGCCGTCCCACGGATCCGGCGGACACGAAGACGCCGGAGAACGCGCGGGTCTGCGAGAACGACCCGATCGACGTCGCGACCGGCGAGATGGTGCTGGGGCAGACCGACGTGGAGCTGCCCGCCGTGCTGCCGCTGGTGCTGCGCCGCACCCACGTCTCGTCGTACCGCGCGGGCCGGTCGTTCGGGCGCAGCTGGGCGTCGACGGTGGACCAGCGCGTGGAGGTCGATTCGGCGGGCGTCGTGTACGTCGCCGAGGACGGGATGCTGCTGGTGTACCCGGCGCCGCCCGCCGACGGTGTGGTGCTGCCCGAACTGGGGCCGCGCTGGCCGCTGTCGCGGAGCGAAGACGGCGGGTTCACCGTGGAGCGGCGGGAATCGGGGCAGCGGCTGCATTTCGCTCCCGGCACCGGGCTGCTGCGGGAGGTGGCCGACCGCAACGGAAACCGGATCACCTTCGACCGTGACGCCGCCGGGACGCTCACCGCGGTCCGGCACTCGGGTGGTTACGAGCTGGCCGTCGACACGTCGGCCGGGCTGATCACCGCGCTGTCCCTGCGCAACCCGCACGGCGAGGACATCCCGGTGGTGCGCTACCGCTACGACGACGCCGGGCGCCTGACCGAGGTGCTCAACTCGTCCGGCGCGCCGCTGCGGTTCGACTACGACCTCGCGGGGCGGATCACGCAGTGGACCGACCGCAACGGCGAGTGGTACCGCTACCGCTACGACGAACGTGGCCGCTGCGTGGCGAACGAGGGCTCGGGCGGCTTCCTCGACGGCACGTTCGAGTACGAGGACGGCGTCACCCGCTTCACCGACGCGCTGGGCCACACCACCGTCTACGAGGTGAACGAGCGGCGGCAGGTCGTCGCCGAAACCGACCCGCTGGGCCACCGGACCACGCAGGAGTGGGACGAGTTCGACCGCCTGCTGTCCCGCACCGATCCACTGGGCCGCACGACGACGTACCGCTACGACGAGGAAGGCAACCTCACCACCATCACCCGCCCCGACGGCACCCAGGCACTCGCCGAGTACGGCGAAGCGGGGCGGCCGGTCGTCACGATCGACCCGGACGGCGCGGTGTGGCGGCGGACGTACGACGCGGCGGGACGCGTCACGTCGGTCACCGACCCCACCGGGGCCACCACGCACTGCGAGTACGACGGCACGGGGCAGCTCGTCAAGGTGACCGACGAGCTGGGCCGCGTGCACCGCACGGAGACCGACGCCGCCGGCCTGCCGGTCGCCGAGATCGACGTGCACGGCAGCGTCACCCGCTACCGGCGCGACCAGTTCGGGCGGATCGTCGAGATCACCGACCCCACCGGCGCGACGACGACGATGACGTGGACCGTCGAGGGCCGCCTGCTTTCGCGCGTGAACGCCGACGGCGGCGTCGAGCGGTGGCGGTACGACGGTGAGGGCAACCAGGTCGAGTACGTCGACGCGCTGGGTCAGGTCACCCGGATCCGCAGCACGCACTTCGACCTGCCCGCCGCGCACCTCCGGCCCGACGGCAGCAGCCTCACCTTCGCCTACGACCCGGCGCTGCGGCTGAAGTCGGTCACGGATTCCCGAGGCCAGGTCTGGCGCTACGAGTACGACGCCGCCGGCCGCCTCGTCTCGGAAACCGATTTCAACGGGCGCACCGTGCGCTACCGGCACGACGCGGCGGGCCAGCTCGTCGCACGCACGAACGGCAACCAGGAGGAGATCACCTACCGGCGGGACCCGCTGGGCAACGTCGTCGAACGCGGCTACGGGGACGTGGTCGAGACCTTCGAACACGACCCGGTGGGCCGCCTCGTCCGGGCGCGCAACGCGGACGCGGACCTCGTGCTCGTCCGCGATGCCGTGGGCCGGGTGCTCGCCGAAGGCAGCAACGGCCGGGTGGTCACGTCCGAGTACGACCGGATCGGCCGTCGCACACTGCGGCGCACGCCGACCGGTGCCGAAACCGTGTGGCAGTACGGGATCGGCGGGCGGCCCGACGCCCTGCGCACCGCCGGGCACACCATGACGTTCGGCTACGACGGCGCGGGGCGGGAGACCGAGCGCCTCCTCGACAGCGGCACCGTGATCGCGCAGTCCTGGGAGCCGGGCGGGCGGCTGGGGAGCCAGACCGTGTCCGTGGTGGGCAGCGCGCGGCACCAGTCGCGGGTCATCCAGCAGCGCCGCTACCACTACCGGCCCGACGGGCACCTGGCCGGGATCGACGACCTCCTCGCGGGCAACCGGTCGTTCACGCTCGACCCGGCGGCCAGGATCACCGCGGTGACGGGCACGGGCTGGACCGAGCGCTACGCCTACGACGCGGCGGGCAACGTCACCTCCGCCAGCTGGCCGGACCCGTCCGGTGACGCGCAGGGGTCGCGCCAGTACTCGGGTTGTGCCGTCACGCAGGCGGGCAACGTGCGCTACCGGTACGACGCGCAGGGCCGCGTGATCATGCGCTCCCGCAAGCGGTTGTCCGCGAAACCGGAGACGTGGCACTACACCTGGAACGCCGACGACCGGCTGGTCGAGGTGGTCACGCCGGACGGCACGCGCTGGCGCTACCTGTACGACCCCCTCGGCAGGCGGATCGCGAAGCTGCGGCTCGCCGGTGGCGTGGTGGCGGAGCGGATCGACTTCTGCTGGGACGGCATGGTGCTCGCCGAGCAGATCCACTCCGACGGCACGGCCACGACCTGGAACTGGGAGCCGGGCACGTTCCGCCCCGTCTCGCAGGTCGAGCGGAGCGCGCGCGACCAGCAGTGGTTCGACCGGGAGTTCTACTCCATCGTCACCGACCTCGTCGGCAGCCCGACCGAGCTGGTCACCCCCGACGGCGCGCTCGCGTGGCGCCGGCGGTCCACGCTGTGGGGGCTGGACCTGCCGGGCGGCGGGGACGGCGCGGACACCCCGCTCCGGTTCCCCGGGCAGTACTACGACCGCGAATCAGGCCTGCACTACAACCACTTCCGGTACTACGACCCGGCCACCGGCCGCTACACCGCGATCGACCCGCTGGGGCTGGCGCCCGCGCCGAACCCGCAGGCGTACGTGCCGAACCCGACCGCCGCCATCGACCCGAGCGGCCTCACGCCGTGCCAGACGTTCTACAGCGTGCAGAGCAGGCAGGACGCCGACCGGCTGATCGACAACGGGGGCGAGCCCTGGCCGTCCGGGGTGGACTCGAACGGCAGGCCGCGCGCGGAGCTGGGCGAGGGGCTTTACGCGTGGGAGACGAGGGAACAGGCGGAGCGGTACCTCGACGTGATCAGCCGCCGGGAGGGCGCGCCCACGATGGAGATCGTCGAGCACCGCATCCGCGGCGAGGACTTCGACCGGCTGCGCTCGGCGGACATGAGCACGATGGACGACGACGCCGCCACCGAGCTGTGGCTGTCCGAAGGCAACCACGACTACGACCACATCCGGCGCGTCACCGGTAGGTTCGGGCCAGAGCACTACTTCCGGAGCAGCGTCTACCACCTGTTCCAGAGCACGAGGAGTTCCGGATGACCCGCTACGGCGAGTTCCGCCTGCAGCGGCAGAAGGGCGGCGTCGGCTACTTCGGCCAGGTCCGGGTGCGCGTCGTACCGGGGCCGGCCGAGGTGGTCTGGACCGCGCCGCCGGAGGACCGGACCTCCCTGCAACCCCGCGAGGACGCGGAGTTCGTCGAGGCCGCGCTCGCCGGGGCGCGTGACGGGGTCGAACTCGTGCGCTCGCTGGGGGTGGACGTCGGCGAGCGGGTGGAGGTCGTGCACGCGCAGCTGGACCTGAAGGACATCGAGGAGAGCGCGGTCCGCGCCGCGGCGGCCCTCGCGGTGGGTGAGGCGTACGGCGTCGGCGACCGGCTGGTGCTCGACTTCCGTGACGGCTGGTTCGTCCGGACGGTGTGATGGCTCCTGGCTTGGCCGAGCAGGTGGAGCTGATCCGGCGGCTCGTGGCGGGGGATCTCGGCCCGGAGGAGTTCGCGGGCCGCTGGCTCGCGGCGCGACGCCGTGCGCTCGAGGCGGGCGAGCGCGTGCCGTTGCCGCTCGAGCGGCTGCTCGACGAAGTGTTCTTCGCCGTCGAGGACTACGTGCCGCAGCCGGAACTGCGCGATCCCGGCGAGTTGTCGGGCCCGGAGCTGGTCGAGCGGGTGCAGGCGGTCGCCGGGCGCGTGGAGGAGTACGTGCGGCACGTCTCACCTGGCGGAGATCGGGGCGGAGCGGAGGCGCCATCCGCGTAGCCTGGACCTCCGGGAGGTGGCGATGGACCTGGTGGCGCAGCTGCGGACGGTGGTGCCCGCCGAGCACGTGCTGGACGACCCGGACGTGGTCGAGGGGTACCTGCAGGACCACGCCGAGTGGGCCGAGTACGGCAAGGCCCTCGCGGTGGTGCGGCCCCGCGGCACGGAGGAGGTCCAGGCGGTCGTCCGGTTCGCGGGCGAGCACCGCGTGCCCGTCGTGCCGCGCGGCGCCGGGACCGGGCTTTCCGGTGGCGCCAACGCGATCGAGGGCTGCATCGTGCTGTCCTTCGAGGCGATGGACCAGGTGCTGGAGATCAACCCCGCCGAACGGCTCGCCGTCGTGCAGCCGGGCGTGGTGAACGACGACTTGCGCGCCGCCTGCGCGGTGCAGGACCTGTGGTATCCGCCGGATCCCGCGAGCGCGCCGTGGTCGACCATCGGCGGCAACGTCGCGACCAACGCGGGCGGCCTGTGCTGCGTGAAGTACGGCGTGACGCGGGACTACGTGCTGGCGCTGGAGGTCGTCACCGGGCGCGGCGAAGTGGTCCGGCTCGGGCGCCGCACGGCCAAGGGCGTCGCCGGGTACGACCTGTGCGGGCTGATGGTCGGCTCCGAGGGCACGCTCGGCATCATCACCGAGATCACCGTGCGGCTGCGGCCGAAACGCCCCGCCGAGCGCACCATCGCCGGGTACTTCGACTCCGTCGTCGCGGCGGGCGAGGCCGTCAGCGCGGTGTCGGCGTCCGGGGTGATCCCGTCGGCGCTGGAGCTGGTCGACAAGCGGTGCCTCGAAGCGGTCGACGCGTGGAAGAACATGGGCCTGTCCACCGAAGCGAACGTGGTGCTGCTCGGCCGCGTCGACACGCCGGGCCAGGCGGGCGAAGACGAGGCGCGCACGGTGCTGCGTTGCTTCGAGGAGGCCGGCGCCACGTGGGCCGCGCTGTCCTCCGACGAGCAGGAGGCCGAAGCGCTGTTCGACGCGCGGCGCCTGGCGTACCCGGCGCTGGAGCGGCTCGGCCCGGTGCTGACCGAGGACGTGTGCGTACCCAAGGCGCTGGTGCCGGAAATGCTGGCGCGCATCGAAAAGACGGCCGCCGCGCACGACACGCTCATCGCGAACATCGCGCACGCCGGTGACGGCAACCTGCACCCGCTGCTGATCACGCCGATCGGCGACGAGGACGCGAAACGCCGTGCGCAGGCGGCGTTCGAGGACATCATCGCCGACGCCATCGAGCTCGGCGGCACCGTGACCGGCGAGCACGGCGTCGGCCTGCTCAAGCGCGGCGGGCTGCGCCGCGAGGTGAGCCCCGCGGTGCTGGACCTGCACCACGCGGTCAAGACAGCGCTCGACCCGCTGGGAATCCTCAACCCCGGCAAGGTCTTCACGACGACGACGTAGCCGAGGACGACTCGTACGACGGGGACGACGGCGGTAGCCAGATCGGGCTCGGGCAGTTCCCCGTCTCCTCGCCGATGCTGTTGATTTCGGCGTTGCTGCGCGGGTCCGAGCCGTAGTCGATCACGTCGGTGCACCGCGGCCGGGAGGACCGGCTGGTCGACGGCGTGCTCGTGACGCCGACGTCGCTGGACCGGACGCTGGTGTGCCCCGCCGTGCTGGACGGCGGCGCGCTTCCGGTGCCGACCGCGGGGGCGGAGTTCGTGGTCGTGCTGCCCGTGTCCACGCTGGAAGTCGTCGTCGTGGGCGGGGCCGTCACGACGGGTGGGCGCGGTACCTCGCCGACCGGGGGCGGGCCGGCGGTGAACCCCCGCAGGGCGAACCCGCCCGCACACAGCCCGCAGACGAGGAGCACGCACGCGGCGATCGTGCCGCCGCGGCGCAGCAGGACGCGGCGGCGGCCGCGGCGCAGGACGTCCTGCAGGTGGTCACCGGGCGGCGGTCCCTCCCCGGCGACGGCCTCCTTCAACGCCAGGCCCAGCTCTTGCTCGTCAGCCCACATTTTGGTCCTCGAGGGTCTCGGCCTGTCGCGCGTACTCGCGCCGGAGCGCCGTGAGGCCGCGTGCGGTCTGGCTCTTCACCGTGCCTTCGGAACAGTTCAGCGTCTCGGCGACGTCCTCGACCGTCAGGTCGTACACGAACCGCAGCACCAGGACGGCGCGTTGCCGGGGCGGCACCGCCAGCAACGCCTGCCGCAGCGCGGCCCGGTCGTCACTGCGGGCGATCTCGTTCGGCCCCGGTTCCCCCGGCGGTGGTTCGGCGACGGGGTGTTCGCGTTCCCGGCCCCGGCGGCGGGTGTCCAGGAAGGTCCTGGTCAGCACCGTGCGCAGGTAGGCCTTCCCGGTCTCGTGCCGGATGCGGCGCCACTGCGCGTACACCCGCACGAACGCCGCCTGCGCGAGTTCCTCGGCCTGGCTCCAGTCGCCGCACAGGGCGTACGCGACGCGTCTGGCCCATTCGAAGGAGGCCGTGTAGAACTCGGCGAAGTCGTCCTGTTGTGCCACGGAAGTCCCCCCGCCGCCGATGTCACCGCACAGACGCGGAACCGGCGGCGGGGGTTGCACGGTGTGCGGGAGAACTACCCGTGGTTGCCCGTCCGCCACAGTTGGGCGTAGTGCCCGCCTGCCGCGAGGAGTTCCTCGTGGGTGCCCTGCTCGACGACGCGGCCGTGGTCGAGCACGACGATGCGGTCGGCGCGGGCGGCCGTCGCGAGGCGGTGGGCCACCACGAAGGTCGTGCGGCGGCGGGCCAGGTTCTCCGTCGCCCGCAGGACCGCGCCCTCCGTGGACGGGTCGAGTGCCGCGGTCGCCTCGTCGAGCAGCAGGACGTCCGGGTCCACCAGCTCGGCCCGCGCCAGCGCGATCAGCTGCCGTTGCCCCGCCGACAACGACTTCCCGCGTTCGCCGACCGATTGCCGGAAACCCGACGGCAGAGCGGCCACCCCGTCGAGCGCCCCGACCGCGCGCACGGCGGCCTCCACCTCCGCGTCGCTCGCCGACGGGCGGCCGTACCGCACGTTGTCGGCGACCGTGCCGGAGAACAAGTGCGCCTCCTGCGGCACGACACCCATCCGGTGCCGCAGCCCGGGCAGGTCGTAGTCCCGCACGTCCACGCCGTCGATGCCGACCTTGCCGCTCGTCGCGTCGTAGAACCGCGCGACGAGCTTCACCGCGGTCGACTTGCCGGCACCCGTGGCGCCCACCAGCGCGACCGTCTCACCCGGCGCCACCTTGAGCGAGATGTCCGCCAGCGCCCGGGTTTCCGTGCCCGCGTAGGCGAAGTCCACGGCGTCGAACGTGACCTCGCCACGCAACCGCTCCGGCACGGGCACGGGGTGCTCGGGCGGCGGGACGGACGTGGGCGTGCGCAGCAGTTCGCCGATGCGGCGCAGGCCCACCTTCGCCTGCTGGTACCCGTCGAACACCGACGACAGCTGCTGGATGGGCGAGAAGAACAGGTTGAGGTACAACAGGAACCCGAGCAGCACCCCGACCGGCAGCGTGCCGTCCGCGACCCGGTTCGCGCCCGCCACCAGCACCACCGCCTCCGCGACCCCGGAAAGCATGGTGACGAACGGGAAGTACGTCGCGACGTACCGCTGCGCCCGCAGCCGCGACCGGCGGTAGGCGTCGCTGCGGGAGGCGAAGTCCTCCGCCGAGCGCTCCTCGCGGCTGTACGCCTGCGCGACACGAAGCCCGCTCACGTTCTCCTGCATGTCGGCGTTGACGACGCTGACGCGCTCGCGCGCCTCGTTGTACGCGGCGGTCGCGAGCTTGCGGAAGACGACCGTCGCGACGACCAGGATCGGCAGCACCGACAACGCGTACAGCGCCAGCGAAGCGTCGGTGACGAGCAGCGCCGCCGAGATGCCGACCAGGGTGAGCGCGCTGATCACCGCCTGCGCGACCCCGGTCTGCAGGAACGTCGACAGCGCGTCCACGTCCGTCGTCATCCGGGTCATGATCTTCCCGGACAGCTCGCGCTCGTAGTAGTCGAGCCCGAGCCGCTGCAGGTGCGCGTAGCTGCGCACGCGCAGCGAGTACAGCACGGTCTCGCCCGCCTTCGCGGTGAGCCGGGTCTGCGTGGCGATGACGAGCCAGTCCAGCGCGATGATCACGGCGCCGATGGCCGCCGTCAGCCAGATCACCGACTCCACGCCCGGCCGCACGCCGTGGTCCACCCCCTGCTGGTACAGCGCGGGCAGCGCGATCGAGGCGGCCGCGTCCAGCCCGACGAGCACGACCACCGCGGTGAGCAGAGCCCGTACGGGCCGCAGCAGCCCGGCGAGCCGGAACCGCGGATCCGGCTTCGTGACCTCGTCGGCGTCCAGGGCCGGGACGTCCGTGGCGGGCGGCAGTTTCCGGACGCCTTCGAGGAGTTCCTCCGTCGGCGGCACGTCGAACGCGCCGCGCATACCGCCCATCCCACCGCCCGAAGGCGCGGCGGCGGTCCGTTGCTGGGCCGCGTCCGCGAGCTGCGCGGCGTCGTCCTGCTCGGCGGGCTCGGGCCACAGCTCCGGGGTGATCCCGGTGTCCGGGTGGCGCACGCATTCGCGGCGGTGCTTCTGGTCCACACCCTCACCGGGCCCGGACACCAGCTCCCGGAACAGTTCGCAGCGCTCCTCCAGCTCCTCCGCCGTACCCACGTCGACGACGCGGCCCGCGTCCAGCACGGCGATGCGGTCCGCCAGCGCGAGCGTCGACCGCCGGTGCGCGATGAGCAACGTCGTGCGGCTCGCGGTGACGGCACGCAGCGTGTCGTGGATCGCGGCCTCGGTCACGGTGTCCACCGCCGAGGTCGCGTCGTCGAGGATCAGCACCCGCGGATCGGTCAGCAACGCCCTGGCCAGCCCGAGCCGCTGCCGCTGCCCGCCGGACAACGTCAGCCCGCGCTCGCCGACGAGCGTGGCGTAGCCCTGGGGCAGCTGCTCGATGAACTCGTGCGCCTCGGCTGCCTTCGCCGCGGCGATGACCTCCTCGTCGCCGGCGTCCGGGCGCCCGTAGGCGATGTTGTCGCGCACGGAGGAGGAGAACAGGAACGCCTCCTCGAACACCACGCCGATCGCCCGGCGCAGGTCGGCCAGGCGCACGTCCCGCACGTCGTACCCGCCGAGCCGGACCGAACCCGAGTGCACGTCGTAGAACCGGGGCAGCAGCAGCGAGATCGTGGACTTGCCGGACCCGGCCGTGCCCACCAGCGCCAGCGTCTCACCCGGTTTCGCCGCCAGCGTCAGGCCGTCGAGCACCGGTTCGGCACGGGTGTAGCCGAACTTCACGTCCGCCAGCTCCACGCCGAGCGGGCCGTCCGGCAACGGCCGCGCGTCCGGCTTGTCGCGGACCTCGGGCTGGGCGTCGATCAGCTCGTACACGCGGTCCGCGCCCGCGCGCGTCAGCTGCGCCTGCACCACCACCGAGGACAGCATCCGCGCCGGGCCCACCAGGCCCGACACGTAACTGGCGAACGCGAGAAAAGTTCCGAGCGTGACCTCGCCCCGCAGCGCGAGGATGCCGCCCAGCGCGAGCACGGCGACCTGACCCGCCGCGGGCAACGCCGACGTCGTCGCCGTCGGCACCGCCGACAGCCTCGCCGCCCGCAACCGCTCCGCGAACAGCCGTTTCGCCGCCCTCTCCAGCCGCGAAACCTCCCGCGCCTCCTGGCCGAAGCCCTTGACCACGCGCACCCCGGTGACGGTCTCCTCGACGTGCTGCGCCACGTCCGCCGCCCGCTGCTGCGCCGACCACGTCGCCGGGAACAACCGCTTCCGCGACCGCGCCGCCACGAACGCCACCGCGGGCACCACCACCAGCGCGATCACCGTCAACAGCGGCGACATCCACAGCATCGCGGCCAGCGAGAACACCGCGAACACCACCGAACCCGCCGACAGCGGGACCATCATCAGCAGCGACACCACCAGCTGCAGGTCCGTGATCGCGCGCGACACCACCTGCCCCGTGCGCAGCGAATCCTGCTTGCCACCGTCCAAACGCGACACCGCGCCGAACACCGCGCGCCGCAGGTCGTGCTGCACGTCCAGCGCCAGCCGCCCGCCCACGTACCGGCGCACGAACGCCGTCGCGAACATCAGCACCTGCACCCCGACGAGCCCGCCGGCCAGCAGCCCCAGGTTCCCCGTGTGCCCGCTCACGGCGTCGTCCACCGCCGCCCGCACGAACAGCGGGCTCACCGCCTGGAAGCCGACGCTCACCACGGCCGCGGTGAGCGACAGCACAACCAGCCAGGGGTGCCGCCAGCACGCGGCACCCAGTCTGCGGATCCAGCCGGTCTTCGGTTCAGGAGGAGCAACGGTCACAAGGCTCCAGACTATGCGTGCTCGCCGCCCCGTGGCGGCGGCTCCACATCGGACAGGCCCGCGACGACTCCGGCGAACGGGTGAAAACCGGCACCGCCGCCGGCCGCCGTCGCACGCAAAACCGCACTTCGTCGGGGAATCACGACGTCCCGCCGCGGGGTGTGAAGAAGTATTTCCGCCAAAACGCCGACCCCGTGCAGCGAACTCGCCGCCGACCACCTAAGCTGTTGTTGGCGGCCCGCTCCCAGTGACCCCCAGGCTGGTTGAGCGGGCCGCCCCTGTTCGCGCTGTCGCGCTTCCCATCTGGCGCTCAACGTCGCGACCTTTTTGGGGGTCGGACCCCCAAACCCCCGCCAGGGGGCTTCGCCCCCTGGACCCCCATACCGCTGGGCGCGTCGTGTGCCTGGCCGACGGTTGAACGGCGTTTTATTGCAGGAAATCTGTTAGTGGGGTGTGGGGGAGGGTGTGGGCTGTGGCTACTGGGGCGTTTGTCAGGTGGCCTTGGTGGGTGTTCAGGCCTTTGGCCAGTGCGGTGTTCGTCGTCAGGGCCTGGTGCCAGCCTTGGTCCGCCAGTGCCAGCGCGTAGGGGAGCGTGACGTTCGTCAGGGCCTGCGTCGACGTGGTGGGGACCGCGCCCGGCATGTTGGCCACGCAGTAGAAGAGCGAACCGTGCACCTGGTAGGTCGGGTCGTCGTGCGTGGTGGGGTGCGAGTCGGCGAAACAGCCGCCCTGGTCGATCGCGATGTCCACCAGCACACTGCCCGGCTTCATCCGCGCCACCAGGTCGTTCGAGACCAGCTTCGGGGCCTTCGCGCCCGGGATCAGCACCGCGCCGACCACCATGTCCGCCTGGACCACCGACTCCTGGATCGCGAACGCCGTCGACGTCACCGTGCGGATCCGGCCACCGAACTCCTGGTCGATCTGACGCAGACGGTCCACATTGGTGTCGAGGACCTCCACATCGGATCCCAGCCCCAGCGCGACGCGAGCGGCGTTCAGGCCCGCCACGCCACCGCCGATCACGACGACCTTCGCCGGGCGCACCCCGGGCACCCCGCCTGGCAGCACACCCCGGCCACCCGAGGGCTTCATCAGCGCGTAGGCACCCACCTGCGGGGCGAGGCGGCCCGCCACCTCCGACATCGGGGCCAGCAACGGGAGCGCGCCGTTGTCGGTCTGGACCGTTTCGTACGCGATCGCCGTGGTGCCCGAGTCCAGCAGCGCCTGCGTCAGCGGGCGGTCCGCCGCCAGGTGCAGGTAGGTGAACAGGACCTGGCCCGACCGCAGGCGCGGGTACTCCTCGGCGATGGGCTCCTTCACCTTGAGCACCAGTTCGCCCTCGGCCCACACCTCGTCCGCGGTCGCGAGGACCTTCGCGCCGGCCGCGGTGTAGTCGTCGTCACTGATGGCGGAGCCCACCCCGGCCTCCGTCTCGACGAACACCTCGTGACCGCGGCGGGTCAGCTCGTGCACGCCCGCCGGGGTCAGCGCCACCCGGTACTCGTGCTTCTTGATCTCACGGGGGACGGCGATACGCACGGGATCCTCCTGCTTTCGCTCCTGCGGCGTCGGTGCTGACCACGGTGCTGCACCCGGCCCGCGGTGTCATCGTCCGCCCGCGACAATCCTCGCGCCAGGGGATGGTTCCCGCACGACAGCGGAGTTGACCTCCACCTAACTGGAGGATGCAGGGTGGAGGTCATGAGAGCGGTGTGGTTGAGGGAGTTCGGTGGTCCAGAGGTGCTGCGGGCGGGCGAGGCGCCCGATCCGGTGCCGGAGCCGGGGCAGGTGCTGATCACGGTGGCGTTCGCCAACACCACCTTCGTCGAGACGCAGTTCCGCGCCGGCGGGATGAACCCGTTCGGGGTGCGGCCACCGGTCATCCCCGGCAACGGCGTCGGCGGCGTGGTGACGGCCGGGGCGGACGGGAACCTCGTGGGCAGGCAGGTGGTGACTTCGACCGGCGGCACCGGGGGTTACGCCGAACGCGTCGCCGTGCCCGCGCGTGACCCGTTCCTGGTGCCCGACGGGCTCGCGCTCGACGCCGCGGTCGCCCTGCTGGCGGACGGCCGCACGGCCAAGGCGCTGGCCCACACCGCCGCGCTGGAGCCGGGGCAGCGGGTCCTCGTCGAAGCGGCGGCGGGCGGTGTCGGCAGCCTGCTCGTGCAGCTGGCGAAGAACGCGGGTGCCACGGTGGTCGCCGCGACGGGACCGGGCAAGGTCGATGTGGCGCGGGAGCTGGGGGCGGACGTGGCGGTCGACTACTCCCGGCCCGGCTGGGCGGAGGAAGCCGGGGAGGTCGACGTCGTTTTCGACGGCGTGGGCGGCGAAACCGGCGCGACGGCGTTCTCGCTGCTGCGCCGCGGCGGCCGGCTCGTGATGTACGGCCTGGCGAGCGGCGCGTGGACCCCCGTCTCCGACGACGACGCGGCCGCGAAGGGCGTCACGCTCCACCGCGGCCTTTCGTACCAGCCGGACGAAATGCGTGCCTTCACCGAAGCCGCGCTCGCGGACGGCGCCGCCGGGAAGCTGACCCCGCTCATCGGGCAGCGCTTCCCGCTGGAGCAGGCGGCCGACGCGCACCGGGCCATCGAAAACCGCGCCACGGTGGGAAAGACGCTGCTGGTGGTCTGAACTCAACCGGAGTCGGCGGGGCGTTCCGCGCCCTCGTCGACCCGGCTCACCCTGCTCGCCGCCCGGAACAGGTACCTCATCTGGCGGCGGCGAGTGGGGTGGCACAGGCCCCACAACAACGTCGTCTCCAGCCGGGATCGCCAGCGCAGATCGGGGCAGAGCAGCCGCGCCAGGCGGAGGAACTCGGCGCGGTCGGCCCGTGCCTTCGCACTGGTTCCGCGGAGCGTGCCCTGGTCGCAGAGCGAGACGAGCCTGCGGAGGTAGCCCGGCCCGTAGGAGCGGTCCATGGCGATCGTCCAGGCGAGGGCCCGCATCTCCTCGGGGTGCCGCAGGCTCAGCTCCGCCGCGTCGACGAGCGGGACGTCGTCCTCGGTCCAGACACCGAGCAGCCACATGGCCAGTTCGAGCGCGACCCGGCGCAGACCGTCGCGGGTGCGGAGGGATTTCTTGTCCGCGAGCCAATCCTGCACCGTGCGCAGGATGACGGGGGCGTTCGCGTTGTCGGCGAGCGAGACCAGAACGGCCGCGATGACCGCGTCGCCCGCCCTGGCGGAGTCGGTGCGGGCGATCTCGGCCAGCCGTTCCAGTGCGCGTTCCCGGTCTGTCTCGAAGAAGGCGCCGCAGACGAGCGCGGCCGTGTACTTCCGGTTGACCGACGTGCCCGCGATCCAGGAGTCCAGGATGTCCTCCACCAGACCGCGGAGGTTGTGTTTGCCGGCGAGGCGGGTGAGCGTCTTCCCGGCGAGGTGGCGTTGCCGCAGACCGTTGTGCCCTGCCAGGTATTCCACGGGCCGCAGGGGTTTGTGGGCCGGGACCTCGGTGATGATGGTGCACAACGCCTGCACCGCGGCCTCCGGCTCGTCCGAACCGCACATCCAGTCGAGCAGGATCTTGTGGTCGAGGTGGTACTGCTGCCAGAACCGCCGCAGGACCGCGTTCGCCCAGTCCGGCCGCTCGAACCGCACGGTCTGTTCGCGCAGGCCGGGGTGGCTGGAGTGGCTCCGCAGGTCGGTGGTCGCGCGGATGTCCCGCAACAGCCGGTCCTTGGGCTTGCTGAACACCCGCCGCGGACGGGGCGTCCGGTCCTGCGGCAGCTCCGCCGCGCGGGCGAGGCGGTCGAGCCGCACCGCGTGTTCGGCGACCTCGTCGAAGGGTTTGCCCTCCAGCAGCGCGACCGCCATGAGCATGGTGAACTCCTCCGAAGCCCACCCGTCGTGGATGATGTCCTTGACCGCGCGGTCCACGTCCTCGTCGAGTTTCCTGGCGAACTCCGCCTCGTCGCCGCCTTCCGTCGTGAGCGTGATGGCCATGTCCGCGGCGTGCGCGGCCTTGTGCGGTGGATCGCCGACCGTGAGTTTCCCGGCGAGCACACGGTCGAAGACCGCCCGGGCCTCCTCGAAGCGGCCGGGTGCGCGGTGCCGCATCCGGGCCAGCGCCACCTGCACGGGGTCGGGCGGTTTGAGGGGAACGGCCTGGGCGTTGGCGGAATGCGGCACGTCGCCGGGCTGGTCGACGATGATCACCAGCCGGCAGTGCCGGGTCCTGGCGAGCCCAGCGGCCTTGGTGAGGTCGAACTCCGTCAGCACCGCGGCCCCGGGGCCGGTCGCGTGCCAGAGGTAGCCGTCGTCGGCGTGCAGTTCGTCCTCTTTGATGCCGCCCAGCCGTCGTCCGCTGTTGAGGCGGACGATCCGCCTGCTGCCGGCGAGCAGGCGGAGGCCGGCGAAGTTCCTCCCGGTGCCGGTGTTGTGCAGCACCACGACCGACCGTTCCGCGAGGATCTTCGCGGCCTGCGCGTAGCCGTCCGGCTCCACGAACTGCCCGGCGACCTCGGCGAGCTCGTCCTCGTTGACCTGCCACTCGAAGAGTTCGCCGTCGGGGGACTTGATCTCCTGCACGATGGTCTGGACGGTGATGTCGCCGTGGACTTCGCCCGTCTGCGCGACCGAGCCGTGGATGTCGCCGTGGATCTTGTTCCCGGCCGGCGCGTGGGGCGGCTGGGCGGTGGGCTGCTGCTCGGACGGCGACGGCACAGCCCCAGTGTGACCAGAACGGGCGAGGAGTTGAACAGCGTTCACTCGTTCGGCCCTGGGCGGACCTTCGCTCAGAAGTCCACGCGGACGGCGTCCCCGGTGGAAATCGTGCCCGGCTGGGTCACCCGCATGATCAGGCCGAACTTGTTGTCGTGCTGCTCGATCAGCCAGGTCTGCAGCTTCGGCCAGCGTTCGCGGCCCTGCGGGTCCCAGCTGGGCACGGCACACCGGATGCACGGGCCGGAGCGCTCGCCGACGGCCTCCAGCACCACGTCGCCGATGGTGATCGCCGTGCCCTCGCCCCAGTCCTCCTCGGCGAAGGCGGGGGCGTCGAGCGTCAGGTGCACGTTGGGGCGGAAGCGTTCCAGCGCGACGGGCGCGCCCAGCTCGTCCTCCAGCGCCGCCCGCGACGCCTCGACCGTCACGAGCACCGTCGGACCGCGGTCCTGCTGCCCGTCCGCCGTGCGCAGTTCCAGTGGCATGCCGAGGGATCCGGTCAGCGCGGCGGGCAGCCCGGGATCGGTCCACGACCACTCCGCGCCGTCCGGGCCGTACAGCGTGGGCGGTTCCCCGACGTCGCCGCGGTACTCGCTGCGCCACGACAGCAGCTCGGGGTTCTGCCGGACCGTGAGCACGCGGCCGGCGCGCTTCTCGCGGAGGTCGATCAGCGCGTGCGCGCGGTCGCCCGCCATGCCGCGGTGGTCGAACAGGGCGGCGGAGGGCTGCTCGCCCCGCAGGGATTTGACCGGCCAGCGGTTGAGCTGGGCCACGGAACCGGAGAACACCCGTTCATCGTATCCGGGCTCAGGACCAGCGCAGGACCACGAGCTGCGTGAGCAGCGCCAGCCGGACGTCGGGATCGTCGAGGTCCAGGGGTACGAGTTCGAGCAGCCGCCGCATGCGGTAGCGCAGGGTGTTGGGGTGGATCCGCAGCGCCGCGGCCGCCGCGCGGGGGTCGCCGGGGAACCGCAGCCACTCGTACAGCGTGGCGAGGTATTCGGTGCGGTGGACGCGGTCGTGCTCGCGCAGGGACTCCAGCGGCCCGAACTCCGTGACGCGCGCGGCGGCGGCCGCGGCGGCCGTGCGGTGCAGGACCAGCGCGGTCCACACCTCGTCGTAGCTGCCGGCGTTGTCCCGCAGCAGCCCCGCTCGCAGCAGCCCCAGCGTCTCCTCCGCCTCGGCGCGCGACCGGGTCAGCTCGCCGACGTCCACGGCGCTGCCTGCCGCCAGCCGCAGGTCCGCCAGCGCCTTCCGCAGCTCGGCCCACGAGCCCGGCCCGTGCCCGTCGGGCACTACGGCGTACAGCAGCCCGCCGAGCTCGGTCGCGACCGGACGGCGGCCGATGCCGTGGGAGATCCGCTCCAGCAGCGCCAGCCGCAGCCCCTCGCCGTCCGCGCTGTCGCCGCCGGGCGTGTCGACCACGACGACGCGGTGCGGGCCCTCGCCGAGGTCCAGCTCCTCGATCGCCTTGCGCGGGCCCACCTTCCCCTCCAGTAACGCCCGCAACACCCCCGCCGACGCACGGCGCCGCGCGTCCTCGTGCGCGCGGCGGCGCAGCAGGTGCAGCGCGACGATCGGGGCGGTGTGGGCGAACGCGGCCGCGCGTTCCTCCGGGACCGGGCCCCGCACGACGGCCCACATCGAGCCGAGCAGCTCGCCGCCCATCCGGATCGGCACGATCAGCCGCGGCAGGGTGCCGTCCTTCTGCGCGGGCACGAAAACCGTCTGCCGCCCGCGGGACAGCTCGCGGAACACGCCACGCGAGCGGAACCGGGCGAGCACGTCGTCGGGGATGCGGCGGCCCATGATCGTGGACACGCGTGCGGGGTCGGTGAGGTCCTGCCTGGCGGAGTAGGCGAGCACGCGCGAGTTGACGTCCTCGATCGTCACCGGCGCGTCCACCACCGACGCGATGACGTCGGCGAGCCGGAACAGGTCGCCCGCGCCGGCGTCGCTGTCGTCGATCGCCTCGGAGTCGGCCGCGTCGAGCACGGTCCGCAGCAGCCACACCAGTTGCGCCCACGCCGTCGCCGCCCGCACCTCGACGAGCGCGATCTCCGCGTCCTTCGCCGCGCGCCGCACGGCCTGCTTGCCCGCCAGCGGGGGTTTGAGCAACACGGCGGCGGCCTTGCGCCCGGCGCTGTGCGCCACGAGCGCGACCGCGTCCTCGACGTCGGCGGCGGCCACCCCGAGCACGAGATCGCCTGCCGCGACCGACGTCGCGACCCCCGGCTCGGCGATCACCACGTCCGCCACCGCGGGACACGCCTCCGGGACCCACACGTCACGCAGCAGGGTGGGGCCGACGCGCTCGACGACCTCGCGAACGGACACCATTCGCGCAGCATACGGCGCGTTCGGGCCGCCGGAGGCCAGGTTGCCCAGCACGCCGGGAGCACTGCCCACAAGGGTGCCCAGCCACTGGAACCGGTTGGTCGGGGACGGCCGGAATGGCTAGCGTCGGAGACCATGACGAGCAACGACGCCTGGTCCTTCGAGACCAAACAGATCCACTCGGGTGCGAACCCGGACAGCGCGACCGGCGCCCGCGCGACGCCGATCTACCAGACCACGTCCTACGTGTTCCGGGACACCCAGCACGGCGCCGACCTGTTCAGCCTCGCCGAGCCCGGCAACATCTACACACGGATCATGAACCCGACGCAGGACGTGCTGGAGCAGCGCGTCGCCGCGCTGGAAGGCGGTGTCGCCGGGCTCGCGTTCGCGTCGGGTTCCGCGGCCCTCACCGCCGCGGTGCTGACCGTGGCGCAGGCGGGTGACCACCTCGTGTCGAGCCCGAAGCTCTACGGCGGCACGTACAACCTCTTCCACTACACCCTGCCGAAGCTGGGCATCGAGGTCAGCTTCGTCGAGGACCAGAACGACCTCGACCAGTGGCGCGCCGCGGTCCGCCCGAACACGAAGCTGTTCTTCGGCGAGACACTGGCGAACCCGGGTGGCGACGTGCTGGACATCCGCGCGGTCGCCGACGTGGCGCACGAGGCGGGCGTCCCGCTGTTCGTCGACAACACCGTGCCCACCCCGTACCTGCTGCGCCCGATCGAGCACGGCGCCGACGTCGTGATCCACTCGGCGACCAAGTACCTGGGCGGCCACGGCACGACCATCGCCGGCGTGCTCGTCGACGGCGGCACCTTCGACTTCGGTGCCGACCCGCAGCGCTTCCCCGGTTTCAACGAGCCCGACCCCAGCTACCACGGCCTGCGGTACTGGGAGGCGCTCGGCCCCGGCGCGTTCGCCGCGAAGGCCCGCGTGCAGGTGCTGCGGGACACCGGTGCCGCGATCTCGCCGCTCAACAGCTTCCTCATCATCCAGGGCATCGAGACGCTGTCGCTGCGGCTGGAGCGCCACGTCGCGAACGCGCAGGCGCTGGCCGAGTGGCTGGAGCAGCGTGACGAGGTCGAGAAGGTCTACTACGCCGGACTGCCGTCGAGCCCGCACTACCAGCTCGCGCAGAAGTACCTGCCCAAGGGCGCGGGCGCGGTGCTGTCGTTCGAGCTGCGTGGCGGCGTCGAAGCGGGCCGCAAGTTCGTGGACGGCACCGAGCTGCACAGCCAGCTGGTCAACATCGGCGACGTGCGCAGCCTGATCGTGCACCCGGCGAGCACGACGCACAGCCAGCTCAACCCCGAGGAGCAGCTGTCCAGCGGTGTCACGCCGGGCCTGGTGCGGCTCGCGGTCGGCATCGAGGGCATCGAGGACCTCAAGGCCGACCTGGAGGCCGGTTTCCGGGCGGCCAAGGCGGCTCTGTGAGCCCAGCGCGGGACCTCCCTCCCGCCACGGGTGCGTGGCGGGAGGGCGATCCACCCGGGCGTCGGCAGTTCCTGACGGTGCCAGGGGAGTTGCGGCTGGAGGCGGGCGGCAGCCTGCCCGGGTACCGCGTCGCCTACGAGACCTGGGGAAAGCTGAACTCGGACGCGTCCAACGCCGTGTTGATCGAGCACGCCCTCACCGGGGATTCGCACGCGGCGGGGCCGGCCGGGCCAGGGCACCCGTCGCCGGGCTGGTGGGACGGGCTGATCGGGCCTGGCCGGGCGCTGGACACCGACGAGGTGTTCGTCGTCGTGCCCAACATCCTGGGTGGCTGCCAGGGCACGACGGGTCCGTCGTCGCCGGATCCGGACGGGAAGCCGTGGGGCAGCAGGTTTCCGCGGCTGACCGTGCGCGACCAGGTGGTGGCCGAGGCCGCGCTCGCCGACGCCCTGGGGATCGAGCGGTGGGCGCTCGTGCTCGGCGGGTCGATGGGCGGCATGCGTGCGCTGGAGTGGGCGGTGGGCCTGCCCGCGCGCGTGGACGCGTTGCTCGTGGTCGCCTCCACGGCCGCCGCCTCGGCGGAGCAGATCGCGTGGGCGGCGCCGCAGCTGCACGCGATCCGGTCGGACCCGGGCTGGCGCGGCGGCGACTACTACGACGCCGCCCCCGGCGAGGGCCCGCACGTGGGGCTGGGCATCGCCCGGCGGATCGCGCACGTGACGTACCGCAGCGAACCCGAGCTGTCCCAGCGGTTCGGCCGGCACCGGCAGGCCCCCGGCGACGACCGGTACGCCGTGGAGTCCTATTTGGACCACCACGCGGACAAGCTGGTCCGCCGCTTCGACGCGAACAGCTACCTGCTGCTGACCGAGTCGATGAACGACCACGACGTCGGCAGGGACCGCGGCGGCGTCGGGCAGGCGCTGTCCCGCGTGACGGCGCGGACGGTGGTGGCGGGCGTGGACAGCGACCGGCTGTACCCGCCGTACCAGTCCCGCGACCTCGCGGCGGGGATCGCGACGGCCGGTGAGGCGGCGGTGATCTCGTCCCCGTACGGGCACGACTCGTTCCTCATCGAGACGCCGCAGCTCTCCGCGCTGGTGAAGTCCCTGCTGGGTTAGGACACCCGGCTCAGTCCGCCAGTGCCTCGTGCACCCAGTCGGTGACCGGCAGGTCCCGGTCGAGGCACTCGGCGGACAGCCGGATGGTCCAGCGCAGTGCCTGCAGCACCAGGCTGTTCACCTCGTCCGGCGCCGCGCTCGACAGGGCGATCTCCACCTGCTCCTCGGCGGCCTCGGTGTTGCCGTGCACCTCCGCGAGCAGCGTGCGCACAGCCGTCCGCACCGGCGGGTCGGCTTCGTCGATCGGGACCTCTTCGCCCGCCTCGTCGAACACCTGCACCTTCACCGGCGCGCTGCCGCCGTCGCCCAGCGCGGACACCATCGTGCTGCACTCGCCGAACAGCAACAGCACCAGTTCGCGCATCTCGGCCGTGGAGGACGGCGCCACCTCGTCGAGCGCGTCGTCGTCCCGGCCGAGCCGCATCGCGACGAGTGCACGCTGTGCCTTCGCCACGATCTTCTGCTCGCTGCTCACCCGCCTATCAAACACCAGAGATCGGGGGTTCGCGCCAGTGCGAAGAACGGGTGACTCACGCGAGTGCGCGCAGTGCACCGAGCGCGAGCCGGCGCAGCAGCGCGGCGAGTTCTTCGTCAGCCAGATAGCGGTTGTACGGCGTCGAGTTGATCAGACCGAACACGGCGTGTGCGGCCGAGCGCGCGCGGCGCTCGCTGACGCCGGGCACCGCGTCCCTGATCGCCTTCACCCACACCTCGACGTAGCGGCGCTGCAACGCGCGCACCTGTTTGCGGTCCTCGTCGGTCAGGTTCGCCAGGTTGCGCTCCTGCACGGTGATCAACGACGGCTGGCTCAACGCGAAGTCCACGTGGAAGTCGACCAGTTCGGCGAGCACGTGCTCCGGGTCCTCGGCCCGCTCCGCCCGCGCGGTGCCGCCGTCGAGCAGGTAGTGGCTGATCGAGCTGAGCATCTCGCCCAGCATCGCGTCCTTGCTGCGGAAGTGGCGGTACAGCGCGGGACCGGAGATGCCGACGGCGGCGCCGATGTCGTCGATGCCCACCCCGTGGAACCCGTGCCGCGCGAACAGTTCGGCCGCGGCGGTCAGGATCTGCTCGCGGCGGCTCGCCTTCTCGCCGTTGACCAGGGGGGTGGAGCTGGACATTCCTTCATGCTATCGGGTCAAGTTAGCGACCGCTAACGTCTGCCCGGGGCGGATTCGCGGGGACGTCAGGGCAGAAACCCGCCGGTAGGCGGGAGCCGGGTGCCAGCGTGGGCCCTCTTCCACGAAAGGAGCTCCATGACCACCGCACGCAGAACGTTCGCCGCGCTCACCGCCGCCGTACTGGTCGCGCTCGGGTTCACCACGGCCGCACAGGCGGACACGGTCGACTACGTCGCGCTCGGCGACTCCTACTCCGCCGGGGTCGGCGCCGGCTCCTACACGAACGCCGACTGCAAGCGCAGCTCGGTCGCGTACCCGGAGCTGTACGCGCAGAACAGCGGTGCGAAGCTGAACTTCCAGGCCTGCACGGGTGCCACCACCACCGACGTGACGGCCAAGCAGCTCGACGCGCTGAGCGCGAGCACGGCGCTCGTCTCGATCAGCGTCGGCGGCAGTGACGCCGGGTTCACCGACGTGATGCAGGAGTGCGTGCTCGGCGGCGACGCCGCGTGCCAGGCCGCGGTGGACAAGGCCGTGGACTACGTGCACAACACGTTGCCGGGTCAGCTCGATGGCCTCTACTCGGCCATCCGCGTGAAGGCGCCGCAGGCGAAGGTCGTGGTGCTCGGCTACCCGCACATCTACCAGCTCGGCACGTCGTGCGCGTTCGCCCCGTCCGACGGCTCCCGCGGGCTGATCAACGGTGCCGCCGACGAACTCGATGCGGTGATCGGCAAGGCGGCCGCCAACGCCGGTTTCGCGTTCGCCGACGTGCGTCCCGCCTTCACCGGACACGAAGCCTGCGCGAGCGAGGCTTGGCTCAACAACGTGGTTTTCCCGCTCGACGAGTCGTTCCACCCGAACGTCACCGGCCAGGCGAGCGGCTACTACCCGGCGTTCACCGGCGCACTCTGACGTTCGCCGTCTCGTTACCACTTTCCAACTAATTGCGGGTCCCTGTGGGAAACAACCCTGCTACATCTAAAGGAGGTCTGTCACTTCAGAGAAGGGCGTTCGACCCATGTCCGTCCCCGCAGCCCGCAGAACCGTCACCGTCATCGTCGCCGTGGTACTGGCCACGCTGGGACTCACCACGGCCGCCCAGGCCGCCACGATCAACTACGTCGCGCTCGGCGATTCCTACTCCTCGGGAGTCGGCGCCGGGTCCTACATCGACTCGAGCAGCTGCAAGCGCAGTTCGAAGGCGTACCCGTCGCTCTACGCGAGCAGCAGCGGTGCGTCGCTGAGCTTCCAGGCGTGCTCGGGGGCGAAGACCTCGGACGTGCTCAACAACCAGGTGGGTGCGCTGAGCGCGAGCACGACGCTCGTGTCGAT
This sequence comes from Amycolatopsis dongchuanensis, assembly GCF_039542405.1. NCBI lineage: Bacteria > Bacillati > Actinomycetota > Actinomycetes > Pseudonocardiales > Pseudonocardiaceae > Amycolatopsis > Amycolatopsis dongchuanensis. The sequence goes on from NZ_BAABIB010000152.1 coordinate 28,622, forward strand.
CAGCGTGGGCGGCAACGACGCCGGGTTCAGCAGCGTGATGCAGGACTGCATCCTCGGCGGGGACTCGGGCTGCAAGACCGCGATCGCGAACGCCACCGACTACGTCAACACCACGCTGCCGGGCCTGCTCGACACCGTGTACCGGACCATCCGGAGCAAGGCGCCGAACGCCAAGGTCGTGGTGCTCGGCTACCCGCACTTCTACAAGATCGGCGGGTCCTGCTCGGTCGGGCTGTCGGACACCTCCCGCGGCTACATCAACGGCGGGGCCGACGCGCTGGACACGGTGATCGAGAAGGAGGCGGCCAACGCCGGCTTCACCTTCGCCGACGTCCGGCCTGCCTTCACCGGGCACGAGATCTGCTCCGGTTCGGCGTGGCTGCACAGCGTGACCCTGCCGATCGACGAGTCGTACCACCCGACCGCGACCGGTCAGGCGAGCGGCTACTACCCGACGTTCACCGCCGCGTTCTGACCGCTGGACAGCCGGGTTAGTCGTCGTTAACATCGGGGCAGCAGTTAACGACGACTAACCTGGGCTGGCATGGACACACCGACGTTGACCACCGCGGTGGATCCGCGGAGCGAGAGTTACGCGCGCAACGCGACGGCGCACGCCGAACTGGTCGAGGACCTGCACAAGCGGCTCGCGGCCGCGCGGCTCGGCGGCCCGGAGAAGGCCCGCGCCCGGCACGTCGAGCGCGGCAAGCTGCTGCCGCGGGACAGGGTCGACGCGCTGCTCGACCCCGGTTCCCCCTTCCTGGAGCTGTCCCCGCTCGCCGCGAACGGCCTCTACGACGACGAGGCGCCGGCCGCCGGGATCATCACCGGGATCGGCCGCGTGTCGGGCCGCGAGTGCGTGATCGTCGCGAACGACGCCACGGTCAAGGGCGGCACCTACTACCCGATGACCGTCAAGAAGCACCTGCGGGCGCAGGAAGTGGCGCTGCACAACAACCTGCCGTGCCTCTACCTCGTCGACTCCGGCGGCGCGTTCCTGCCCCGGCAGGACGAGGTGTTCCCCGACCGCGAGCACTTCGGCCGCATCTTCTACAACCAGGCGACGATGTCCGCACGCGGCATCCCGCAGATCGCCGCGGTGCTCGGCTCGTGCACCGCCGGCGGCGCGTACGTCCCGGCGATGAGCGACGAAGCGGTGATCGTGCGGAACCAGGGCACGATCTTCCTCGGCGGCCCGCCGCTGGTGAAGGCGGCGACCGGTGAGGTCGTCACGGCGGAGGAGCTGGGCGGCGGGGACGTGCACGCCCGGCAGTCCGGCGTCACCGACCACCTCGCCGACGACGACGGGCACGCGCTGCGGATCGTCCGGTCGATCGTCTCCACGCTCGGCCCGCGCGCGCCGCGCCCGTGGGACGTCGCGCCGGTCGAGGAGCCGGTGGTGGACCCGAAGCAGCTCTACGGCGCGGTGCCGGTGGATTCGCGCACGCCGTACGACGTGCGCGAGGTGATCGCGCGGATCGTCGACGGCAGCCGGTTCGCCGAGTTCAAGAAGGAGTACGGGGCGACCCTCGTCACCGGGTTCGCCCGCATCCACGGGCACCCGGTCGGCATCGTCGCGAACAACGGCGTGTTGTTCGCCGAGTCGGCGATGAAGGGCGCGCACTTCATCGAGCTGTGCGACAGGCGTTCGATCCCGTTGGTGTTCCTGCAGAACATCAGCGGGTTCATGGTCGGCAAGGCGTACGAGGCGGGCGGCATCGCCAAGCACGGCGCGAAGATGGTGACCGCCGTGGCGTGCGCGCGGGTGCCGAAGCTGACCGTGATCATCGGCGGGTCGTTCGGCGCCGGGAACTACTCGATGTGCGGGCGGGCGTACTCGCCCCGGTTCCTGTGGATGTGGCCCAACGCCCGGATTTCCGTGATGGGCGGGGAGCAGGCGGCGCAGGTGCTCTCGGCCGTCCGGCGTGACGGCGGGGACGAGGAGGAGTTCAAGGACCGCATCCGGGCGCAGTACGAGGAACAGGGCAACCCGTACTACTCGACCGCGCGGCTGTGGGACGACGGCGTGATCGACCCGGCGGACACCCGCACGGTGCTGGGGCTCGCGTTGTCCGTCGCGGCGAACGCGCCGCTGGAACCCGTCGGCTACGGCGTATTCAGGATGTGATCATGTTCGACACGGTGCTGGTCGCGAACCGCGGCGAGATCGCGGTGCGGGTGATGAACACCCTGCGGCGCATGGGAATCCGCTCGGTCGCGGTGTACACGGACGCGGACGCCGGCACGCGCGCGGTGCGGGAGGCCGACACCGCGGTGCGCGTCTCGGACTACCTGTCCATTTCGGACATGGTGGCAGCCGCGCGGCGCACCGGTGCGCAGGCGGTGCACCCCGGCTACGGCTTCCTGGCGGAGAACGCGCGGTTCGCGCGCGCCTGCGCCGAGGCCGGGCTGGTGTTCATCGGCCCGCCCGCCGACGCGATCGAGGCGATGGGTGACAAGATCGCGGCGAAGGCCACGGTGTCGGCCGCCGGGGTGCCGGTGGTGCCCGGCGTGTCCGATGTGGACGACCTCGCCGCGGCCGCCGCCGAGGTCGGTTACCCGCTGCTGCTCAAGCCGTCCGCGGGCGGTGGCGGCAAGGGCATGCGGCTGGTGACCGACCCGGCGGACCTCGCGGCGGCGGTGGAGTCGGCGCAGCGCGAGGCGCGTTCGGCGTTCGGGGACGACCGGCTGCTGCTCGAACGCTTCGTCACCACCCCGCGGCACATCGAGATCCAGGTGCTCGCCGACACGCACGGCACTGTGCTGCACCTCGGCGAGCGCGAGTGCAGCCTCCAGCGGCGGCACCAGAAGATCGTCGAGGAGGCGCCGTCGGTGCTGCTCGACGAGGCGACCCGCGCGAGGATGGGCGCGGCCGCGGTGGAGGCGGCGCGGTCCGTGGGGTACACCGGCGCGGGCACGGTCGAGTTCATCGTGTCGGCACACGCGCCGGACGAGTTCTTCTTCATGGAGATGAACACGCGGCTGCAGGTCGAGCACCCGGTCACCGAGCTGGTGACCGGGCTCGACCTCGTCGAGTGGCAGGTGCGCGTCGCCGCCGGGGAAGCGCTTTCCCTGACGCAGGAGGACATCCGGCTCGACGGGCACGCGGTGGAGGTCCGCGTCTACGCCGAGGACGCGGCCAGGGGCTTCATCCCGACCGGCGGCACCGTGCTCGACCTGCACGAGCCCACCGACGTGCGTGTCGACTCGTGGCTGAGCCCTGGCACGGTCGTCAGCTCGAACTACGACCCGATGCTGGCGAAGGTGGTCGCGTGGGGGCCGGACCGCGCGGCGGCGCTGCACCGGCTCGACCGCGCGCTGGCGGACACGGCGGTGCTGGGCCTGACCACGAACGTCGCGTTCCTGCGTGCGCTGCTCGCGGACCCGGACGTCCGAAGTGGACAGATCGACACCGGCCTGGTCGAGCGGCGGCTGGAGTCGCTTGTGCCCTCGGAGGTGCCGGAGGAGTTCTTCGTCGCCGCCGCGCTGGACCGGGTGCTCGACCTGCAGCCCTCGGGCGATGTCGTGGACCCGTGGGACGTGCCGAGCGGCTGGCGGCTGGGCGGCGGCGGGGGCGTGACGATGCGCCTCAAGGCCGGGGAGACCGAGGCGCTGGTGCGGGTCGAGGGCTCGCCGGACGCGGCGACGGTCGTCGTCGGCGACGGGGAGCCGGTGCGGGTTTCCGCGCGGCGCGAGGGAAACCGGCTCGACGTGCACTACGCGGGCGAGTTCCGGCGGTACCGGCGTGCGGGGGAATGGCTGGCGCGTGACGGTTTCGCGGTGGCGGTCGGCGAGCGGCCCAACCTGCTGGCGACGCGCGGAGAGTCGAACGAGGGCGGCCCGGTCGTCAGCCCGATGCCCGGCACGGTCCTGGTGGTGAAGGTGGCGCCCGGCGAGCGGGTCGCGGCGGGCGCGCCGCTGCTCGTGGTCGAGGCGATGAAGATGGAGCACACCCTGGTCGCGCCGGTGGACGGGGTGGTGCGTGAGGTGCGTGTCCAGGCGGGCCAACAGGTCGCGCTGGACGAGGTGCTGGCCGTGGTGACCCCGGAGGCGGAGAAATGATCGACTTCAGGCTGGACGAAGAGTACGAGTCGCTGCGGAAGACGGTGGAGGACTTCGCGCGCAGCGAGGTGGCTCCGGTGATCGGCGGCTTCTACGAGCGCGAGGAGTTCCCGTACGACCTGGTCGCGCAGATGGGCCGGATGGGGTTGTTCGGGCTGCCGTTCCCGGAGGAGTTCGGCGGGATGGGCGGTGACTACTTCGCGCTGTGCCTCGCGCTGGAGGAGCTCGGCCGGGTGGACTCTTCGCTGGCGGTGACGCTCGAAGCCGGGGTGTCGCTGGGGGCGATGCCGATCCACCGGTTCGGCAGCCAGGCGCAGAAGGAGAAGTGGCTGCCCGCGTTGTGCGCGGGGGAGGCGCTCGGCGGGTTCGGGCTGACCGAGCCGGGCGGCGGTTCGGACGCGGGTGCCACGCGCACGACGGCGCGGCTGGACGGGGATTCGTGGGTGATCAACGGCAGCAAGTCGTTCATCACCAACTCGGGCACGGACATCACGCGGCTGGTCACGGTGACCGCGGTGACGGGCACGAAACCGGACGGTGGCAAGGAGATCTCGGCGATCATCGTGCCGTCGGGTACGCCTGGGTTCACGGTGGAGCAGAAGTACTCCAAGGTGGGCTGGAACGCGTCCGACACGCACGGTCTGTCCTTTTCGGACTGTCGGGTGCCCGCGGAGAACCTCGTCGGTGAGCGTGGCAGGGGGTACGCACAATTTCTGTCCATTTTGGACGAAGGCCGGGTGGCGATCGCCGCGTTGAGCGTGGGCCTTGCGCAGGGTTGTGTCGACGAGTGCCTGCGGTACGTGCGGGAGCGCCAGGCGTTCGGTGCGGCGATCGGGACGTACCAGGCGATCCAGTTCAAGATCGCGGACATGGAGACGCGGGCGCACACGGCGCGCCTGGCGTACTACCAGGCGGCGGCGAAGATGCTGCGCGGCGAGCCGTTCAAGAAGGAGGCGTCGATCGCGAAACTGGTGTCGTCGAACGCGGCGATGGACAACGCCCGCGACGCAACGCAGATCTTCGGCGGCTACGGCTTCATGAACGAGTACCCGGTAGGCAGGTTCTACCGCGACGCGAAGATCCTGGAAATCGGCGAAGGCACGAGCGAGATCCAGCGGATGCTGATCGCCAGGGAGCTGGGCCTCCGCTGACGGCCGGGGGCCGGGCCTGCGCTGACGGCTGGGGGCTGGGGGCGCTCCCCTGGCCCGGTGCCCGGTGCCCGGTGCCCGGTGCCCGGTGCCCGGTGCCCGGTGCTCGGTCGCGGAGTGGCCCATGGCTTGCGGCAGTCGGGACCGGGCGGCGCGGGACTGGACGGCGGGTGCCGGGGTCGGTTGGCGGGTGGCCCGGTTGGTGAGGCGGCCGGGATCCGGTGGCCGAGCCGGGCGGCAGGGGCCCCACGGCCCGGCGGCCTGCTGCTGGGCGGGCGGCGGCCGGGCTGGGCGGCAGGGGCCTCACGACGAGGCGGTCTGCGGTTGGGTGGCGCGATGGCTGGGCCGCGGCTGTCGCGGATGGCCGTGAGGTTCGCGGTCGCCCGGGTGGCTGCTGCGAGGGCCGCTGAGATGACCGGTCTGAAGAGGCTGTTGAGTCCGGCGGCGGCACGGGGCTGCCGCCGCCCGACGCAACGTCGCTGGGCCGACCCCCATTCGCGGTCCAGCCCTGTAGGGATGATGGCAGGGCGGCACTGACACGTCACTGACAGTTCGGCGCTTACCCTCCATCCAGGTGCATCGGGCTCATCCGAGCGGGGCATCTAGCGGGGAACTGTCACACCCTTTCCTCTGTCCAGAGTGCGTCGCCGGAAGCGCCGCGTCCGCGCACGCCGACGGTGGGCCTTCCAGTCCAGCTGTCGGAGGCTACTTCGCGGAAGCTCGCCCACGCGTGCCGTTACCGCCGGGCCGTGCCGCGACCGCCGCGCGGCCCACCCCGTGCGCCGCCACCCGCCTCGCCCCAGCCCCGACCCTCCAGCCCACGAACCTCCCACCCGGAGACCGCCTCGCGACCGCCACCCGGCCATCGCCCCCACCCGACCTCACGAACCAGCCCCAACCCCCACTCCAACCCCACCCCACTCCGACCCCGTCAGGCGCTGCGCCCCACGCGGTTGAGGATGTGCTCCGCCTGGGGCGCCAGGATCGTCGAGCCCATGGCCGCCAGTGCGTCCCGCGCCTGGCGGGCCAGTGCCGCCGCCTCCGTGCGTTCGCCGCCGTGCCAGAGGGCGTCCGCCAGCCAGATGAGTGAGCTCGCCGCCGCGCGGCGGTCACCCAGGTCGGTGAAGATCTCGTGTGAGCGCCGGGCCGTGGCGGCCGCCTCGGCGAACCTGCCCTGCGCCGTCTCGACACGGCTGCGCAGCTGCAGCAGCCAGCCCTCGTCGTGCGGGTTGCCGCTGAGCAGGGGCGCCGCCTCCGCACACGCCGACGCCGCCGCCTCCGTGTCGCCCAGCAACAGCGCGGTCCTGGCCATCTCCCGGAACAGCCCAGCCGTCAACGACGGCACGTCCAGTTTCAACGCCTCCTGCGTCGTCTTCTTCAGCACCCACATCGCCTCGCGCACGCGGTCGTGCTGCTGCAACGTCTGCGCCAGCGTCCGGCTCGCCGTGCAGTACGCGATCCGGTCCTCACCCGTCTCGGCGATCCGCACCGCCCGCTCCGCCGTCTCCAGGTCCGGCTCGTTGCGCATCATCCGGCAGAACGCCACTCCGGTGAGGCTGTACACGAGTTCGGTCGTCGCGCCCAGCCGGTCGAACGCCTCCGCGCACGCGACGAACGTGCGTTCCGACTCGGCCACGTCCTCCGCCAGCGAAGCCTCCGCCCTGCCGTAGTCCGCCCGCCACGCCACCAGCTCGTCCCCCGCGGCCCGCGCCGCCTCGGCGATCCGCTGCCGCGCCGCCGCCAGCTGGTCGAACCCGCCCCCGAGGTGCAGCGCGGGGATCACCAGGTCCGCCAGCCGTGCCGCGTCCGCGTGCCAGCCCACCGAGCACGCCTGGTCGATCGCCGCCAGCAGGAGGTCCCGCTCCGCGCTCGCCCACCCCGCCGGGCACTCCAGGGGCGGCAGGTCCAGCCGGACGGGCGTCGTGCCGGGCGGCTGGTAGGGCTGCAGCTCCTCGGTCCAGCGCGCCGCCTCGCGGTAGACCTCCTCGCCCCGCGACAGCAGCACGTCGAGCAACCGCCGCAGCGCCGGCCGGGAATCCTCCTCCGCGGCCAGGTCCCGCGCGTACAACGCCACGAGGTCGTGCGTGCGGTACCGGTCGCCGCCCCGCGGTTCCAGCAGCGCCGACGCGGTGAGCGCCTCGACCAGCCGGTCCCCGTCGCCGCCGTCGGTGACCGCGCCGAGCGCCCACGCCGGAAAACCCGTGCGCGGCAACAAAGCCGTGCGCCGCAACGCGGTCTGCGCCACCGGGCTCAAACCGCGGTAGGTGAGGGACAGGCTCGCCCGCACCTCCATCCCCTCGACCGCCAGCTCGTCGAGCCGGGTCCGTTCGTCCCGCAGCCGCTGCGCCAGCGCGGCCAGCGGCGCCTCGGGCCGCAGCGACAACCTGGCACCCGCGATGCGCAACGCCAGCGGCAGCGCGCCGCACAGCCGCACCAGCTCCTCGGCGTGCGCCCGTTCCGCCGCGATCCGCGCGCCGCCGATCATCCGCGTCAGCAGGTCGATCCCGCCGTCCCCGCGCAGGGGGTCGACCCGGACGCGCCGGGCGTTCGGCAGGTCGAGCAGGGACCGCCGGGACGTGACGAGCACGGCGCACCGCCCGGTGCCGGGCAGCGCGGGCGCGATCTGCGCGGATTCCGCCACGTCGTCCAGCACGAGCAGCACCCGGCGGTCGGCGAGCCGGGCCCGCAGCGCCGCCGCCCTGGCACCGGTCTGCGCCGGGATCTGCCCGGCGGGCACGCCGCTGGCCAGCAGCAACTGTTCCAGCAGCTCGTGCGCGGAGGTCCGGCCGGCGTGCCGGTCGTAGAGCGCCGCGAACCACTGCCCGTCCGGGTAGCGCTCACGCAGCCGGTGCGCGGCCTCGACGGCGAGCGTGCTCTTGCCTACGCCGGGCTGCCCCCACACCACCACGACCCGCGCCGCCTCGGCCGGTTCCAGCAGCTGTTCGAGCCGTTCGAGCACGTCCTCGCGGCCGACGAAGTCTTCCGCGCGGGACGGGAGCTGGCACACCGGCGCCCATTCGCCGGAGGAGTCCCCGGAGAGCGCCGCGGCGTGCAGGTCCCGCAGCTCCGCACCCGGTTCCACACCCAGCTCCTCGGCCAGCACGGCACGCGCTTCGGCGTAGACCGCGAGCGCCTCCGCCTGCGCGCCGATCTGGTGCAGGGCCCGCATGAGCTGGGCCCAGAAGCTCTCGCGCAGCGGGTGGCGCTGGGTGAGCCTCCGCAGTTCGGGGATCGCCTCGGCCGCGCGGCCGGCCTCCAGGTCGAGCGCGATGGCGCGGCTGAGCGCGGTCAGTCGCAGCTCCTCCAGCTCGCGGCGGTCGGCCTCGCTCAGCGGCAGCGGGACGGGCTCGTCACTCCACAGGCCGAGCGCCTCGGCGAGCAGGGCGCGTTCCGCGGCCGGATCTCCGGCCTCCCTCGCCTTCGCCAGGAGGGTGGTGAACTCGAGCAGGTCGAGTTCGTCCTCCGCGACGACGATCCGGTAGCCACCCGGTTCGGCGCGAACGCGGTCCGGGTCGCCGAGCGCGGCCCGCAGCCGTTTGACGAGCACGTGCAGGCTGTTGCTGGCGTTCTTCGGGCGGCGGTGCCAGATGGCGTCGACGAGGTCGTCGGCGGGCACGACCTGGTCGGGGTGGGCGAGCAGCGTGGCGAGGAGCGTCTGGTGCAGGCGCGAGCGGATGCGCACCGGCTCCCCGTCGGCGCAGACGGAGAACCGGCCGAGCAGGCGGAAGCGCCACGCTGCCTTGGCCACGGTCGTGATCTCCCTTGAATCGCGTTCACCAAGACCATACGTGCGCAGGTCGGAGGCGGGCCACACGCGTCCCGGAGGCCGCGGCCCGCTGTGACACTGCTGGAAAATCTGTCTCCTGCCCGGCAGGATGAGCGCCATGGCAACGGAGCTGCGGGGCAAGGTCATCGTGATCACCGGAGGTGCGCAGGGGATCGGCGCGACCACGGCCAGAGCGCTGGTCCGGCTGGGCGCGCGCGTGGCGATCGGCGACATCGACCAGGTGGGCGCGGAGAAAACCGCCGCCGAGCTGGGTGGTGACACGCTGGCCCTGCCACTCGACGTGACCGACGGGCGCGCGTTCGGCGAGTTCCTCGACGAGGTCGAGCGACGGCTCGGGCCGATCGACGTGCTGATCAACAACGCCGGGATCATGCTGCTCGCGCCGCTGGAGCAGGAGGACGACGACGCGACCACGCGGCAGCTGGAGATCAACCTGCACGGCGTCATCCACGGGACGCGCGAGGCGGTCAAGCGGATGCGGCCGCGTGCCGCGGGGCTGATCGTGAACGTCGCGTCGATGGCGGGCAAGGCCGGTTTTCCCGGCGCCGCAACGTATTGCGCGACGAAGCACGCGGTCGTGGGGTTGTCCGAGGCGGTGCGGCTCGAGCTGCGGGGGTCCGGTGTGGACATCGCGTGCGTGATGCCCGCGGTGGTGCGCACCCACCTGGCCGACGGGCTGGTCGAGACGAAGTTGTTCAAGTCGCTGCGGCCGGAGGACGTGGCGCGTGCGATCGTGGACGTCGTGCGCCGGCCGCGGTTCGACGTGTACGTACCGCGTTCGCTGGACTGGACGGGCCGGCTCGGGCGGCTCGTGCCGAGGGCGGCGTCGGAGTGGTTCCTCCGGGCGGTCGGTGCGGACAGGGTGTTCCTGCGCGCGCACGCGGGTGCGCGCGCCGAGTACGAGGCGAGGGTGCGGCGGTCTTGAGTCTGAGTCTGTCTCCGGTGAGCCTGGCGGCCGCGGCGGCGAACGTGGCGGGGAAGCTGCGGGGCGGGGTGGCGGACCTGCGCCCCGTGCCGCGCACGCTGATCGACCAGGGGCCGAACCGGTCGGTGTACCGGATGCACGGTGGCGGGGACGGGCCGCCGGTGCTGCTGGTGCCGCCGCTGGCCGCGCCCGCGTTGTGCTTCGACCTGCGGCGCGGGTGCAGCCTCGCCGAGCACCTGGTCGAGCAGGGGCGGCGGACGTACCTCGTCGACTACGGCACGGTGGCGTTCTCCGACCGGCGGCTCGGCGTGGAGCACTGGATCGACGAGGTGCTGCCGACGGCGATCCGGAAGGTCAGCGAGGACTCCGGCGGGCAGGACGTGCGGGTGGTCGCGTGGTGCCTCGGCGGCTTGTTCTCGCTGCTCACGGCGGCGGACCGGCCGTCGCTGCCGATCGCGTCGATCGCCACGATCGCCTCGCCGGTGGACTTCACCGCGATCCCGCTGATCGCCCCGTTCCGCCCGCTCGTGGCGGCGACGGGCGGGCACCTGCTCACGCCGTTCTACCGGCTGCTGGGCGGCGCACCGTCCTATGTGGTCGGTCGCGTGTTCTGGGCGACGGGGATAGACAAGGAGATCACGAAGCCGCTGGCGATCCTGCGCAACCTCGACGACCGGGATTTCCTGGCGCAGCTCGAGGCCGTGGAGCACCTGATGGACAACATGCTCGCGTACCCGGGGCGGACGTTCGGCCAGCTGTACCACCGGTTCTTTCGCGCGAACGACCTCGCGGACGGGGAACTGGACCTGAACGGCCGGATCATCTCGCTGAGCGGCGTGCGCGTGCCGGTGCTCGTGGTCGCGGGCGAGTCGGACACGATCGCCCCGCGGCGGGCCGTGGAGCGGCTGACGGACCTGCTGCCGTCGGCGCCTTCGGTGGACTTCGTGGTGGCCCCGGGAGGACACTTGGGGGTGCTCACGGGGCGCCGGGCCCGGACGACCACGTGGGCTCACCTCGACGCTTTCCTGGGAGGCTCGTGATGGCGCTCGGCTTGGGGGCGGTGGTCGTGGTGCTGCTCGGGATCGCGCTGGTCGTGGACCTGCGGGACCGGCGGCGTGGCGGTGAGCGGAAGGTGCTGATGCCGCGCTGGGGTGACCGGCGGGCGCGGGGCCTGATCCGGATGTCGCCGATCGCCTGGGACACCTCCAGCGACCGGCTGCGCTCTCCTCGCGAGGAGGCGGAGGAGCGCTGAGTTCGGGGGCTCTCGGCCCACTGCCCCAGCGGGTCAGCGTCGATGCCGGGCAGGTGCGGCGGCTGGTCGCCGGGCAGTTTCCGCAGTGGGCCGGGCTGCCGGTCCGGCCCGTGCCGGACGGCGGGTGGGACAACTTCACCTTCCACCTCGGCGACGCGATGGTGGTGCGCCTGCCCAGCGCGGCCGCTGGCTCCCCGGGGAAACGGCGCGCCTGGACCGCGTTCCGGATGCGGTCGGCTTCGCGCTCGATCTCGCCGATTTCCTCGTCGCCCTGCAGGCTGTCGCTGCCGACGGTCCTCAGCCGGGTAAGCACAACTGGTTCCGCGGGGCCAGCCTGCACACCTATGACGCCCGGGTCGAGCGTGCTTTGTTGGCGCTGGCAGGGCACGTCGATTTCGGGGCCTGCGGTGTCCGTGACCCGTCGTGCGATCTGGCCATCGCCTGGACGCTGCTGACCGGTGAAGCCCGGCGGGCGTTCCGCGACCGCCTGTCGGTCGATCCGTCGACGTGGGCGCGTGGGCGCGGGTGGGCGCTGTGGAAGACGCTGGTCGCGTGCGAGCAGGCGGACGTGGAGGCCCGGCGGGTCCTCGACGAGATCTTCACCGAATACGGCCGACTGGGCCTCCCCGTGGCTGCGGCGGGCTCGATATCCTGGCGCCCCTTCGACGGCTTCAGGAGGTTTTCGTGGCTGCTTTGCCTGCAAACGATCGCACCCCGCTCGTCCGCACCGACTTCAGCGACGACGGGGCGTGGCAGGCGTTGCGGGACGAAATCGGGGACGACTGGGTGGTCGTGGTGGACGATCCCGCGTACCGGGGCTTGTCCGTGGCGGACCTGGTGGCACTGGTCCCTGACGGCAGGCTCTACCCGGCACTCGTGCTCGCCGACGACTTTTCCGCTGGCGAGCGCACGGTGCTGCTGGTCGACGTGGTGGAGGAACCGGGCCGAACGCTGCGCGCCACCCCCGACGCGGCGCGGTCGATGATCAGCAACCTGAGCATCCAGAATCGGACCTTCGACGACTACGTCACCTCCGCGGGCCCGTCCGGGGTCTACCGGCTCTCGGACCGGCACCGCCAGGCACTGGCGGCGCTCGGTGGCTTTTCGTCGGTCGGCAGTAGCCGTGCCGTCGCCCTGGGCCGGAGCGGATCGGTTGGGGAGCCCGCGCAGGCGGGTGGGCGGGCGGAGGCTCAGCAGGCCGGGCAGCGGGCGGAGCCGGCGCAGCGGAGCGTGCCGCCGGAGGCATGAACGCGGCACCGCCCGGCCGCCGTTGTTCGCAGCGACCAAGCGGCGCACCAGCTACTTCAGCTCCGCCGACGTCTTCCCCAGCACCCGCCGAGCCACGATCAGCTGCTGGATCTGCTGCGTCCCCTCAAAAATGTCCAAGATTTCTCAGCCGAGTTTCGTCGACCTCGCTCACTTCGTCGTAAACGGCCTCTGAGCTGCACTGATGCGTCTCGTTAGTTCTCCTCATCTGTCGCTGCTCCCTGGCTTCTGACGGCCTGCAGAAAGCCTGGTGGACCAGCCACACCCAACCCTGCATCCCGATACGAAGCCCGTGGTGCCGGGTCAAGACACGCTTCATCGTCTTCACGCGGTACTACCGGCCGTTGTCAAGATCAGGCGTCGACATGGACGTCCCTCACGACGAGGCGTAACGGAGATCGAGTCACGAACGACCCGTATGTCACGACCGCTCGCAGAGGAGGCCAACGTTGGCTCTGGGGACCCGTGTGCCGCCGCCGCGCGGCTCTGCGCCAGGTGACCCACTGGCGGCCGCTCCGCCCGGCGGGCGGAGCGGAGCGGCAGCCCGCCGTGTCGGAAGCGGGTGCGGCGGCCCAGGCGAGGGGCTACGTAGGCGACAGGCCCGCCGCCAGCGGCGGCTCGCCCTTGATCCCATAGAGCTAAGTTCGGCAAGTTTTCTGGGAACTCGTAGCGAGTTGTACGTCTTTACCGCAGCGGGGCAACTGCGGCGGGCCGTAGCTTCTATTGGACATAAAGTAACATCATGTGCATGTGTTGATCGGTCTCTGAGCCGTCAACCTTCGACGAAATGTCATGTGCTTGCCTCCGATCGTTACCTCTGCCTTCAAGTTGCCCGTAATGTTCTAACTTCTTGTTAAACCTGTCTTTTGCTGGCAATCGTCGCGAGCTTAGGCTGTGTTCTCTGGTGGGTCTCGGCAAAGTTACATTCTGCCTGCATCCGTGAAGCACTCGTAACGTACTTTTGTCGTGTCGCGACATCTCTCGCGTTGTGGCAACTCCAGGCGGTACGAACCAGTTGCACCCCTCCGGTCGGCTGAGTAGGTGGGTTCAGATGAGGCATGCTGTCATTGTCGGAACAGACAAGTATCCCCAGTGTCCGCTCAGTGGCTGCGTGCATGATGCGACGGACGTGGCGGAGTGCTTGAGTCTTGAGCAGTACGGATTCGACTGCAAACTGTTAATCGACGAGACGGCGACACGTTCCAATATTCTTGAAACGATTTCGGAGCTCGCTTATGTCGAAGAGGGCCCCGCTGCACGCGAATTCTTAGTCATTTACTTCGCTGGGCACGGTCAAGTTCTAGGAAACTCAGGTCACCTGATCACTATTGACGGTAAGCCGTATGATCCTGGAATATCGCTCGCGCATCTTGCGCAACTTATGGAATCGGCTAGTAAGATCTACAGTCATGCACTGGCGGTGCTTGACTGTTGTCATTCAGGATCGGCATTCACGTGGACCAATTCGCGTCCGATTATGGCCGAGGATATAGACCGCGAAGTTTCGGGAATCAACGAAAGTAGATGCGTGTTGGCGGCGTGTCGCCCTGAGGAGACCGCCAAGGAGAACGGCGTTCCGGCTCAGGGTGTATTTACTAGGTCGTTGGTTGAAGGACTTCTTGGAGATGCGGTCGACTTCAGCGGGAACGTGAGCTTGCTTAATCTTTACGAGTATGTGTCGAAGAGTATACCAGCTTCACTGCAAGTCCCTGTTTTCAAGGGTGATGTGGCTGGCACGGTAATTCTCGGTAGTGGATTCGAGGCAAGAAAAGGCCCCCCGATACCGGTTAGTGAAATCCAACGCAACATAGCGAAAGCGGCTGCTTTTGCAGACGAATACGCAAGTCTCGAGCAACGTGAACTATTTGCCGATAGGTCACATCGATTGGAGAGGGGGGCACTCAAGTGCGCTCAGCAGCTCGAGCCCCGGCTGGCATGGTTTCAAGATACCCGCCGCCGCTTGCCTGATATTGAGCGTCGGGAAGAATGGAAAAAGTTAAGTGAGCGATTTGATGCCTTTCGTCGAAACCTCACGGTTGTGGAGGAAAACCAAGTTATCGCTGGGGGGAGGGTAGTCGCCACATTGGGACGAGGGGGTTATGGAACGGTATTCCGGGTAGACCAAGAAAATGGTGAACCCTGGGCGCTCAAGGTATTCCATAATGATCACCTTGACGATGAGATTATGGTCCAGCGATTCCGAAACGGGTATCTCGGAATGAAGCGCCTCGAGCATCCTCGTATTGTTCGTGTGCGCGAGCTTATTGTTGCTCCGTACGCATTCGGAATGGATTATATTGAGGGTAAAAATCTTCGACGCCATGGTCTTGATCGCGAAGACTCAGAGGCATGCATTCGACTTCTGCTGGATATCGCTGAAGTGGTTGAACATGCTCACGTCAATGGTGTGAAACATAGGGATATTAAACCTGAGAACATAATCATTCATGTCAATGAAGCTATGGTTGCGGAGCCCTACCTAACCGACTTCGACCTCGCTTACCATGAAACAAATCGGACAATAACTACAAATGCTGGCGTTGGTGGAGTGATCAATTATGCAGCTCCAGAGCAGCTGCATGAACCCAACGCGGCATCCGCCCGCGCTGAAACCGTGGACATCTATTCCATGGGGCAGCTTTTATTCTATGTTGTCACGGGGAAGGATCCCAGTAGTCATGACTTTGATCGGAATCGGAAGACACTACTGAGGCACCTTAATGAATGGGTAGAAGAGCGAGCTTCAACTATCTTGATGGATTTGTACGTGGCGTCAACAAAGCGAAAGCCCTCGGAGCGTCCTGGGACGATGGTGGAGTTTGCTGCCGCTCTGTCGAGTGCTGAGACATACATTTTGGCTTCATCTGTTAATGACAATCTAGAAGAAGAACGGTTCTGCGAGAGAGTTGCCCGACTGTATGCCGGCTTGGGGAAGTATTCTTCTACGGGAAGGACCGCGCGCTGCAACAGTCTGTCGGGCCAACTGGAGCTGATAGTACGTTTGGCTGAAATGCATCTGAAAAAGGGCGTAGAGGTTGGCCAGATCGAAATCGAATTCTCAGTCGTTGGAAACTTCCCGGTGTCGAACTATAAATCAGGGGTCAGCGGCAGGATGGCGCTAAATACGCGGCTTGATCGTGCTCTGAAGCGCTTCCCTCGGGCGTCACGTCATTTTGGATCGAGTGGACGATATCAAGTCTTTGTCCGAGTATCCGACGTTCCTATGACGGTGCAGGGGGCTGCAGAGGTTCATGAAGTGATCCTCACGGCGGTATCTGCGATAGAGAGTCTCTAGTTGGTTCGAATTTAGAACCGATGGCGGTTAGGTAAAGTACGGAGTGGAACGTCCTTCCACGGCGTGCTGCATCCGCAAGCGAATCGACTGGTGGACGTTTAGGTGTTCTAGCCTTGCCTGCTCGACCCAGGAGACTTCCTTGCTTTCAGAGCTGGTGCGCAGTTGCCCCTTCGTCGGGATGGCCTCGAAGCAGATGGAGAACTCCTGGCGGACCTCACCGTCGTCGTAGGCGATGACACGCTTAGGGTTGGAGTACAAACCGATCACTCGCGGGACCTCGCACTCGATGCCTGTCTCCTCGCGGACTTCCCTGACCACTGCTTCGGCCAACGTCTCGCCCAGCTCCAGTTGACCCCCGGGGATGGAATACAGATCGTTGTCGGTGCGCCGGATCATCAGGATTCGGTCTTGGTCGTCCTGTATGAACGACGAGACCGCTACTGCGATGCTGTTGGCCTTGGGGGCGTTCGGGTCGTTGTAGTAGTCGACTCGGGTCATGCTGCCTCCTAGAAGGTGGCGGGCTTGGCGAGGTTCCAGACTGACTCGAAGCTCTCCGAGTACGTCTCGAAGAGGTTCCCGGCGGACAGTCTCCGCAGGTGGAGGGATGGGGCGTGGGCTCCCTGGAACCCGTACACGTGCGTGTTGATGATCATCTCGTCGTCGAACCGGAAGATCGAGTTGTAGAGCGTCGTGTTGTGGAACCGAGACCTGTTCACGAAGGTCGTTTGGCGCGAAACGTTCCGGACAGCCGCGATCAAGTACCGATGGCCGCGGGGACGGATGCATGCGCTCCGTCACTTCTACGCCTCGACGCTCCTGGCCCGTGCGGTGTCGATTACGGAGCTGGCCGACTACCTTGGCCACACGGACCCGGGCTTCAAGCTCCGGACGTACACGCACCTCGTCCCGTCGAGCCACCAGCGGGCGCGTGAGACCGTCGACGCGGTGTTCGGACGGCCTGCCCTCGATGACGGCCTCGAGGCGGCCTGATCATGAAACCGCGCCCCCGCCGACGCGAAAGCCGCCCGGTCGCACAGCCCCGAGAAGGGCAAGCGACCGGGCGGTTTCCCTTGCGTCACCAGCTACTTCAGCTCCGCGCTCGTCTTCCCCAGCACCCGCCGCGCCACGATCAACTGCTGGATCTGCTGCGTCCCCTCAAAAATGTCCAGGATCTTCGAATCCCGGGCCCACTTCTCCAGCAGGGACTCCTCCGTGTACCCGAACGCCCCCGCCAGTTCGACGCACTTCAGGGTGATGTCCACGACCGAACGGCCCGCCTTGGCCTTCGCCATCGAGGCCTGCAGTGAGTTCGGTTTGCGGTTATCCGCCATCCACGCCGATTCGAGCGTCAGCAGGTACGCCGCCTCGTAGTCGGCCTCCAGCTCCAGGTACGCCGCCGCCGCGGCGTGCTGGAGGTTCGCCGGCTTGTCGTAGTCGATCTCCACGCCCGCCTCGGACAGGATCCGCGCAGTCTCCTCCAGCGCGGCGCGGGCGAGGCCGACCGCCATGGCTGCCACCAAGGGACGGGTGTTGTCGAAGGTCTGCATGACCCCCGCGAAACCCTTCTTGGTGTCGATCTCCGGCGAGCCCAGCAGGTTCTCCTTCGGCACGCGGCAGTTGTCGAACCGCAGCACCGCCGTGTCCGACGCCCGGATGCCCAGCTTGTGCTCCAGGCGCACGACCTCGAAGCCCGGCGTGCCCTTCTCCACCACGAAGGACTTGATCGCCGCGCGACCCTTCGACCGGTCCAAAGTGGCCCACACGACCACGGCGTCCGCGCGCTGGCCCGACGTCACGAAGATCTTCTCGCCGTTGAGCACGTACGAATCGCCGTCCTCGACAGCCGTCGTCGTGATGGCCGCCGAGTCCGAACCGCAGTCGGGCTCCGTGATCGCCATCGCCGCCCACAGCTTCCCGAACCGCGCCAGCTGCTCCTCGTTCGCGACCGACGCGATCGCCGCGTTGCCCAGGCCCTGCCGCGGCATCGACAACAGCAACGCCACATCGCCCCAGCACATCTCGATCGTGCCGAGGACCGTGCTCAGGTTGCCGCCGTTGCGGTTACCGGAAGAGTCTTTCCCGGAAGATTCTCGCCGGACGCCTGCTGCACCGGCACCACCTTCGCCGGAAGAGTTCAAACCGTCGAGGACCGCGGCGAACATGTCCAGCTCTTTCGGGTAGGCGTGCTCCGCGCGGTCGTACTTCCGCGAAATCGGGCGCAACACCTGGGAAGCGGCCTGGTACGCCTGGTTGATCAGCGCGCCGGCCTTCTTCGGGGGCTCGAGGTTGATCACAGCAAAGCCTTTCTGGGAACAGGAGGAGCGCTAGAGGAGGACGACGCCTTCGGCGATGCCGATCGCCCGCAGGTCGCGATACCACCGCTCCACGGGGTGTTCCTTCGTGAACCCGTGGCCGCCGAGGAGCTGCACACCGGCGCTGCCGATCCGCATCCCCTTGTCCGCGGCCAGTTTCCGGGCCAGCGCGACCTCACGCGCGTACGGCTTGCCCTGCTCGGCCCGCGCGGCGGCCCGCAGCGTCACCAGCCGCATGCCCTCCAGCTCGATCGCGATGTCGGCCACCGAGAACGCCACCGCCTGCCGGTGGCTGATCGGTTCGCCGAACGCCGTGCGCTCGTTGACGTACGGGATCACGTAGTCCAGCACGGCCTTCGCGGTCCCCGTCGCCAGCGCCGCCCAGCCCAGCCGCGACAGGCGCACCACGTCGGCGAACACCTCGGGCGAGCCGAGCAACGCGCCCGCGGGCAGCTTCACCTTGTCCAGGAACAGTTTTCCGGTCGCCGCGCCGCGCAGGCCCATCGCGGGCTCGGCCTCGACCGTCAACCCCTGCGACGAGGACTCGACGACGAACAACGCCGGTCCACGGCCTTCGAGGTCGGCCGACACGATGAACAACTCAGCCTGCGCGGCACGCGGCACCAGGGACTTCACGCCATCCAGCTGGTACCCCGACGGCGTGCGGCGCGCCTTCACGGCGGGCTTGAACGGGTCGAACAGCGGGCGCGGCTCCTGCAACGCGAGCGCCGCCGCCGGCACGTTCTCCCCGACGAACGCGGGCAGGTAGTCGGCCTGCTGCTGCGCGTCGCCCCACAGGACGAGCGCCGTGCTCACCGCCGACGGCGCCAGCACCGCCACCGCCAGCCCGAGGTCGCCGTGCGCGAGCGCTTCGGCGATCAGCGCGCTCGTCACGACCGAACGCTCCGTGGCCGCGCCGCCCAGCTCCTCGGGGATGCCGATGAGCGTCACACCCAGTTCGGCGGCCCGCGCGAGCAGGCCGTCCGGCGGGGCGAGCTTCGCGTCCGCCTCCGCCGCGGCGGGCCGCAGCTGCTCGGCGGCGAACTCGCGCACCGTCTCGGCGATCATCTGCTGCTCGTCGGTGGGCGTGACGTCGAACAGGCCCTTGTCCTCGGGCTTGCCCGGACGTGCCGGTTTCCCGGTCACCCGTGCCGACTTGAACGCCCGCGATGCGGCGCCCGCGGCGCGGAACCCGTTCTTCGTCGCCGCGCCCACCAGGTTCTGCACGGGCACGCGCAGTCCCGCGCGTTCGAGCGTCCTGCTGCCCGCAAGCTTGGTCAACGCGGCGAGCCCCGCCCCCATGACATCCCGCTTCCGCCGCGGTGTTCCGTTGAGCGCTGCCACCTGGCACTCCTTGGTCGGCCGTTACCTACTCGTGAGTAGGTTAGCACGGATCCCGGTAGCTTGGCCCGCATGGAGATCCGACGACTGCACCGCGCCCCTGGCCGCATCGAGTTCCAGACCCGCCAGGGGCCGGCGGACGAGTGGCAGCCCACCAGCGAGAACCCACTCGGGTACGCGCCACCGTTCGGCGACGAATGGGAGATCGAGCGCCTCCGCCCGGCGGACGGCGCGGTCCTGCTGCCGTTCCAGCCGTTGTCGTTCCGCGACTTCATGATCTACGAACAGCACGTGGTCGACGCCGGACGCGGCTACGCCCGCCGCTTCCTGCCCGCCGTGTCGCGCCTCGCGGGCGGGTACGAGGCGTTGACCAGGCGCGTTTTCCCCGCGTTCCAGCCGAACAAGCTCTGGTACCGCCAGCCCGTCTACTACATGAGCAACGCGCTGACGTTCGTGCCGAGCGGCACGCCGGTCTCCTGCCCGCCGTACTCGCAGGCACTGGACTACGAGCTCGAACTGGGCTTCGTGCTCGGCCGTCCGCTGCGGGACGCCTCGCCGGAGGAGGCCGAGCAGGCCATCGCGGCGTTCGTCGTGCTGTGCGACTTCAGCGCCAGGGACGTGCAGATCCCGGAGATGCGCAGTGGTTTCGGCCCGCAGAAGGCGAAGCACTTCGTCAACTCGCTGTCGGCCACCGCCGTCACCGCGGACGCCGTGCGCTGGCGCGAGCTCACCGGCGCCGTCCGGATCAACGGCGAGGTCGTGGCGGAGCCCCGCAGCGCGGATGCCCGCTATTCGCTGGGCGAGTTGCTCGCGCACGCGTCACGCGGCGAGAACCTGTACGCCGGGGAGCTGTTCGCCACCGGCACGCTGCCGGGCGGCAGCGGGATGGAGAACGGGCACTGGCTGCGACCGGGCGACACCCTCCGGCTCGAAATCGAGGGAGTCGGCGCCATCGAACACCCGATCAGCTGACCGCGAGCACCGTCTTCATCAGGACCTCCAGCTCCGCGGGCAGGTTGGGCCGGGCGTTGAGGCGGCGCGTGCGCGCGAGGTCGTTGGCGATCGTGAGGGCCGCGTGCACGGTGATCTTGGCTTCGCGCGGGGGGAGTTCCGGCCGGGCGGCACACAGCAGGTTCACCCACTGGGCGACGTAGTCCCGCTGCACGCGCACGAGCTCGGCGCGTTCCTGCTCGGCCAGGTTCACGCCGTCGATGGAGAACGACACGCTCAGCTCCGCCGATCCGGTGAGCACGCGCACGTAGGAGTCCACCAGCCGGCGTAGTGCCTCCGCCTCGTCCGAGCTCCCGCGCAGCGCCTCCTCCGTGCCGAGCGCGAGGCGGTCGGCCGCCCGGCGCGCGATCGCGTGGAGCAGGCTCGCCTTGCTGGGGAAGTGCCGGTACACGCTCGGTCCCGCGATGCCCGCGGCCGCGCCGATGTCCTCCATGCTCACGTCGTGGAAGCCGCGGCGGTGGAACAGCTCGGCGGCCGCGGCGAGCAGCTGCTCGCGGCGGGAGGACGTGCCGAGGTTGCTCACCGGAACCGGTGGCGCGGCCTCACCCGCCTCGGGCAGATCGGCCTGCAGCACGCGTTTGGCGAGCTCGGTGAGCAACTGCACGAACCGGCGTTTGGCCACCGTCGTGTGGTGGACGGAGACACTGCCGAACACGCTCAGCGCCGCCCAGCACAGCAGCTCCGCGTCCGACGCGGACAGCTCCGGCCGCTGCTCCATCAGCACCTTCGCCCAGGACGTGAGGATCGCGCTGGAGCGGCGGCCGATCTCCCGCTGGTCCTCGGGCGAGAGGTGCTTGCCCTCCCAGCGCCACAGGGCCGCCACGTCGCGCCGCTCGACCGATGCGGCGGCGATGCCGTCGAGCAGGCGGTCCACCTGCTCGGCGTCCGGCTTGCCCAGCGTGCTCAGGGCCCGGGTGGTCTCCGTCTCCATGTCGCGTACGGCGGAGAGGAGCACGTACGCGAGCACGGCCTGCTTGTCGGCGAAGTGCCGGTACAGCGCGGGGCCGGTCACGCCGGCCGCCGCGGCGATGTCGTTGATGCCCACCCCGTGGTAGCCGCGGGCGCGGAACAGCTCGGCCGCACAGGCGGCGAGCTGGTGGCGGCGGTCGGCGGCGCGACGGCTTCTGGGGGTCGTCATGGTGAGACCACTCTAGCTCGCGCGGATCACACGGCAACCGGTTGACACCTGGGGATTCAGGCGGATTATGTTAATGAGGATTAGCGTGAACCCGAGGAAAGGCCGCACGCGTGAGCAACGAGGCATACATCTACGAGGCCATCCGCACGCCTCGTGGCAGGAACAAGGGCGGGTCCCTGCACGGGACCAAGCCGATCGACCTGGTGGTCGGTCTGATCGACGAGCTCAAGGCGCGCCACCCCGGTCTGGACCCGGCCAGGATCGAGGACATCATCCTGGGCGTCGTGTCCCCGGTCGGTGACCAGGGCGCCGACATCGCGCGGGCCGCGGCGATGGCCGCCGGCCTGCCCGACACGGTCGCCGGCGTGCAGCTCAACCGGTTCTGCTCGTCCGGGCTGGAGGCCGTCAACCAGGCCGCGGCCCGCGTGCGCTCGGGCTGGGAGAGCCTGATCCTCGCCGGTGGCGTCGAGTCGATGTCGCGCGTGCCGATGGGGTCCGACGGCGGCCCGATGTTCACCGACCCCGCCACGAACTACGACACGTACTTCGTGCCGCAGGGCATCGGCGCCGACCTGATCGCCACCATCGAGGGCTTCTCGCGCGAGGACGTCGACCGGTTCGCGGTCCGCTCGCAGGAGAAGGCCGAGGCGGCGTGGTCGGGCGGCTACTTCGCCAAGTCCGTCGTACCGGTCAAGGACATCAACGGCGTGACGATCCTCGACCACGACGAGCACCGCCGCCCCGGGACCACGCTGGAGAGCCTCGCCAAGCTCAAGCCCGCGTTCGAGGGCATCGGCGAGTTCGGCGGGTTCGACGCGGTGGCGCTGCAGAAGTACCACTGGGTGGAGAAGATCGACCACGTGCACACCGGCGGCAACTCGTCGGGCATCGTCGACGGCGCCGCGCTGGTGCTGCTCGGTGACGAGCAGGTCGGCAAGGACCTCGGGCTCACGCCGCGGGCGCGCGTCGTGGCCACCGCGATCACCGGCTCCGACCCGACGATCATGCTGACGGGGCCGACGCCCGCGACGCAGAAGGTGCTCGCGAAGGCGGGCCTGACCACCGACGACATCGACCTGTTCGAGCTGAACGAGGCGTTCGCGTCGGTCGTGCTGAAGTGGATGAAGGACCTGAAGCTGCCGGAGGAGAAGGTCAACGTCAACGGCGGCGCCATCGCGATGGGGCACCCGCTGGGCGCGACCGGTGCCATGATCCTCGGCACGATGGTGGACGAACTGGAGCGGCGCCAGGCCCGCCGCGCGCTGCTGTCGCTGTGCATCGGCGGCGGCATGGGTATCGCGACGATCATCGAGCGGGTGTGAGCATGACCAACACGATTCAGTGGGACCAGGACTCCGACGGCATCGTCGTGCTGACCCTGGACGACCCGAACCAGTCGGCGAACACGATGAACGCCGACTTCCGCGAGTCCTTCGCGAAGACCGTCGACCGGCTGGAGTCCGAAAAGGACTCGATCACCGGTGTCGTGCTCACCTCGGCGAAGAAGACGTTCTTCGCGGGTGGTGACCTCAGGGACCTGATCCAGGCGACGCCGGAGCACGCGGCGGAGTTCACCCGCAGCACCGACGAGATGAAGGCGCAGATGCGCCGGCTGGAGACGCTGGGCAAGCCGGTGGTCGCCGCCATCAACGGCGCCGCGCTCGGTGGTGGCCTGGAGCTCGCGCTCGCCGCGCACCACCGCATCGTCGCCGACGTGAAGGGGACCGTGCTCGGGTTCCCCGAGGTGACGCTGGGTCTGCTGCCCGGCGGTGGCGGCGTGGCGCGCACCGTGCGGCTGGTGGGCATCCAGAACGCGGTGATGAACTGGCTCGTGCAGGGCCAGCGGCACAAGCCGGCCAAGGCCGTCGAGCTGGGCCTCGCGCACGAGGTCGTGTCCTCTGTGGACGAACTGCTGCCGAAGGCCAAGGAGTGGATCAAGGCCAACCCCGGGGCGCAGCAGCCGTGGGACGTCAAGGGCTTCAAGATCCCCGGTGGCACGCCGTCGAACCCGTCGTTCGCGGCGAACCTGCCCGCGTTCCCGGCGAACCTGCGCAAGCAGCTCAAGGGCGCGCCGATGCCCGCCCCGCGCGCGATCCTCGCCGCGGCGGTCGAGGGCGCGCAGGTGGACATCGACACCGCGACGAAGATCGAGACGCGCTACTTCGTGAGCCTGGCGACCGGCCAGGTCGCGAAGAACATGACGAAGGCGTTCTTCTTCGACCTGCAGCACATCAACTCCGGTGGCTCGCGGCCCGACGGCTACGAGAAGTACACGGCGAAGAAGGTCGGCGTGCTCGGCGCCGGCATGATGGGTGCCGCGATCGCGTACGTCTCGGCGAAGGCCGGGATCGACGTGGTGCTCAAGGACGTCTCGCTGGAGGCGGCCGAGAAGGGCAAGGGCTACGCGGTCAAGCTGGAGGAGAAAGCGCTTTCTCGCGGCAAGACCACGAAGGAGCGCTCGGACGCGTTGCTGGCCCGCATCAAGCCCACGGCCGACCCCGAGGACTTCAAGGGCGTCGACTTCGTGATCGAGGCCGTGTTCGAGAGCCAGGAACTGAAGCACAAGGTGTTCGGCGAGATCGAGAACATCGTCAACCCGGACGCGGTGCTCGGCTCCAACACCTCGACGCTGCCGATCACCGGTCTCGCGCAGGGCGTGCGGCGACAGGAGGACTTCATCGGCATCCACTTCTTCTCGCCGGTGGACAAGATGCCGCTCGTGGAGATCATCCGCGGGGAGAAGACGTCGGACGCGACGCTCGCCAAGGTCTTCGACTTCACGCTGCAGATCAAGAAGACGCCCATCGTGGTGAACGACAGCCGCGGGTTCTTCACCTCGCGGGTGATCGGCACGTTCATCAACGAGGCGGTCGCGGCGGTCGGTGAGGGCGTCGAGCCGGCGTCGATCGAGCAGGCGGGTGCGCAGGCCGGGTACCCGGCGCCGCCGCTGCAGCTGATGGACGAGCTGACCCTGACGCTGCCGAGGAAGATCCGGCAGGAGACGCGTTCGGCGATCGAGGCCGCGGGCGGCACCTGGACGCCGCACGCGTCGGAGGCCGTGATCGACCGCATGATCGACGAGTTCGACCGCAAGGGCCGCTCGTCGGGCGCGGGCTTCTACTCCTACGACGAGAACGGCAAGCGAGCGGGGCTGTGGCCGGGCCTGCGGGACGCGTTCAAGTCGGGCAGCGCGCAGGTCCCGTTCAAGGACCTGCAGGAGCGGATGCTGTTCGCCGAGGCGCTGGAGACGGTGAAGTGCTTCGACGAGGGCGTGCTGACCTCGGTGCAGGACGCCAACATCGGGTCGATCTTCGGCATCGGTTTCCCGGCGTGGACCGGTGGGGTGATCCAGTACATCAACCAGTACGAGGGCGGGCTGAAGGGCTTCGTCGCCAGGGCCCGCGAGCTGGCCGAGCGGTACGGTGACCACTTCCAGCCGCCGGAGAGCCTCGTGAAGAAGGCCGAGAACGGCGAGATCTTCGAGTAAGGGCAAGGGAAAAGGCGCTCTCTCCCGGTCGGGGGAGGGCGCCTTTTCCCTTGCCACTAGGGTTCCCGGACGCGTTCCAGCACGACGACGGGGATCTGCCTGCCGGAGGCCGCCTCGAACTCGGCGAACTTCGGGACGAGCGCTATCTCCTTCGCCCAGATCCGCTCGCGCTCCGCGCCCTCCGCGACCCTGGCCACGACCGGCACCGTTTCCGCTCCCACCTCGACCGTGGTTCGCGGGCGCGCCACGAGGTTGCGGTACCACGCCGGGTTTTTCGGGCTGCCGCCGTGAGTCGCGAAGACGGCCCACCCGTTGTCGACCGGTTGGTAGAACAACGGGCTGATCCGTTCGCGCCCCGTTCTGGCTCCGATGTGGTGCACCAGGATCAGCGGCATCCCCCGCTCGTCGAACCCGGAGAACCGGGGCGGGATGGGACGTCCCGCGGCGAACTCCTCCTCGGTGCTCCACGGCACGTACCCGCCGTGCGCCCGGAACTCGGCGATGATCCGGGCGTTCCAGGCGGCCTTGGTCTCGTCCCCGGGAATCGTGGATGGATCGGACATGTCATCTCCTCTGCTAACCGGAGCACGTGCTCCGCACGTTAGCACAGATGTGGAGCACGTGCTCCGGATAAAGCGGTATGCTGGTCACCATGGCAGTGGCCGAACCGGACAACGCCGCGCGGCGCGCGCCGCGCGTGGACGCGATCCGCAACCGGGAAGCGATCGTGCGGGCCGCCGCCGAAGTGCTGGCCGAGCAGGGCGCCGCGGTGGACGTGCGCGAGATCGCCCGGCGCAGCGGGGTGGGGATGGGCACCCTCTACCGGCACTTCCCGAAGAAGGAGGACCTCGTCCAGACGGTCCTGCGGCAGGACTTCTCCAGGTGGGCCGAGTCCGCCCGGCAGGCGGCGATCGCCGCCGAGGACCCCTGGGCGGCGATCGCCGACTTCTACGAGCAGGCCCTGACCGGCTACGCCCGTCACCGCGCCATCGTGGAGAACCTCGCGCTGACCTGGTCGGATCCCGACCTGGAGGGCATCCAGCAGCTTCGCCTCGTCATCGAGGAACTGTGCGCCCGCGCCCAGGCCGCTGGCCTGCTGCGCCCCGGCGTGACCACCGACGACCTGCTGCTCCTGCTGGTCTCACTGGGGCACGCCGTCCAGGTCACCGACGAGTGCCGCCCGCGGATGTGGCGCAGGCTGCTGCACATCTCCCTCGACGGCCTGCGTGCCGATCGCGGGGAACCACTTCCCGGCGATGACGTGTCAGTCCACTGAGGACGGTCAGAACTGGCAGAACATGTTCGCGTCGGAGGGCACCCAGCGCCGTGCCGACGTCGCCGTGTCGTTGATCTCCGGTGGCACCGCGGACCTCGACTGACCGGGTTCGATCGTCATGCAGACGCCCCTGTAGTTGGAGTCGGAGAAGACGAGCCACCTGTCCTGCGAGCGGTTCCAGTACGAGGTCATCTTGTCGTTGAAATCGTTGCCGAAGTTCGGCGAGTCCGCGTTGAGCAGGCCGTAGAAGTAGCCGGTGTAGGCGTTGTTCTCCCACATGCAGAACCAGCCGTCGGCGCACTGGTCGTAGCTGGCGGAGGCAGGCGTCGCCATCGCGACCGTCGCCGCCGCCGCGGTTGCCAGTGCGATACCGGCCGAGGCCATCCGTCTCGTCCGCGTCGTGATCTTCAACAGTTACTCCCGTTCGTCGTCGTGGAGTGCTACTGAGATGACGCGACGACGGTACCTCCGGCGAGCACGCGGATGAGCTGTCCGATTGCTCGTCGGAATGATGGGGAAGCGCTTTCTGCCCGTCACAACAACGGGGGCACGACCGCATCGATCAAGTGCGGGCCCGGCTCCGCCTGCGCGGCCCGGAACTGCTCCGCCAGTTCCTCGGCGGTCGTCGCCCTGGTGGCGGGGACTCCCATGCCCTCGGCGATCTTCGCGAAGTCCATGTCCGGTTTGGACAGATCGAGCAGCGCGTTCGCCTTGGGGCCACTGCTTTCCGCGCCCACCCGCTGCAGCTCCATGCGCAGGATGGCGTAAGCGCTGTTGTTCAGGATGACCGTCGTGACATCGAGGTTTTCCCTTGCGTGCGTCCACAGCGCCGAAATCGTGTACAGCGCACTGCCGTCGGCCTGCAGTGCGATCACCGGGCGGTCCGGGGCGGCCACCGCGGCACCCGTCGCGACCGGGAGACCCTGCCCGATCGCGCCACCGGTCAGGGTGAGCACGTCGTGCCGGGGCGCGCCCGCCGTGGCGTTCGGCAGCAGGACGCCGGAAGTGTTCGTTTCGTCCGAGATGATCGCGTTCTCCGGCAGCAGCGCGCCGATCACCTCGACCCAGTTCTGCGCTGTCAGCGGACCGGACGGGAGCTCCGGCCGCCGCGCCTCCTGCAGCACGGGCTCGACCCCGGCCGCGACCTCGTCCGCGAGTGCTTCGAGCGCGCCGACCACGTCGTGGTCCAGCTCGGCGAGCGTGTGCACCTGCGCGCCCTCCGGCACGAGGTCGCTGGGCTTGCCCGGGTACGCGAAGAACGACACCGGGGACTTCGTGCCGGCGACGATCAGGTGCTTGATGCCGCTGAGCTGGTGGGTCGCCTGCTCGGCGAGGTACCCCAGCCGCTCGATGGTCGGCAGACCCGCGCCCCGCTCCAGCCGCGCGGGGAACGTCTCGATGAAGGCCTTCGCCCCCGTCGCCGCGGTGATGCGGCTGACCGCGCGCAACCCGGCCTCACGGCACGCGGGACCACCGATCAGCACGGCGACCGGCTCACCGGACCGCAGCACCTCGGCCACGGCCTGCACCTTGCCGGGCGCCACGGCGTGCGGCTTGCGTGGCGGGATGGGTGCCACGGCTGTCCCGCCGTCGCCCCACGAGACGTCCGCGGGCAGGATCAGCGTCGCCACCCGGCCCGGCGGGTCCATCGACGCGGCGACGGCGGCCGCGGCGTCCGCCCCGACGTCCGCGGTGCTGTGCGACTCGCGGACCCAGCCCTGGAGCGAGCCGGCGACCGCGAGGATGTCCGACTCCAGCGGCGCGTCGTACTTCTTGTGGTGCGTGGCGTGATCACCGGCGACGTTGACGACCGGCGTGTGCGCGCGGCGCGCGTTGTGCAGGTTCGCCAGGCCGTTGCCCAGCCCCGGCCCGAGGTGCAGCAAGGTGGCGGCGGGCTTCCCCGCGATGCGCGCGTACCCGTCCGCCGCCCCCGTGACGACGCCTTCGAACAGGCCGAGCACGCCCCGCATCTCCGGCACGGAATCCAGCGCCGCGACGAAGTGCATCTCGGACGTGCCGGGATTGGCGAAGCACACGTCGACACCCGCGTCGACCAGTGTCCGGATCAGTGACTGCGCGCCGTTCATGTTGCTCCTAAAACCTGTTTGTTGCGGCTTGCGTAGCGGTGCGGGTGGCGGAACCTGAGGCGGCCCCTCGCTCCGGGATCGCCTCCTCATGACCGCCAGGTCACCACGGAGGCGCTGTCCTCGCGAGGAACCGCCTCAGAACCCGCGGCGGTGCCGGTTGCTCGGGTGGTGGAAGCGGCTCCGCCGCTCCGAAAGGACAACCTAATCGAAAAGGACGCCGGGGTTGAGGATGCCTTGGGGATCGAAGGCTTGTTTGAGGCGCCGGAGCAGCGCGACCTTCGCCGGGTCCTCCAGCTCCAGGTAGTGCCGCTTCTTCGCCTGCCCGATGCCGTGTTCCCCGGAGATCGCGCCGCCGCGGGCTATCGCGGCCGCGAAGACGTCGTGCAGCAGCCGGTACCGCTTCTCCTGGTCCTTGCAGAAGATCCCCAGGTGCAGGTTCCCGTCCCCGGCGTGCCCGCAGCCGACCGCGCCCGCCTCGGCCGCCGTCGCCAGTTCCCGCACCTCCGCGAGGAAACCGGGCATCTCCGTGCGGGGCACGACCACGTCGATGATCTCGTCGGCCCCGGCGGCCTTCGCCGTCCAGAAAGCCTTTTCCCGCGCTTCGATCAGCTTGCGCGCCGACCCGCCTTCCAGCACGTACACGTCGCTCGCCCCGAGCTCGCCGAGCAGCTCACCGGCCCGCTCGACGTCGCCGTCGAGGCGGTCGGCCTCCCGGTTTTCCAGCCCCACCACCAGGTAGGCCTGCGTGGCATCCCGCACCTCGTCCGGGATGCCGAGCGACAGCTTCTCGTTGTAGGTGATCGCCGCCATCGTCAGGTTGTCGATGTACTCGAGGATGTGCGGCGCGAGCCCGGCCTCCAGTATCCGCGGCACGGCCCGCATCACCTGGTCCAGGTCCCCGAACGGGGCGAGCAGCGTCGCGGAGTGCGCCAGCCGCGGGGCGAGCTTGACGACGACCTCGGTGGCCAGCGCGAGAGTGCCCTCGGAGCCGATGATCAGCTGCGTGAGGTCGTAACCCGTGGAGATCTTCGAGGTGCGGCCGCCGGTCCGGATGATCTCGCCGGTCGGCAGCACCGCCTGCAACCCCAGCACGTTGTGGCGCGTCACGCCGTACTTGACGGCCCGCATCCCGCCCGCGTTCGTGCCGACCGTGCCGCCGACGGACGCGCTCAGCTCACCGGGGTAGACGGGGTAGGACAGCCCGGCTTCGGCGGCCCGCTCGTCAAGCTCAGCGAGGCTGACGCCGGGCTGGACGACGGCGACCTGGTTGCCGGTGTCGATCTCGAGCACGGAGTTCATGCGTTCGAAGGAGATCAGCAGCCCGTCCTCGCGGGGCCGCGCCGCGCCGGACATGCCGCTGCCCGCTCCGCGCGCGGTGACGTGGACGCCGTGCTCCCCGGCCGCGACGAGCAGGGCCGAGACTTCCTCGGCGGTGGCGGGTTTGGCCACGAAGGCCGGCTTGCGGGGTTCCGTGGTCAGGGACTCGTCGTGCGCGTAGTCCTCGCTGACCTGGTCCCCGGCCAGCAGATGGGTCCTGCCGACGATCTCGGCGAACCGTGCTGCCGCGTCACCCATGACGTGCACCCGCCTTCCCGTACGCGTTGCTGGTCGCAGCCTAGTACGGGCGGGTAACTTCCCGGTGATCTCGGTGGAAGCGGCGGTGCGGGTGGAAGGGCCGCCGCGTGAACGCGCACCGGCGCTGGGCCGGACGTGCCCGCCACGGGAACCCCGCGAGCAGGCGAGCACGTCCGGGTCTCATGTCAGGGATTTCCCTTTTCACGGAAAACGCGGGGCCGGCCCGCGCCAATTCGTGCCGGCCCCGCGCTCATTCCGTCGGTGGGTTCGGAATCAGACCAGCCAGCCCACGAAGTGGACCAGCCCGGCGACGACGTGGGTGAGAACGTCGTGGCAGTAGTGGAAGTGCGCTCCGAACGCGTGCATGGAAAAGCTCCTCAACTGTTTTTCGAATGTGCCCTTGCTTTCGAAAGCGAGGAGGAGATTTCCACCCGTGCGGGCCCGCTGTCAACGCGCCCCCGCGCCGGGGGAAAGCGGCCGCCGTTCGGCGCTGAAAGCCTCACAGGTTAAACGTGTAACACGTTCGGGTTTTGTGCCGGGGGTCCCCCGTACGGGGTGCTGCACGGTTGGTAGCCCCACCCGAAACGGTGACGTGCGGTAATGGCGATCTTGATGCGGCAAGCCGGGATGGATGTCTCCCGAACGGGTGAAGGTCAAGGCACGCCCCGTGATTTCGCTACTTTCATGCGAACGGGTGAAGGGCGCCGGGGGTCTGGCGCCCTTCACCCGCTGTGCTCGCGCCTACTCCGCCCTGGCGAACGAGAGGGTCTCGCCCTCCACCCCGCGCAGCCACAGGTCCTGCGCGGCGGCCGCCATTTCCGGCAGGCCCTCGACGATCGTGGCGAACACGTTTCCGGGCACCCAGCCGGCGTCGCCGTTGATGAGCAGGTTGTTCCGCCCGTAGAAGATGGCCAGATCCGTCGCACCGCGGTCGCTGTGCGCTTCGCTGGAATCCTCGTAACCGTAGGCCGGATTGCCGATTTCCCACGCCTCGAAGCCGAAATACACCACGTCGCCCGGAATGGGGGTGATGGTCGGGTTCTCCCGCCCCGGTTTCGGGTCCGCGAACGGCGGGACCAGCGTGTACACCTCGTTCCGCGCGTATTTCGCGTGGTAGGCCGAACCGCTCTGCGGCAGCGCGTTCCACACCGCTTCGCACGTGCGCGGGGCCTCCCGGTCGAGCAGCACCGCGCGGCAGGACACCCCGCGCTTGTCGAGGGTGATGGTGATGTAGCGGGCCACGTCTCTCCTCTACTTGGTCACGGCCGCGACGGTCTCGCCCCAGATGCCGAGCGCCTCGTCGATCTGCTCGGCGCTCACCACCAGCGGCGGGATCATCCGGACGACGTTGGAGTACGCGCCGCACGTCAGCAGCAGCAGTCCGCGCCGGGCGGCCTCCTGCTGCGCGGCCTGCGCGGTCGCGGTGTCGGGCTTGCCGTCGGCGGTGGTGAACTCGGAGCCCACCAGCAGGCCGAGCCCGCGCACCTCGCCGATGCCCGGCGTCTTGTCGCCGACCAGCCGCGCGCCTTCGAGCAGCTGCCGCCCGCGGGCCGCCGCGTTCGCGACCAGGCCCTCCTCCTCGATGACGTCCAGCGTCGCCAGCGCGGCTGCGCACGACACCGCGTTGCCGCCGTAGGTGCCGCCTTGCGAACCGGGGAACGCCTTGGCCATCAGCTCCTTGGACGTCGCGATGCCGGACAGCGGGAAACCGCTGGCCAGGCCCTTCGCGATCGTCACCACGTCCGGCCGCACGCCGAAGTGGTCGTGTCCCCAGAACTTCCCGGTGCGCCCGAAACCGGTCTGGATCTCGTCGAGGACCAGCAGGATGCCGTGCTCGTCCGCGCGTGCCCGCAGGCCCTGCATGAACGCCGTGTTCGCGGGGACGTAACCGCCCTCGCCGAGCACCGGCTCGACGAAGAAGGCCGCGGTCTCGTTCGGCGCGCTCACGGTCGCGAACAGGTAATCCAGTTCCCGCAGGCAGAACTCCGTCGCGGTCTGCTCGTCCCAGCCGTAGTGGTAGGCGTAGGGGAACGGAGCGACGTGCACGCCGCCCATGAGCGGGGAGATCCCGGCGCTGAAGCGCGTACCCGAGGTGGTCATCGTCGCCGCCGCGACGGTCCGGCCGTGGAAGCCGCCCTGGAACACGATCACGTTGGGGCGGCCGGTCGCCTGCCGGGACAGCCGGAGCGCGGCTTCGACCGCCTCGCTGCCGGAGTTGGCGAAGAACAGCGAGTCCAGGCCGGCGGGCAGCACGTCCCCGAGCCGCTCGGTCAGCTTGAGCAGCGGCTGGTGCATGACCGTCGTGTACTGCCCGTGGATCAGCTTGCCGACCTGCTCCTGCGCCGCCGCGACGACCTTCGGGTGGCAGTGGCCGGTGCTGGTGACGCCGATCCCGGCCGTGAAGTCCAGGTGGCGCCTGCCGTCCACGTCGTAGAGGTAGACCCCTTCACCCCGGTCGACGACGACGGGCGTGGCTTGTTTGAGCAGGGGGGACAGCTGAGCCATGTCGGCACTCCTCGACCGGGTTGTAGATTGTTGACAATATGCATAGCATGGCCGGTGAACTGGTGCAATCCACACGGAGGCGGATGTGAGCGAGACCAGCGTGGTCGAGGGCGTGCACAAGGAGCTGTTCGTCGGCGGGAAGTGGGTGCCCGCGACCGGCGGCCGCACGTTCGCCGTCGAGGACCCGGCCACCGGCGAGGTGCTGTGCGAGGTCGCCGACGCGACGCCCCAGGACGGGCTGGCCGCGCTCGACGCGGCGGTCGCCGCGCAGGCCGACTGGGCGCGCACCGCCCCGCGCGAGCGCAGCGAGATCCTGCGCCGCGCCTACGAACTGCTGCTCGCCCGCACCGACGAGCTCGGCCTGCTCATGACGCTCGAGATGGGCAAGCCGCTGGCCGAGGCGAAGGGCGAAATCGCTTACGCCGCCGAGTTCTTCCGCTGGTTCTCCGAGGAGGCCGTGCGCATCGACGGCGGCTACCAGGTCGCGCCCAACGGCGCCGGCCGCTTCCTCGTCACCAAGCAGCCGGTCGGCCCGACGCTGCTGATCACGCCGTGGAACTTCCCGATGGCGATGGGCGGGCGCAAGATCGGCCCGGCGATCGCGGCGGGCTGCACGATGGTGATCAAGCCGGCCGAGCAGACCCCGCTGTCGATGCTCGCGCTCGCGGCGATCCTCACCGAGGCCGGGCTGCCCGCGGGCGTGCTCAACGTGGTCACGACCACCGACCCCGGCGGAGTCATGGAGCCGCTGATCCGCGACGGCCGGGCCCGCAAGCTGTCCTTCACCGGCTCCACCGCGGTGGGCCGGAAGCTGCTGGAGCAGTGCGCCGACAAGGTGCTGCGCACGTCGATGGAGCTGGGTGGCAACGCGCCGTTCCTGGTGTTCGACGACGCCGATCTCGACGCGGCGGTGGACGGCGCGATGCAGGCGAAGATGCGCAACATCGGCGAGGCCTGCACCGCCGCCAACCGCTTCTACGTGCAGCGCGGGGTCGCCGACGAGTTCGCCCGCCGCCTCACCGAGCGCATGTCCGCGCTGCCGATGGGGCGCGGCACCGAGCCCGGCGTCGTCGTCGGCCCGCTGATCGACTCCGACGCCGTGCGCAAGGTCAGCGAGCTGGTGCAGGACGCGACCGACCGGGGTGCGCGGGTGCTCACCGGCGGCGCCACCGTTGACGGGCCCGGCAACTTCTACCAGGCGACCGTGCTCACCGGCGTGCCCCGCGACGCGCGCATGGCCACCGAGGAGATCTTCGGCCCGGTGGCGCCGATCACGGTGTTCGACACCGAGGACGAAGCGGTCGCCGCCGCCAACGACACCGAGTACGGTCTGGTGAGCTACGTGTTCACCAACGACCTCAAGCGCGCGCTGCGGGTCTCGGAAAACCTGGAGGCCGGGATGATCGGGCTCAACCAGGGCATCGTGTCCAACCCGGCGGCGCCGTTCGGCGGCGTCAAGCAGTCGGGGCTCGGCCGCGAGGGCGGCGCCGTCGGCATCGACGAGTTCCTGGAGATCAAGTACGTGGCGGTCGCTCTGTGAGCTCCTACCGCATCGCGAGCATCCCCGGTGACGGCATCGGCGTGGACGTCCAGGCCGAGGCCCGCAAGGTGCTCGACCGCGCGGCGAAGCGGTTCGGGTTCACGCTGGAGTGGACCGAGTTCGACTGGAGCTGCGAGCGTTACGCCGAGACCGGCCGGATGATGCCGGAGGACGGGATCGAGCAGCTGTCCGGGTTCGACCAGATCCTGCTCGGTGCCGTGGGTTTTCCCGGCGTGCCGGACCACGTTTCGCTGTGGGGCCTGCTCATCCCGGTGCGGCGCGCGTTCTCGCAGTACGTGAACCTGCGTCCGGTGCGGTTGCTGCCGGGCACCACGTCGGTGCTGAAGGACCGCACGGCCGACGAGCTGGAGATGGTGATCGTCCGGGAGAACTCCGAGGGCGAGTACTCCGAGCTGGGCGGCCGCCAGAACCGCGGGCTGCCCGGCGAGTTCGCGCTGCAGGAGTCGGTGTTCACGCGCGTGGGCGTGGAGCGGATCATCCGCTACGCGTTCGAGCTGGCGCAGACCCGCACCGGGCGCGTCGTCTCGGCCACCAAGTCCAACGGGATCATCCACACGATGCCGTTCTGGGACGAGATCTTCGCCGAGGTCGCCGCCGACTTCCCGACCGTCCACAGTGAACAGTGCCACATCGATGCGCTGGCCGCCCGCATGGTGCAGCAGCCGGAGCGGATCGACGTGGTGGTGGCCTCGAACCTGTTCGGTGACATCCTGAGCGACCTCGCGGCCGCGGTCACCGGCGGGCTGGGCATGGCGCCGTCGGGCAACATCAACCCGGAGCGCGAGCACCCGTCGATGTTCGAGGCCGTGCACGGCAGCGCGCCCGACATCGCGGGCAAGGGCATCGCCAACCCCGTCGCGCAGATCCTCGCGGGCACGATGATGCTGGAGCACCTCGGCGAGGCCGAGGCGGCGCGCGCGGTGTACGCGGCGGTCGAGCAGGTGCTCGCGACGGGCGAGGTCGCGACGCCCGATCTCGGCGGCAAGGCCACCACGGCGGAGCTGGGCGACGCGGTCGCCGACTCGGTCGAGGCATAAACCCGGGCCGGACTGGGCACCTCCTTCCACGGGAGAGGGAGGTGCCGATGCGGCTGCTGGGTGTACGGGTGCCGGGACCGCTGTCCACGATGGGCGCGGTCGCCGGCGTGGTCCGCGACGTGCTGGGTGGACGGCAGCGGCGGCAGGTGTGGTCGTGCCCGGGGCGGCTGCACATCGAGGCGCACGGCGTGCACGGGGCGGGCGGCGAACGCGTCGCCCGCCGCATCGAGCGTGAGCTGGAGAAGTACGAGGGCGTGCACTGGGCGCGGGTCAACGCGCCCTCCTCCCGCGTGATCATCGCCGTCGGCGATCCCGCGCCCGCGACCGAGGAGCTCGTGCGGGCCGTCGAGCGCGCCGAGGCCGAACCGGAAACCGAGGAGGAACAGGCCGCCGAGGACGAACTGCACCACCCCGCCGACGGCATCCGCGGCACGCGCCTGCTGCCCACCCTCGCCGCGAACGCCGTGGGGCTCGGGCTGTCGGCGATCACCCGGGTCGCGCCGTGGGCGCCGCTGCCCGCCGAGGTCGCCGCGCTGCCGAGCGTCTTCGACCTGCACCCGAAGCTCCGGGAGCTGGCGGCGAAACGCGCGGGAAGCGGGGAACGTGCCGACTCGGCGACGTCGATCGCCGGCGCCCTCGCACACGGTCTCGCCGCCGGGGGCGAGGGCACGCTGCTCGACACCGCGCAGCGCGTCGAGCAGTGGCGGGAGGCGAAGGCCTACTCGAAGGCCTGGTGTGCCGCCGAAAGCAAGCTGATCACCGGACCGGAGGACGCGGCCGCCGATCCGGTCGTGGTCGAACGCCCGCGCCCGCTGCCCGACGGTCCCGCCGAGGACTACGAACGCAAGGCGCTGGCGGCCGGTGCGCTGGCCGCGGGCGTGATGCTGCCGTTCGGCCCGCGCCGCGCGCTCGGCATCGGGCTCGCGTCGCTGCCGAAAGCCGCGGAGGCGGGGCGCTCGGCGTTCGGCGCGCACCTCGGCCGGGTGCTCGCCCGGCACGGCACGCTCGTGATGGACCGCTCCGTGCTCCGGCGGCTCGACGTCATCGACACCGTCGTGGTCGACGAGGCCGCGCTCGAGACGGGCCGGATGGCGCCAAGTGAGCTGAAAACGCTTTCTGACAGCGAAGGTGTCGTAGACCGGATCTGGCAGCTGTTCGACCCCAAGCGCCCCAAGGAGGAGCGCAGCGCCGACGGCTGGCGGCTGACCCCGCTGGACCCGGATTCGGCCGAGGCCGGGGAACTGCTGCGGGGTGGCGCGGCCGCCGTGCTGGGCGTGTGGTGCGGGGACGAACTGCGTGCCGTGCTGGGGCTGAAACGCGAGACCCCGCCGGGCATCGCCACGCTCGTCGCCGCCGCACGCCGCGCCAACCTGCCGATCATCAGCGCGAACGGGGACGAACCGTCGTTCGACGCCGACCGCACGGTGCCCGGCGGCAACCGGCTCGTCGCGTCCGTGCGGGAGTTGCAGGGCGAAGGACGCGTCGTGCTGCTCGTGTCGGGCGACCGGCAGGCACTGGGTGCGTCGGACTGCGGGATCGGTGTGCACGGCGAGGGCGAGGCGCCGCCGTGGGGTGCGCACCTGCTGGTCGGCGACGACATCGCGGTGGCGGGCCTGGTGATCGAGGCGGTGTGCGTGGCGCGGGACATCGACCGCGACGGCATCCGCCTCGCCGCCGGGGCGAGCGGGGTCGGCGCGGTGAGCGCGCTGCAGCGGGGCCGGACGAGCCCGGCGAGCCGGAGCCTGCGCGCGGTGAACGTGGGCGCCGGGATCGCACTGGCCAACGCGCACCGGCGCGCGGGGCGGCTGCGGCCGCCCGTGCTCGACGCGGCCGTCGCGCCCTGGCACCTGATGCCGGCGGACGTCGTGCTGGAACGGCTCAAAACCGACCACAAAGGACTGTCCACAACGGAGTCGCGCAAGCGGATCGCGCCGGGCGGGGTGGCCGAACGCACCAGCTTCGCCAACGCCTTCCTCGCCGAGCTGTCGAACCCGCTGACCCCCGTGCTGCTCGGCGGCGCGGCGCTTTCCGCGTCCGTGGGTTCCCCGTCGGACGCGCTGCTGGTCGCCGGGATCACCGCGTTGTCCGCCGTCGTCGGCAGTGTGCAGCAGGTGCGCACCGAACGGCAGCTCGCCGACCTGCTGCGGCGGTCGGCGACCACGGCGACGGTGCTGCGGGACGGCGAGGAGCGCACCCTCAGCGCCGACGAACTCGTGCGGGGCGACATCGTGCTGCTCGACTCGGGGGATGTCGTTCCCGCCGACTGCCGGTTGCTGACCGCCGACGCGCTGGAGATGGACGAATCGTCGTTGACGGGCGAATCGCTGCCGATCGCCAAGGACTCGTCGCCCGTGGTCGCCGCGGACGTCGCCGAGCGCACGTCGATGCTGTACGAGGGCACGACGGTCGCCGCGGGCCGTGCGACGGCTGTCGTCGTCGCGACCGGGGACGACACCGAGGCGGGCCGCAGCATGGCGCTGGCACGCGAGAACGCGCCGACCACCGGCGTGGAGCACCGGCTGTCGGAGCTGACGCGCAAGAGCATGCCGGCCGCGCTGGGCTCGGCGGTCGCCGTCGCCGGTGCCGGGCTCGTGCGGGGAATTCCCTTGCGGGAGAGCATGTCCGCGGCCGTCAACCTCGCGGTCGCGTCCGTGCCGGAGGGGCTGCCGTTCCTGGTGAACGCGGCGCAGCTGGCCGCCGCCCGGCGCCTCGCCGAGCACAACGCGCTCGTGCGCAACCCCCGCAGCATCGAGGCACTGGGCCGCGTCGACGTGCTGTGCTTCGACAAGACCGGCACCCTGACCGAGGGCAAGCTGACCGTCAACGAGATCGACGACGGGCGCTCCCGGCGCCGCGTGGACGACCTGACCCCGGAGCTGCGGAAGGTGCTCGCCGTCGCGGTGCGAGCGACCCCGCACGCCGACGACCCGACCGAGCTGCCGCGCGCCACAGACCGAGCGGTGCTGGCGAGCGCGGAGCACGCGGAACTCGGCGAGTGGGAGCCGCTGGACTCGGTGCCGTTCGAGCCGTCCCGCGGGTACCACGCGGTGGCGGGGCGCGCCGACGGTCAGGTCGTGCTGAGCGTCAAGGGCGCACCGGAGGCGGTGCTGCCACGCTGCTCGCTCGACAAGGCGGCGCGGCGGAAGATGTCCAGCCGGATGCGGAAGCTCGCGCAGGCCGGGCAGCGCGTGCTGGCCGTGGCGGAACGCCCGCTCGAAACGTCCACAGTGGACGAGGACGCGGTGCGGGACCTGGAGTTCCGCGGTTTCGTCGGGATCGCGGACCCCGTGCGCGGCAGCGCGGCGGAAGCGGCGGCCCAGTTGCGGGCGGCGGGCGTGCAGATCGTGATGATCACCGGCGACCACCCCGACACCGGTGAGGCCATCGCGAACGAGGTCACCGAGGACGACGCCGACCTGCACGTCGTGACGGGGGCGCAGCTGGAGGAGCTGGACGAGGAGCAGCTCGCCGAGACGCTGCGCACCGTCGACGTCGTGGCGCGGTGCAGCCCGATGCAGAAGGTGCGCATCATCAAGGCGTACCAGCGGATCGGGCGCACGGTCGCGATGACGGGTGACGGGGCGAACGACGCCCCGGCGATCCGGCTCGCGGACGTCGGCATCGCACTCGGCGGTCACGGCACGCCCGCCGCGAAGGCCGCCGCCGACCTGGTGGTGACCGACGACCGGCTGGAAACGATCATCGCGGCGCTGGTCGAGGGCCGCGCGATGTGGGCTTCGGTGCGTGAGGCGCTGGCGATCCTGCTGGGCGGCAACCTGGGGGAGATCGCGTTCAGCGTGCTGGGTGCGGCCCTCACCGGCCGGTCCCCGCTCACCGCGCGGCAGCTGCTGCTGGTCAACCTGCTGACCGACCTGGCCCCCGCGCTCGCGATCGCGCTGCGCAGGCCGACCGGGGGCACCGAGCTGCTCAGCGAGGGGCCGGAAAGCTCGCTGGGCAAGGCATTGCAGCGGGACATCGGCGTCCGGGCCGGGGTGACGACCCTCGGCGCGACGACGGCGTGGACGCTGGCGCGCTTCACCGGCCGCGGCAGGCGGGCGAGCACGGTCGCGCTGGCGAGCCTCGTCGGGACGCAGCTGGGGCAGACGCTCGTGACCGGCGGTGTCGATGTGTCCACTTTGGCCGCCTCGCTGGGTTCGGCCGCGGCGCTGGCGCTGGTGATCCAGACGCCCGGGGTGAGCCGGTTCTTCGGCTGCACCCCGCTGGGCCCGGTCGGCTGGACGATCGCACTGGGCTCCGCCACGTCGGCGACGCTGCTCGGCACGCTTTTCGACCGTCGCGCGGAGGCCGTGGAAGAGGAGTAGCTCGGGCTCTCGGGGCAGGCCCCGGCGCGTGCCGGGCGGCGCCGCTCGGCACGCTTTTCGATCGCCACGCGGAGGCCGCGGAAGGGGAGTAGCCGAATTCCCCGTCGCGGGTTCGGAAATGAACGGCGCCACTCATTAGCGTGACCGCGAATGGCGTGGTCCGGAAACGGGTGGTTTGCTGTGCCGCGTCGTGTTCCGATAGCCCGCTTCAGGGAGTGCACATGTTGAAAAAGATTCCTGTCGTCCTCGCTCTCGCCGCGTTGTTCTCGTTCGGTGGAGCGGCCGCCGCGTCGGCGGCGACCAATGATGAGCACCCCAAGCCCACCTTCGCGACCGCCTTCACGAACTTCATCAACGGTGGCGGGGCGGCCGGCGAAGGGGCGGCCGCACTGGTCGCCAGCGCCACCACCGGGATCGTGACCGCCCCGGCGACGCTCGTCGATGCGATGAAGCAAGTCCGTCATTGACCTGTTCGCCAGGTGGAGCGGGCCGGAAAAGCGGTCCGCTCCACCTGGCGCCCGGCTGGAATGGAACGGGAAATGACTTCGACGCGGATTCCGGTGGACTTCCCGGACGAGGAGATGCGGAACCAGCCTGATATCGCGGCCGCGATCGCCCGGTTCCGTTGTTCGTCCACTCGCGGGTTGTTGGGCGGCCGCGGATTGACCACAACCTCCCTCGTCGCGATGGCGGACGGCCCGTTGCGCGTACTCCGCGAAGTCCGCGATCCGGTGCCCGCGTCACGGGTACCACGTGAAATCCTCGACGTGCTGCGGTCCGGGAAAGAGCCTTTGCTGGTTCGGTGTTCGGCACTGGTCGGTCCAGGCGAACGGGTCTGGTCGGTCAACCAGGTGGTGGCGCGTGCGGACGTGCCGGAGCCCGTGCGCCAGTGCCTGACCGGCGGCGCTCCCGTCGGCGCTGCGCTGCGCTCCGTGGGAATCGCGCACAGCCGCACGCTCATGGCGGTCGGTCGCAGGCCCTGGCCCCTCGGGTCCGGGTCGGCGGCGTTCCGCGCCTACGTGCTGTGGCACGCGGCGCGGCCGCTCGCGGTCGTGTGCGAGACGTTCAACCCCGAGGTGGTCGATGCCGCGTACGCCCGGTCGGAGGTCGCAGGATGACCCGGCGGATCTCCACCCAGGTGGGCATCATCGGCGCCGGACCGGCGGGACTCGTCGCGGCACACGTGTTGCTGCGCGCCGGAATCGACGTGTGCGTGGTCGAAAAGGCCACCCCCGACGAACTCGAGCGGCGGCCCAGGGCCGGGCTGCTCGAACACCGAGTGGTGCGGTACCTGCGCGAACACGGGCTGGCCGACCGGCTGACGACCGAGGGGAGCAGGCGCGGCTGGTGCGACTTCTCCTGTGCGGGCACACGGGTCCGGGTGGACTACGCGGCGCTGTCCGGCGGTGCCGCGCACTGGGTGTACCCGCAACAGTTCCTGGTCCGTGATCTGCTCACCGGACTGGAACCGCATTTCGCGAGCCCCGCGCTCGGCCTCCGCGATGTGGTCACCGCGCCGGTCGTCGAGTGCCCTGGCCTGGAGATCGCGTGCGAGTTCGTGCTCGCCTGTGACGGACCGCGAGGCGTCGGCGGAGCCGCCCTCACCGCGACGGGAGCCCGGCCGTCCGCCAGCCGCTACCCCTACGACTGGCTCACCGTTCTGGCCACAGTGGACAGTCCCGTGGCCGGGGTGACGTACGGGATCCATCCTCGCGGTTTCGCGGGGATGATGCCGCGGGCCGGACACACCGCGCGCCTCTACCTGCAGACGGCGGTGGGGGAACACCCGGAGTCGTGGAGCGAACGACGTGTCCGTACCGAGTTCGCGCACCGCATGGCCGACACCGCTTCGCTGCTGCCCTCGATCGAGAGCATCGACGAGGTCGGAATGCTGCGCATGCGCAGCAGTGTGCTCACGCCGGTGCGGCACGGCAGGCTGCTCGTCGCGGGCGATGCGGCACACGTCCTGACTCCCAGCGGTGCCAAGGGGATGAACCTCGCCATCGCCGACGCCGCCGACGCGGCGCACTCGCTGATCCGGTGGTTCCACGACGGGGACCGGACAGCGGTGACCGGGTACGCGGCGCGCCGGGAAC
The DNA here is from genome assembly GCF_039542405.1 of Amycolatopsis dongchuanensis. Taxonomy (NCBI): domain Bacteria; kingdom Bacillati; phylum Actinomycetota; class Actinomycetes; order Pseudonocardiales; family Pseudonocardiaceae; genus Amycolatopsis; species Amycolatopsis dongchuanensis. Next base: position 70,105 of record NZ_BAABIB010000152.1, read on the forward strand.
GGGACGCCTGGCTGACCCAGGAGTTCTCCGACTGGCTGCTGCACCTGCTGCACGTGCCTCCGCACGACGCCACCGACCCGGATTTCCGGCTGCGGTTGAAACTCGAACGCGTCGCGAGCCTGTCCCGGCCGGGGCCGAGCGCCACGGCCTTCGCCCACCGCTACGCCGGATCCGGGCGGCATCCCGACGTCCGCGAGCCCCTGCGTGGCCAGTTGGTTGCGGGTGGTGCGGCATGGCGGTGAGGGAGCGGCTCGTCACGTTCTACGGATTTTCCCGGGGCACGCAGGCGCTGCTCAGCGTGGCCCAGCCCCTGACCGTGGCGCTCCTCGCGCCCGGTCATCCGCCGGTCTGGCGTTTCGTCGTGCTGGCGGTCGCGTCGCTGGCGGCGTTCGCGTCGGTCATCGCGCTCAACGACCTGCTCGACACCGGCCTCGACCGGCAACGCCGTGGCGAACTCGACCTGCCGGACATCGAAAGCGCGGGTGGCAGGCATCCGTTGGCGCAGGGGCGGTTGTCCCTGCGGGCCGGAGTGACGTGGGTGGCCGCGCTGGGCCTGCTGACCGTGGTGTTGCTCGCGTTGCTGGGCCGGGTGTGCGTGGTGTTGTTCTTCGTCGCCGCGGTGCTGGAGGTGGCCTACTGCCTGCTGGCCACCGCCACCTGCGGCAAGACCGTGGTCAGCGGGATCATGGTCGCGGGCGGTGGATGGGTGGGCTGGTTCGCGATGACGGGCGAGTTCGACCCGCTGCGGCTGGGTCTCGTCGCGTTGTGGCTGGCCGCTTGGGAAATCGGCGGGCGCAACATCCCGAACGACCTCGCCGACGTCGATGAGGACGCCCGGCTCGGCATCCGGACCGTGCCGGTGGTGTTCGGCGCCCGCACCGCTGCTGCGGTCGCCGCTGCCGCGCTGACGGTCGCCGCCGCGGCCGTTCTCGCGTTGCTGTGCTACGCCGAGGTCGGTCCACTGGGGATCGTCGGGGCGGTGCTCGCCTTGGGGTACACGGTGTTCGTGCCCGCGCGGCGGTTGCTCCGCCGTCCCGACGCGGCTGGTGCGTTGGCCGCGTTCAACCGGGCCAGCTTCCACCCGCCGGTGATCCTGCTCGTGACGGTGGTGTTCACGTCCGCGTGAGGGCGGTGGCCAGCTGGGCGGTCAGGGTCGGTACGACGTGGTTGGCGGAGTCCTTGTCTCCGTAGGTCCGGAAGTCGAGCATCATGGCGAACTCACCCCGGGCGGCATACACGTAGCAGTCCCGGTAGTTCAGCCCGGTGCTGTGCACGCAGTAGGCGACCTGGCGGTCCGCACCCGATATGGGCGGCAGTGCCAGCTTGCCGTCGAAGGCGTAGGGAACCTCGTCCTCGTCGGTGCCGGTCCGGCAGGTCAAGGACTGCTCGACCTCCTGGACGACCGTTGCTCCCGCGGTGCGGCTGTAGCGGGCCAGCACTTGGCGCACCTGGAGGCGCGGGTTGTTGTCGGTCAGGTACCAGATCGCCTGAGCGGCTCCCGCAATCCGCACGTCCGAAGGCAACGTGCGGTCGCAAGGCTTGCCGAGCGAGACCCGCGTCGTTTCGCTCGGCAGCAGAGGAGCGGCTGTGCCCGTCGGTTCCAGTCCGTAGCGCTCGGCCTCGTCCTCGCTCGGCAGCGCGGCGACCAGCCGCTGCTGATCGCTCACCTCCGGGGCGGGCGACAGGGGAGGCGGCGCAGCTACCGGCGCGGGCGACGAGGAGCACGCCGCGAGCAGACCCGCCGCGACCAGGAACAACCAGAGCTTGCGCACACAGCGGGATCGAGATCGCGCCGGAGAACGTTACGTGCCCGCGGTCAGCCGGCGCACGGCGTCGTCCATGTGGTCCTCCAGCAACGCCGCCGCCTTTTTCGCGTCACCGCGGCGGATGGCTTCCGCGATCTGCTCGTGTTCGGTCACGCGCTCCTCGTCGTCGTTGTACTTGAGGCGCAACGCGGACAGGCACATGCGGGTCTCGACCAGCAGCGTGCGCGACATCCGCTGCAGCCGCTTGCTGCCCGAGCCCGCGACGAGCACCTCGTGGAACCGGGTGTCCGCTTCGGACACCGCCGCCCAGTCCCTGGCGGCCGTCGCGGCGGCCATCTCCCGCACGGTCTCGTCGAGCGCGTCCGCCACCGCCTCGCGGTCGGCCCCCTGCGCGACGCGGATCAGCGCCTGCCGCTCGATGGCCATCCGCGCCGAGTAGATGTCGTGCACGTCCTCCGGTTCGAGGTCGATCACGAACAGCCCCCGGTGCCGTTCGCTGCGCAACAGCCCCTCGGACACCAGCCGCTGCATCGCCTCGCGCAGCGGCCCGCGCGACACCTGGAACTGCGCGGCGAGTTCGGTTTCCGCGAGCTGAGTGCCCGGCGGCAGGGACCCGTTCATGATCGCCTCACGCAGCTGGCGCGCGATGATCGCGGCGGTGGACTCGCGGCTGACCGGTTCGATTTCGGCTAATGGCATCGGAAGAGCTCCCCCAGTTCGGTCGACCCGGGGATCTCACCCGCGAGGCGCAGGCCCTCCCAGATGGTCACCTGGTTGGCCGTGAGCACGGGCTTGCCGAGCCGGGTTTCGATCGTAGTGAGCACCCCGAGTGTGCGCATGGCCGTGTCCGGGATCAGCACCGCGTCGGCGTCGGGGTGGTCGTGGCTCACGGCGAGCTCGACGACCGCCTCGGGGGAGAGCCTGCCGACCTCGGCCGCGGTGTCGATGCCTTCGCTGGTCATCGACACGATCTCCACACCGCCGTGGCCGAGGAACTCCACGAACAGCTTCGCCACGTCCTCGGGGTAGCTCGCCGCGACCGCGACGCGCTTGAGGCCCAGCTTCTCCGCCGCCCGCACGAACGCGAAAGACGTGCTCGACGCCGGTTTGCCCGCGGCGGCCGCGAGCTTGTCCACCTGCTCGTGCGCCCCGTCCCACCGGTACACGAAGCTGCCGCTCGTGCACGCCCACACCACGGCGTCCGGCTCGTGCTTGGCCAGCAGTGCCGCCCCCTCGGCGAGGCGCTGCTCGCTGCCGAGGTCGAGCAGCTCGGGCACGGCGTGCAGGTCGGTGCCGTAGATGTGCTCGACCGGCAGCGAGAACCCCGGGCCCAGCAGCCGCTCGGCGAACGGGTAGTCGTCCTCGGCGGCGTGGTCCGGGTAGATGAAGCCGACTGTCGGCATGGGCGGCACCTCCAGGAGGGTTGTCGACAATCCTACGATACTTCCTTCAACCACTTGCCGGGTCCGACGATCGGCAGCTGCATCCGCTTCAGGCAGGCCCACATGGTCAGCTGGTTGGCGGTCAGCACCGGCTTGCCGAGCGCGACCTCCAGCGGCTCGATCAGGTCGTAGGTGGGCAGGTTCGTGCAGCTCACGAAGATCGCCTCCGCGTCGGCGTGGTCCGCGGCGAAGATGCGCTCCGCGATCGTGCGGTAGCTGACCTTCCAGATCCCGCCGCCCAGGCCGAGGTGCTCGCTCGCCACGGTCTCGACGTTCATCTCGGCGAGGAAGTCGTGCAGCTTCCCGGTGAGGTCGGCGTCGTAGGGCGTGATCACGGCGACCCGGTGCACGTCCAGCTGGTCCAGCACCTCGGCGAGCGCGCCCGACGTGGTCACCGCGTCCGGCGCGCCGGCGTCGCAGATCGCCTTGCACAGGGAGCGTTCGTAGTCGATGCCGTTGACGAAGCTGCCCGACGTGCACAGGTATGCGACGACCTCGGGCTCGACGTGCAGGACGTCGCGGGTGGCCGCGGCGAGGTGTGCGCTGTTGCTGACGAGCTGCGCCATCTCCATGCTCACCGGCACGGGTTCGTACGGGGTGCGCGCGAGGTGCAGTGATACCTCCATCGGCACCCAGCGCCACAGCTCGCGCTCGAGTGCGAGGTCGAACGGCGCGATGACGCCGATCCCCCGCTGTGCCAGTGGGCCGTCGAAGGCAGGGAAGTCCAAATCCAAGGCTCGGCTCCGAAGGTGACGCTCTGGACGAAGGCCTCCGGGGTGGCTCCTCGGATTGTTGACAATCATACGACCGGCTCCTACCGTGTCAACGATGATCGGCACGGAAATCCCGGTGCTGGCGGTGCTCTGCGGTGATCGGCGCCCCCCGGACATGGACGCGGTCGAGGCGGCGGCGGAAATCCGTTACACGGACGAAAAAGGGCTCCCGGACGCGCTTCGGGGCGCCGACGCGCTGTTCGTCTACGACTTCCTCTCCACCGCCGTGCCGGGCGCCTGGCACGCCGCCGACCGCATCCGCTGGGTGCACATCGCGAGCGCGGGCGTGGACCCGGTGATGTTCCCCGAACTGCGCGAAAGCGACGTGGTCCTGACCAATTCGCGGGGTGTGTTCGACGACTCCATCGCCGAGTACGTGCTCGGCGTGGTCATCGCGTTCGCCAAGGACCTGCCGCGCTCGCTCGAGCTGCAACGGCAGCGTCGCTGGCAGCACCGCGAGAGCGAGCGGGTCGCTGGGCGCCGCGCGCTCGTCGTCGGCACCGGGCCGATCGGCCGCGCCATCGCGCGGCTGTTGCGTGCCGCCGGGCTCGACGTCTCCGGCATGGGCCGCCGCGCCCGTGGGGAAGATCCGGACTTCGGCACCGTGCACGCCTCGGCGGACCTCGTCCGGGTGGTGGCCGGGTTCGACTACGTGATCGCCGTGGCGCCGCTGACCGACGAGACCAAGGGCATGTTCGACGCCGCGGCCTTCGCCGCGATGAAGCCGTCCGCCCGGTTCGTCAACGTCGGCCGGGGCGAGCTGGTGGTGACGGACGAGCTGGTCACGGCCTTGCGCGCGGGAGAGATCGCCGGGGCCGCGCTCGACGTGTTCGACACCGAGCCGCTGCCCGTCGACCATCCACTGTGGACGTTGGCCAACGTGGTGATCTCCCCGCACATGTCCGGGGACTTCGTCGGCTGGCGGAACACGCTCGTCGAGGTGTTCGCCGACAACTTCGCACGGTGGCGCGATGGCCGCCCGCTTCGTAATGTCGTCGACAAACAGTTGGGCTACGTGCCGTCGGGGCATTAAAAGGAGCATGATGAGCACCCTGTTGACGGCCAGCGAGCTGGTCGCCGCGTACTCCACCGGCGAGCTGTCGCCCGTGGAGGCCACCGAGTCCGCGCTGAACGCCATCGAGGAACGCGACGGCGAGGTCAACGCCTACTGCCTCGTCGACCGCGAGGTCGCGCTGGAGGGTGCGAAGGCGTCCGAAACCCGCTGGCGGGAGGGCAACCCCATCGGCTGGCTCGACGGGGTGCCGACGTCGATCAAGGACATGTTCCTCACCGCGGGCTGGCCGACGTTGCGCGGCTCGACGTGCGTCGACCCGAACCAGCCGTGGGACGTGGACAGCCCGGTCGCCGCGCGGTTGCGGGAGAACGGACTGGTGCTGCTCGGCAAGACGACCACGCCGGAACTGGCGTGGAAGGGGGTCACCGACAGCGCGCTCTGCGGCATCACGCGCAACCCGTGGGACACGGCGCTGACCGCGGGCGGGTCGAGCGGCGGCAGCGCGGCGGCGGTCGCGGCCGGGATGGGGGAGCTGTCCGTCGGCACCGACGGCGGCGGGTCCATCCGGATTCCCGCCGCGTTCTGCGGCATCGTCGGGCTGAAGCCGACGTACGGCCGCGTGCCGCTGTACCCGGCGAGCCCGTTCGGCGCGCTCTCGCACGCCGGGCCGATGGCGCGTTCGGTGGACGACGTCGCGTTGATGCTGGACGTGCTGACCTTGCCCGACCACCGCGACCCCAACGCGCTGCCGCCGCCGATCAGCGCGTACCGCGAGGCCGTCCGGCGTGACGTGCGGGGCTTGATCGCGGCGTTCTCGCCGACGCTGGGTTTCGCGGAGGTCGATCCGGAAGTGGCGAGCCTGGTGCGCTCCGCCGTGGCCGGGCTGGAAGACGCGGGGTTGCGCATCGAGGAGACCGACCCGGGCTTCAGCGACCCGAAGGACGCCTTCGACGTGCTGTGGTCCACGGGTGCCGCGCAGTGGCTGAACACCTTCCCGCCGGGGTCCGAGGAGAGGATCGACCCGGGCCTGCGGCGCGTGTGGGAGCAGGGGAAGACGTACTCGGCGGCGGACTACCTGGCCGCCAACGCGGAGCGCGCCGCGCTCGGCATCCTCATGGGCGAGTTCCACACGCGGTACGACGTGCTCATCACGCCGACGGTCGGCATCCCGCCGTTCGAGGCCGGGTACGAGGTGCCGCCGGGCAGCGGCCTGTCGAGCTGGCCGGAGTGGACGCCGTTCACGTACCCGTTCAACATGACCCAGCAGCCGGCGATCAGCGTCCCGGCGGGCGTGACGGAGGACGGGCGGCCGGTCGGGCTGCAGATCGTGGGCCCGCGGCACTCGGACGACCTGGTCCTCGCGGTGGCGAAGCTGGTGGAGGAGATCCGCCCGATCCGCGTCAGCCGGATGGCCGCGGGCTGATCCGCCGCAAGGTGCGGATGTCCCTGCTCAGCAGCGCCGCCGCCGTGGCCGCCGTGAGGAGGACGGCGGCGCCGAGCAGGGTCGCCCGCGTGCCGAAGTGCGCGGCGAGCGGCCCGGCGGCGACGGTGCCCACCGGCAGCGCGACGAGCGAGCCGAGGATGTCGTAGGCGTACACCCGCGCGAGCCGGTCCGGCGGGATGTTCTCCTGCAGCGACACGTCCCACGCCACCGTGAACAGCTCCACCGCGACGCCCGTGACGAACCCCGCCACCAGCAGCGGCGGCACGAGCGGCGCCTGCGCCAGCACCACCGGCAGGGCGTCCGCGAACGTGACCGCCACACCGACCAGCAGCGCGCGCCGCGGCTGCCACCGCGCCGCGAGCACCCCGCCCGCCAGCGCGCCGACCGTCTGGGCCGCCAGCACGAAACCCCACGCGGCCCTGCCGATCGTCCCGTTCGCGACGACGGGGCCCAGCACCTGCACCGCACCCGCGTTCACCGCGTTGACGACGCAGAACTGCGCCACGACCGCCCACACCCACATCCGCGACGCGAACTCCCGCCAGCCGTCGGCGAGTTCGGCCAGCGGCCGGGACGCCGGTGCCGGCCGCAGCCCGACCCGGATTCCCCGGTAGCAGAGGCCCGCACACAGGAACAGAGCCGCGTTCACCGCGATCGCGCCACCCGCGCCGAGGCCGGCGACGAGCACCCCGCCCAGTGCCGCTCCCGTGAACCGGCCCAGGTTCGCGCCGATCCGGACGTACGCGTTCGCCTGTCCCAGCACGGTTTCCGGCACCGTCTGCGGGGTCAGCGCCGACGCCGCCGGTAGTGAAACCGCGGCGACCGCGCCGTTGACCGCACTCAGGCCCACCAGCAACGGCAAGGAGGCGAATCCGAAAAGGACACTCGCGGCGATCGCCGCCTGGGTGAGCGTCGCGGCGAGTTCGGTGCCCTGGAGGATCACCGAGCGTGGCAGCCGGTCGGCGAGCATGCCACCGAACAACACCAGCAGCACGCTCGCCACCGACCGGGCCCCCACGACGAGCCCGAGGTCCACCGCCGACCCCGTGCGGTCGAGCACCGCGAACGCGAGCGCCACCGGCGCGACCGCGTTGCCCAGTTCACCACTCGTCCGGCCCGCCAGCAGCCAGCGGAAGTCCTTGTGCGCCAGCGGCTTCACCGCGCCTTGTCCGCCGTGCGGGTTTTCGTGTGGCACGACACGAGTGTGCCCCATCATCGCTGTGAGCGGGGCTACTCGGCGATGCGGCGAACGGCCGGATGTGCTGAGCTGGAAGCATGCGTACGACGACTTTGGGCAGGAGCGGGCTGGAGGTCTCCCGCATCGCGTTCGGCACCTGGCAGCTCGGCGGCGACTGGGGCGCCTTCGACGAGGACGCGGCGGTCCGGGCCATCCAGCACGCCCGGGAGCTGGGCGTGAACTTCTTCGACACCGCGCAGGCCTACGGGTTCGGCAAGTCGGAGGCCCTGCTCGGCCGGGCGCTGCGCGAGGAACTCAAGCGGGACCGCGAAAACCTGGTGATCGCGACCAAGGGCGGCGTCAACCCCGGCAGCGACCGGCCGCGGGACGCGCGCCGCTCGTGGCTGCGGCACGGCGTCGAGGAAAGCCTGCGCCACCTGGAGATCGACTACATCGACCTGTACCAGGTGCACTGGCCGGACCCGGACACCCCGGCCGAGGAGACCGCGAGCGCGTTGCAGGAACTGGTCGACGAGGGCAAGATCCGGCACGTCGGAGTGTCCAATTACGACACTTCGCAGCTGGCGGCCTTCGACCGCGTCCGGCCGGTGGAGACGCTGCAGCCGCCGTACCACCTGTTCCGCCGCGCCATCGAGGAAGACCCGCTGCCGTACTGCCGCGAGCACGAGATCGGCGTGCTGGTCTACAGCCCGCTCGGCAGCGGGCTGCTCACCGGCGCGCTGAAGCCGGACGCGACCTTCGAAGACGGTGACTGGCGCGCCAGGTCGTCCGCGTTCCAGGGCGACAACCTCCGGCGGAACCTGGAGGTGGTCGAGGAGCTGAAGCTTTTCGCCGAGCACAAGGGATGCACGGTCAGCCAGCTCGCGATCGCCTGGACGCTGCACAAGCCGGGCGTGCACGTGGCGATCGTCGGCGCCCGCCGGGCGAAGAACATCGAGGACAGCCTCGGCGCGGCGGACGTCGAACTGACCCCCGACGAGATCGCGGAGATCGAGCGCATCACCGCCCGCGGCGTCCAGGTCGAGGGCGCGAGCCCGGAGGGCGTGGCCTAGAGCGTGTCTGACCCCTCCGTGTCGTGGCCCAGCACGGCATCGAGGAGGCCGGGGAAGCGTTTCTCCACATCTTCCTTGCGCACCCGGACGTTGCGCGAGCGCCCGTCGACCACGGTGCGGGTCAGGCCGGCCTCGCGCAACGTCCGGAAGTGGTGCGAGATGGTCGGCGGGGTGACCCCGAGGTTGGCGCACCACGTGCTGGCGCTGCAGTCGAACGGCTCCGGTCCCCGGTACATCACGGTCATGATCGCGCGGCGGGCCGGGTCGACCAGCGCGCCGAGGATCGCCGTCAGGTCCAGTTCGTCGATCGACGGCTCCGGCAGCGTTCGCGACATCGGACCTCCTCCACGCGACACTTTGACGTTCATCGAATTCTAGCCTACCGTGGCCGTCGTGGTTCGACTGTCATCGAAGTCTGATCCGTCGGCGCGGCTGGTGCTGCTCGCCGTCGGTACGTTCGTGCTCGGGGTCGACAGCTTCGTGCTGGCGGGGCTGCTGCCCGCGGTCGCCCAAGACCTGCACGTCAGCGTCGCCCAGGCCGGGCAGCTGACCACGGCGTTCGCCCTCACCTACGCGATCGGATCGCCGCTGATCGCGACCGCCACGGGCCGGCTCGACCGGCGCGTGGTGCTCGGCGGCGGGATGGCGGTCTTCCTGCTCGGCATGGTCGGCCAGGCGCTCGGCCCGACCTACGGGGTGGTGCTGGCCGGGCGGGTCCTGGCCGCGCTGGGCGCGGCCGGGTTCCAGGCGAACGCGTACGCGGTCGTCGGGTTTCTCGCCCCACCGGAGCGTCGGGCGCGTGCGCTGGCGATGGTCGGTGCCGGGTCGAGCCTGGCCACGGTCGTCGGGGTGCCGGTCGGAGTGCTGGTCGGGCAGCAGATCGGCTGGCGCGCGGCGCTGTGGCTGGTCACCGGCGTGGCGGCGGTGGCCGCGGCGCTCTGCCTGGTGCTGCCCAGCGTGCGGCTGCCCGCCGCGTCACTGCGTGAGCGGCTCCGCCTCCTCGGTACCCCCAGCATGCTCTTGCTGCTGTGCGGCACCGCGCTCCAGCTCGTGCCGCAGTACACCGTCCTCAGCTACGTCGCCCCGATCATCGGCGCGCAGGGGCAGACGGACACGTCGGTGCTCGTCGCGCTGGTCGTGTTCGGTGTCGCCCTCTTCACCGGGAACCGGCTCGTCGGCCACCTCGCCGACCGGTGGGGCGGGCTCCGGGTGATCACCGTGGGCCTGACCGTCAGCGCGGTGGCACTGGTCGCGCTGTGGTTCGTCCGGCTGAGCCTCGTCCCGGCGATCGTCGCGCTCGCCGTGCTCGGCCTGGTCGGCTCCTTCCAGATCACGCCGCAGCAGACCCGGGTTTTCGCGGCCAGCGGTACCGCGGCGACCGTGGCGCTCGGGCTGAACGGCTCGATGATCTACGTCGGCACCGGAGGGGGATCGGCGCTGGGCGGTGGGGTGATCGCCGCGGCCGGGCCCGGGTTCGTGCCCCTCGTCGCCGCCGGCGCGGCACTGGTCACGCTGGTGTTCCTCTGGGCCACGGCGCCGGAACGCCAACGTCAACCCGGGAGAAGGAGAGAGCTCGATGTCGGTCCACCTGCGCCTCGGTGAGTTCGACGAACTCTGGCTCACCGGGGCCCCCTGAGCCCACCGTCCAAAGTGGAGTTCAGGCCACCGCCGCCTCCAGCTCCGAAAGAGCGGTGTCCAGGTGGAGGAGCAGCCGCTGCAGGTGCGGGACGCTGCGGCGGCAGCCCGTGATCCCGAAGTCCAGGTTGTCCCCGTTGTTGGTCAGCGTGATGTTGAGCGCCTGCCCGTCCAGCAGCACCGACGCGGGGTAGATCCCGTCGAGCGCCGCCCCGTTCCAGTACATCTGCTTGCGGGGCCCCGGCACGTTGGAGATCACGAGGTTGAACGGGGGCCGGGTGTTGGACACGACGCCCGGCACCGTCGAAATCCCCAGCTGCGCCACGTTGATCCCCGACAGCAGCAGCGCCTGGACGGGCGTCAGCTCGTTGAAGATCCGCTTCGCCTCGCGCATCGAGTGGTGGATCGTCGCGAGCCGGATCGCCGGATCCGACTTGTCGGTGGCGAGATTGCACAGCAGCGCGCCGATCTGGTTGCCGCTGGACTGCACCTCGGTCTGCTTGCGCATCGACACCGGCACCATCGCGACCAGCGGGGCGTCCGGCAGCGCGCTCTGCTCGATCAGGTAGTCCCGCAGCGCACCGGCGCACATCGCGAGCACCACGTCGTTGCGTGACGTCCCCGTGCGCGCGGCGATCGAGCGCACGCGCGCCAGCGGCCAGGACTGCGCGGCGAACCGGCGCGCACCGCCGATCGGCACGTTCAGCATCGTGCGCGGCGCCTGCATCGGCAACGTCAGCGTGTGCTCGCGGAACGCCTCCCGCGCGACGCGCAGCGCGGCCGGGGCGACTCCCGCGAGCTGCTCCAGCGACGTGCGTGCCGTGTGCAGCAGCGACCGAGTGCCCCGGGTCCTCTCCCGCGGCGCGCGCCGGGAACCCCACGGCGGCGGGCAGTCGTGGTCGTCCGGGTCGTCGGACAGCGTGCCCTGCAGGTGCCGCAGCGCGGACACGCCGTCCATGAGCGCGTGGTGGATCTTGCTGTACATCGCGAACCGGCCGTCCCGCAGGCCTTCGACGAGGTGGATCTCCCACAGCGGGCGGTGCCGGTCGAGCAGCGTGCTGTGCCAGCGGGACGTCAGCTCCAGCAACTCCCGGATCCGGCCGGGCTGCGGCAGCGCGGAATGCCGGAAGTGGTAGTCCAGATCGATGTCCTCGTCCTGGATCCACGCCAGGTAGCCGAGGGTGTTCACCGGCCGCGCGGGGCGGCGGCGGAACAGCGGCGGCACGCCGTCGGCCTTGAGCAGGTCGTCCCGCAGCCCGCGGAGGAAGTCCTCCCCCGCGCCGTCGGGTTTGCGGAACAGCTGGAGGCCGCCGACGTGCATCGGGTGCTCGCGGCTTTCGACCAGGAGGAACATCGAGTCGGTGAAGGGCATCAGCGCCATTCCGGGTCCACCTCTCGTGCAGTGCCACGCGTGGCCGCCGTCGTTCGCACAATGCTAGGCCCGCGCACCCCATCTAGGGTGTCGGTATGACCATTCCGACCGATCCGGAAACCGGGGAGTTCGTGCGGTCCCCCAACCACTTCGCCGCGCGCATCACCGCCGACGGCCGGGACGGCTGGCCGGTGGAGCCGGGGCGGTACCGGCTCGTGGTCAGCCGCGCGTGCCCGTGGGCGAGCCGGGGACTGGTCGTGCGGCGGCTGCTGGGGCTGGAGGAGGCGATCTCGGTGGCGGTCGCCGACCCCATCCAGGACGAACGCAGCTGGCGCTTCACGCTCGACCCGGACGGCCGGGATCCCGTGCTGGGCATCCGTTTCCTCGCCGAGGCGTACCACGCGGCGGATCCGGCGTACGACGGCGGGATCAGCGTGCCCGCCGTCGTCGACATCCCCAGCGGCAAGCTCGTCACCAACGACTACCCGCAGATCACGCTGGACTTTTCCACGGAGTGGACGGCGTACCACCGGGAAGGCGCGCCCGACCTGTACCCGGAAGAGCACCGCGACGAGATCGACGAAATCAACCAGGCGGTGTACCGCGACGTGAACGCGGCGGTGTACGAGGCGGGTTTCGCGACGAAACAGTCCGCCTACGACGACGCGTATTCGCGGTTGTTCGCCCGGTTGGACCAATTGTCGGACCGGCTTTCCCGACAGCGCTTTCTCGTCGGTGACACGATCACCGAGGCGGACATCCGGTTGTTCACCACGCTGGTCCGCTTCGACCCGGTCTACCACGGGCATTTCAAGTGCAACCGCCAGAAGCTGAGCGAAATGCCGGTGTTGTGGGCGTACGCGCGCGATCTGTTCCAGACGCCCGGTTTCGGCGACACGGTGGACTTCGACCACATCAAGCGGCACTACTACCAGGTGCACGAGCAGGTCAACCCGACGCGGATCGTGCCGAAAGGTCCGGACCTGCGGTCCTGGGCGGAACCGCACGGGCGCGAGGAGCTCGGCGGGCGGCCGTTCGGGGACGGCACCCCGCCCGGTCCGCCGCCCGCCGCCGAGGCCGTGCCGCCCCAGTGGTGAGGCGGGGACCCACCGAGAGTGGCTCCGCTCCGTGGGGGCCTAACCTGGTCGGGTGAACAAGACCGGCGCGGAACATCTCGTGGACGTGCTGGCCGAGCTAGGGACGGACGTGGCGTTCGGCCTGCCCGGCGTGCACAACCTGCCGATCTGGGAGGCGGTCGCGGGCAGCGGCATCCGGCTGATCGGCGTCCGGCACGAGCAGACCGCGGGTTACGCGGCCGACGGGTACGCCAGGGCGACGGGCAGGCTCGGCGTCGCGGTCGTCACCACCGGTCCCGGCGCGGCGAACACGCTGGGCGCGGTCGGCGAGGCGATGGCCTCGGCGTCCCCGGTGCTGGTGCTGGCCACGGACATCCCGTCGGCGCTGCGCCGCCCCGGCACCGTGCGGGGCGTGCTGCACGAGACCAGCGACCAGGCCGCGATGTTCGCGCCGGTCACGAAGGCCGCGATCACCGTCAAGTCGCCCGCCGATCTCGCGCCCGCTGTCGCCAGGGCCGCCCGCATCGCGCGCGAACCGCAGAGCGGCCCGGTGTACGTCGGCATCCCGACGGATTTCCTGCGGGCCGAGACCGAGCGCAGGCCGGAGTCGGAGGTCACGGAGCGGTTCACGGCGGTCGACCTGGACCAGCTGGACTACGCGCTCGCATTGCTGGCCGGTGCCGAACGGCCGGTGATCTGGGCGGGCGGCGGTGCCGTGCGGGCGGAGGCGGGGCCGGTCGTGGGGGAGCTGGCGGAGAAGCTGACGGCCCCGGTGATCACGACGTTCGCGGGACGGGGGTTGTTGCCGCCCGGGCACCCGTGTCTCGCGCCGACCCCGGTGCACGCCCCCGAGGTCGGCGCGTTGTGGGACGAGGCCGACGTGGTGCTGGGCGTGGGCAGCGACTTCGACGGGTTGATGACGCAGAACTGGCGCATGCCGCGGCCGCCGAAGCTGATCGCGGTGAACGTGGACGCCAAGGACGCGGCGAAGAACTACCAGCCGGACGTCACGCTCGTCGGGGACGCGCGGGACGTCGTGGCGCAGCTGGTGGGCGGGCTCGTGGCGCGGCCGGGGCTGGGGGAGCTGACGGCGCGGCTGCGGCGGATCGAGGACACGGTGCGGCGGCGGATGCGGGCGGAGGAGCCGCAGGCCGCGGACTTCCTGGGCACGCTGGAGGAGACGCTGCCCGAGGGTGCGGTCGTCGTCGCGGACATGTGCGTGGCGGGCTACTGGGCCGGCGGGTACCACCGGGTGAGCGCGCCACGCCGGTTCGCCTACCCGATGGGGTGGGGCACGCTCGGGTTCGGCTTCCCGGCGTCACTCGGCGCGGCCGCGGCGGGCGGCGGACGGGTGGTGTGCGTCAGCGGGGACGGCGGTTTCCTCTACGGCTGCGGGGATCTGGCCACCCTGGCGCAGGAGTCGTTGCCGGTGACGGTCATCATCGTGGACGACGGCGGGTACGGGATGCTGCGGTTCGACCAGGACAGGGCCGGCGTGCCGCACCGCGGGGTGGACCTGCACACGCCGAACTTCGTCGGCCTGGCGCGCTCGTTCGGCGTGCACGCGGACGAGGTGAAGGGCTTCGGCCGCGCGTTCCGCCGCCTGCTGGGGGAGTTCGTCCGCGCGGAGGAGCCGAACGTCCTCGTGGTGCGGGCGGCGCTGAAACCCCCGGTCAACACCTCGCCGCGCTGGTACCGCACGCCCTGAGTAGTTCTACTCGAGTTGATTGAGCCTCGCGCGGCCATACCGTAGCGTTACCGCTTGAACACGTAGCGGGGTAGCAGGGGGTTCCGGCGGTGTCGGATTACGAGGTCGTTCTCAGCGGGATGGTCGAAGCTGGGCGGGCGGCCCAGCGAGTCGCGGACGTGTTCCGGTCGTTGGATTTCGCGGGGGCGGTTCCCGACGGTGATCTGGGGTTGCCGGGTGCTCGCGCCGTGGACAGGCTGGCGGCGGTCAAGCGGGGCTGGACCGGTAAGGAGAAGCCTCTCGTCGATGGTTTCACCGACTACGCGGGCCGGCTGGCCCAGGCGGTCGCGTTCTACCGCTCCCACGAGGAGGCCGCCGAGCGCGAGCTGCGGCGCTTCGAGCCGCCGAGGGGACTGAACTGAACGTGGTCACCTGGGGTGAGGTCGTCCGGTGGAGCCCCGCACCGCTCGCGGAACTGGTGGGCGTGCTCAACGGGCGCTATCAGCAGTTGATGGGCTGTGCCGACGAACTGCGCGCGAGCGGCGTCCCGAAGGGCTGGTCCGGGCCCGCGGCGAACGCGGCGGCGACGAAGGTGCGCGAACTGGGCGAGGCGGCCGAAGAGCTCGCCGCCGAGGGCGCCATGCTGCGGCGGGCGGCGGGGGACGTCTCGGATGCGGTGTCGGGTGTCCTGAATGGAGTGCGGGAGGCCGAAAACCTCGCTGCGGCGCGGGAATTCCTGATCGCTGACGACGGCACCATCGTCGACCAGGGGCCACCGCCGGTGTGCACGCCAAGCGATCCGGACGGCTCGCTGGTGACCGCGGAGCGGCAGCGGATCGCCGCGGAGCTGCGGGACCGGGTGCACGAGGTGCTGCGCTCGGCCGACGACGTGGACAACGACTTCTGCGCCGTGCTCGACCGCATCCTGTCCAACCACGTGATCGATGGTGACGGGACCTCGCTGGCCGCGGCGGGTAACGCGGGCTGGTCACTCGGGTCGCTGACCATTCCGGCGCCGCCTCCCGCCGGTGCCGCGCCCGCTGACAACGCCGCTTGGTGGGCCACCCTCAGCCCGGCTCAGCGGACGGTGCTGGCCAGGGACCACCCGGAACTGATCGGTCCTCGCGACGGGCTGCCGACCGAGGCCCGCGATCACGCGAACCGCGTGCTGCTGGACCGGACCCGCGCAAACCTCGCCGGGCAGCGAACGGAACTCCAGCACCGCATCGACGGGCTCCGCCGCACGGCAGGAGGCGACATCGTGCTCAACGATCGAGCGGCCTACGAGCGGTTGACCGAGCAGCTGGCCGACATCGAGGGCAAACTGCGCGGGGTGGACGCCATCTACGACAGGCTCAACCACCCGGTGAACGGCCAGCCCGCGTATCTTCTCAAGATCGACGCGGACGTCGCGGGCAAGGCGATCGTCGCGGCAGGCAATCCCGACACGGCGCAGAACGTCGCCACCTTCGTCCCCGGCACCGGCTCCGGACTCGACGACATCGGCGGGAACATCCAACGCTCGGATCTCATGCTCGAGCAGGCACGACGGGCAGGCTCGGCGTCGACCGCCGTGATCACCTGGGTCGGCTATGACGCTCCCGCAACGATCCCGGACGCGGCGAGTACGCGCTACGCCGACCAAGCCGAACAGCCTCTCCACGACTTCCAGGACGGCCTTCGGATCGCGCACCAGGGTCCGGCCGCCCACACGACGGTGATCGGGCACAGTTACGGCAGCACGGCGGTGGGCCAGACCGCCCGGGACCAGGGGCTGGCCGCGGACGACGTGGTCTTCGTCGGAAGCCCCGGAGTGGGCGTCGAACACGCCGACGAGTTGCGGCTCGACGGCGTGCCTCCCGGCGAGGCTGGGAAACACGTGTTCTCGAGCAACGCTCCCACCGATCCTGTGCCGGCTCTCACGAACTTCGATCTTCCCTACGCCGACGGGCTGGACCCGTTGGGTCCGGATCCCACGACTCCCTGGTTCGGCGGGCAGACGTTCGAGTCCGACCCCGGCGACCCGAGGCATTCGCACAGCCAATACTGGGACCGTGGTTCTTCGTCGTTGAAGGCCATGGGCGAGATCATCGCGGGGAACAGGTGATGGCCTCCGGACTCCGCGCCGGCGTGGGAGCCCTGTTCCTGACCCTGGTCCTGTCAGCTTGCGGAGGCGCACAAATGCGATCCACCCCCGATCCGAACACGCCCACCCTGACGGCGGAGCAAGCCAAGGAACGGGTGGAGGAGTACCTGCAGAGTTTCCGTGCGGCGTTCCCCGCCGAAGCGACCCTCGAACTACTCGGTGACGCGGACGGTGCCTGCACCGACGCGTCCGGCGTCAACTTCGACGGGCGTGTGCAGCCCGGGCGGACCTATTGGGTGCGTGGCCTTGACCAGGTTCGGTACGACAGCTACTTCGACGCACTGAAGTCCTGGTTGCCGGCACACGGGTGGACCGTGGACAAGGACGCCCGCCCCCAGGACCGGTACCTGCACGCCTACCGCCCCGACGACGGGTTCACCATGTCCCTCCAGGCGAACCGGCAGGGTGGGCTGTCGATCGACGCCTCGTCCCCCTGTGTCTGGCCTGACGGCACACCCCCCTGACCCTCACTGCAGGCAGAGTTCGTTGCCTTCCGGGTCGGCCAGGGTGATCCACTTGTACGGGCCCTGCTGCCCCCGGAACAGCTCCTTCGCGCCCATCCCCACCAGGCGCGCCGCCTCCGCTTCTCGCTGGTCGCCCACGTACACGTCCAGGTGGACGCGGTTCTTCACCGTCTTCGGCTCCGGCACGCGCTGGAACAGGATCCGCCGCCCCGACTCGGGGTGCCGGATGCCCGTACCCAGCCGCCACACCAGCACCCCCCGGTGCGTCGTCGTGTCCTCTTCGGTCGCCTGGCCCTCGGCGACCATCCGCCGGATGAACGCCTCGTCGCTGGGCTCGACCGACCAGCCCAGCGCCTCCGCCCACCAGTCGGCCAGGTCGTGCGGGTGCGCGCAGTCCACGGTCACTTGGAAGTCGTATGCCATGTCCGCACGCTAGCCCGGCCCACCGACAAAAACGCTCGGCCGCATCCCGATGGGGTGCCCTCCGGGCACGACCCGAAACGGCACGAATGACGGCCGCGCCGGTGGGTAGTCCGGGGCCGGAGCAAGGAAGGAGAAACACCATGGCGGACACTCCGAACCCGATTCAGATGCAGAAGTTCCTGTCGGGCGTCGACTACCCGGCCAGCCGCGACGACCTCGTCGAACACGCGAAGTCCCAGGGCGCCGACAACGACGTGCTGGAGCACCTGCAACAGATGCCGGACCGGACCCACGACGGCCCGAACGCGGTGAGCCAGGAGTTCTCGCGCAGCTGACGGCGGTGGGCTTCCCGCCCGCGGGCGGGAAGCCTACCTGCCCTGCAGGTGTTCGAGGATCATGCCGGTGAGCACCTCCGGCACCTCCTCGGGCACCCAGTGGCTGACGTCCTCCAGCATCTGGAACGAGTAGGGGCCGGTCACCCACTGCTCCGTGCCGAACGCGGCCGTCGAGCCGAAGGCCACGTCCTCCGTGCTCCACACGTACAGCGTCGGCACGGAAACCTTGCCGATCTTCCCCGCGGGACGGCTCGCGCGGTACCAGTTCAGCGCCGCCGTCAGCGCACCCGGCTCGGCGAGCCGCCGCAGGTACTCGTCCACCCGGCTCTGCCCGACGCGCCACTCGAACATGCGCCGCAGCGCCTCGCCGCCGTTCGCGAGCATCCGCCGCTCGGTGCTGCTGTCCCGCCAGTCCCGCATGTACTGCGAGCGCAGCTGCTGGTCCTCGTCCGTGCTCAGCGCCTCGCCCAGCGCGCCGGGGTGCGGCGTGGACACCACGGACAACGTGCGCAACCGCTCCGGGTGCTCCGCCGCCGTCCACCACGCGACCGCACCGCCCCAGTCGTGCCCCACCAGGTCGAACCGGGACCAGCCCAGCTCGTCGGCGATCGCCAGCACGTCACCCACCAGCTCGTCGATCCCGTACTCCGCCACGGCGCTCGGCCGCACGTCCGGCGAGTACCCCCGCTGGTCCGGTGCGATCGCGCGGAAACCCCGCTGCCCCAGCACGTTCACCTGGTACTCCCACGAGATCGCCGCCTCGGGGAACCCGTGCAGCAGCAGGACGGGCCGCCCGTCGGCGGGCCCGGCGGCGATCGCGTCGAAGGAGCCTGCGGGGGTCGGGATGCTCAGGTGTTCGGTCACGACCCGCACACTAGCGACCACCACCGACAGTTTCCGCGAGGGCGTCCACTGTGGAGTCAGACCGCGCCGTGCCTGGCGAGGTAGCGCTCCACCCGCTCCGGCGTCGCGAGGATGTCCCACTGCCGGTCGGGCCAGCTGAAGTTCTCCGTGAACTCGTCGGCGATCTCACGGTGCTGCGCCATCGCGCCGAACATCCGCAGCAGGTGCGGCGGCGGAGGCGTGCGGATCATCAGGTTGGTCCAGTCCGCGGTGGCGTGCACGCGGTTGCGGCGCCGGTCGGCGACCTTGCGGCAGAAGCGCTCGTCGAAGTTCGGGTCCTCCAGGATCGTGCGCCCCAGTTCCCACGCCGAGTACGAAGCGCAGTTCGCGCCCTGGCCGATCACCGGGTCGACGACGACGTGCGCGTCGCCCAGCGCCACCACGTACCGGCCGTTCGGCAGCCGCGCGTAGTCCTCGCGCACCGACGGCAGGACACCGCCCTGCAGCAGGTCCAGCGGACCCGTCAGGCGGAACCGCGCCGGATCGATGCGCTCGAAGGTCGCCGGGTGGTGCTGCCGCGTCTTCTCCAGGACCACCTTCTCGAAGCCCGCAGGGTCCTCGTCGTAACCGAGTTCGGCGAGCACCTCCAGGTCACCGCCCGGCACGTTTTCGAACAGCAGCGCCGTGACGTGCCCGGCCGCCGAGAAGATCGGGATCTCCAGCAGCTCGCCGTGCCCCGGCGCGACGCTCATCGTGACGCCACGCGGTTCGCTCGGCGCGACGCCTTCGTACAGCCCGACGCACAGCTTGCGCTGCGGGGTGTCGTACGGCGATTTGTCCGCTCTGCGCGGGAACATCGCGCTCATCGTGCCGCGCCCGGAGGCGATCACGACGAGTTCGTGCCGCTCCGACAACAGGGTCACGTCGGCGGCCTGCACCGGCCGCACGTCGAACTCCCCGCCGCGGGCGACGAAGTCCTCCAGCAACCGCGGCAGGTAGATGCGGTAGTCGATCGCGCGGGACGGCGCGGTGAAGAACCCGGGGAACACCAGCGGCTGCGGGCCGCCGAGGTAGTGGTGGTGCCCGAAGTAGTAGTACTCCTCGGCATCCCAGTGGTCGACGCCCAGCTCGCGTTCGCGCTCGACCGTGGCGTGGTGGTGCGCGACGCTGTTCAGCATGCGCCCGGCGGCGAGTTGTTCCGGGGTGCGGTCGCTGTAGATCGTCACCGGTACGCCGTGCCGGCGCAGCAGCAACCCCAGGTGCAGGCCGGCGATCCCGGCGCCGACTATGCCGATTCCGTCCATGGCGCTCCTTCGTCGGAGGTGCGGGAAGTGGAATGCTGAGCGTCGGCCCGGACGGCGCGGATATCGAGCGATGACGACGCTGTCAGCTCGATATTCGAGCAGCCTACCGTGTTAGGGTGACGCAGGCAACAGCGAGGGGAGCCAGGGTGGAGACCAAGCCGGGCGTCCGCGCGCAGACCCTCGACCGCGCGCTCGACGTCCTCGACATCCTCGCCGACGGGCAGGCGCGGTCGAGCCAGGACCTCGCGGCCGCCACCGGGCTGCACCGCTCGATTGTCTACCGCATCCTGCGCACGCTGGAAGATCGGGAACTCGTTCGGCGTACTACCGAAGGCCGGTACACCATGGGCCTCGGCCTGCTGGTGCTGACGCGCTCGGTGCTCGGCGAGACCCAGGCACAGCTGCACGACGTCCTCGCCGAGCTGGCGAACAGCGTCGGGGCGACGGCGTTCTTCGCGGTCCCGAGGGCGGGGCAGGTCGTCACGCTGGTCACCGTGGAGCCCGACCGGGACCGGGCCGGTGTGGCGGCGTACCGGCCGTGGACCCGGGCGCCGATGGATCGCGGCGCGTGCGGCCTGGCGATCCAGTCCGCGAGCCCGGCCCGGCCCGACGAGCGGCCGGAGATCGGCTGGGCGCGGCAGACCGGAGTGGTCCGGACCGTCGGCGAGCTGCACCCCGGGTTGACCGAACTCGCCGCACCGGTGCGGTTCGCCGAGGGCACGGTGGGCTGTGTCGCGGTGGTGTTCGTCGCGGGCGAGATCAGCGAGGACAAGGCCGCGGACGCGGTGCGCCGCACGGCGATCCGGTTGACGCGGCCGGCGGACGAGGTCTGGGAGATCTGAACGGCGGGCGATCAGGCGGCTTCCTCGTCCTCCGTGAGCAGGGCCCAGTGCTGCCGCGCGGTGGGGCGCCACTCGACGTGCAGCCGGTGGAACAGTTCCGCGGCCTGCACGCCGCTCCAGTTCGCGGGCAGCAGCCGCACCGGCAGCTGCGGGTCGAGGAAGGGGAACCGGCGCCATTCGTGCACGAGCTTCGTCTGCGCGTGCAGCACCTCCGCCCCGGTCGCCGGGTGCAGGCCGGTGAACTCGTCGATGAAGCCCTCGTAGCGCTCCTCCAGCGCGGTCAGGTCCCAGGCGCGCGAGACCATCGCGTCCTCGTCGCCGATCTGGCCGTAGGAGGCGACGAACGACATCGCCTCGCGGTCGAGGCCCAGTTCACGCACGATGCGTTCCGCCTCGTCCTGCCTGCACGGGTCCGCGCTGATCCACACGCCCGGCGTCGGCGAACCGAAACCGGCCCACGTCAGCCGCGTGCGCAGGCTGTGCCGCAGGTCCCGTTTCGTCTCCGGCACCGACACGAGCAGCATCAGCCACCGCCCGTCCCACGTGCGGCCGTCCCGCCCGAAGCCGTAGATGCGTTCCGCGCCTTCGGTGAGCAGCCGCCGCCCCGGCGGCGTCAGCGACCAGCGTACCCGCCTGCCGACGCGTTCGCTCACGAGCCAGCCCTCGGCCGCCGTGCGCGCGAGCGCCTGGCGGGCCGACTTCTCCTCGACGCCGAACATCGCCAGCACGTCGACCAGCGTGGACGTCCACACCGGGCGGCCACGCGGCAGCGCGAACTCACCGAGCACGGTCATCAGCAACGAGCGGGCGCTCGTGTGGCTGACTTCGCGCCGCCTGCTCACCGTCGGACGTGCCGCGGTATCCCCCATGGGCTCCTCACCTCCCGTCGCCGGCACCGGGTTTCCCCACGTTATACCGGCGGCGGAAGGATAGTGCGTCAGGGCAGGAAATACGAGAGCTCCGCACCCGGGCGCGGGAGGAATTCCTCGGGCGGGAAATTCCCGCCCCACGGCTCGTGGATAATGCATTCGTCACGGGCGCACTGCCCGCACAACGGCCGGTTCTCGACGTCGAAACACCATTCTTCGTTTTCCGGTGTCTGCTCCCGCGGCACGAGGCACGCGAAACAGGTGACCCCGGGTCCGAAATCAATGCGAGTTGCCATGATTACCATCCGGTTCTCTCGGCTCCCTGCAGCATAAGTCGGCCGCGGCGGACCCTGAAGCGTCGTCACCGGAATGTAGCAAACAGCCGATCCGCTCACTGAAACCGAGCACGTTTCTGCAATTTGCAGAGTGAATGTTGGCGACGCGGCGTGGTGGTCTCGCGTGCGTTAGCCTGCCGTCGTGAGCGAGCCCGCAGAGGAGCTTCTCGCCCCGCCCGGAACCGGGGCGAGGCAGGGATGGCTGACGTACGAACTGCTCGGCTGCGCCCGCCACGGGCACCACCTGCTCGGCCGCGACACCGCGCGCATCCGCCCCGAGGACGCGATGGTCGTGCGTGAGTACGACGGGCTGCGCTGGCACCGCTGCCTGCGGTGCGACAGCTGGGTGCCGCTGCCGCCACCGGCGGCGCCGAGCCGGGAGCGGCTGCCCGACCTCCACGAGGTGGACGTGCCGCTGCGCGGGCGGCTGCTGCGGGACCGCTACGTGCTGCGGCTCATCGCGCTCGACCGGCTCCTGCACTTCGTCGTGCTGACGGTGCTCGCCGTCGCGGTGTTCGCCTTCGCCCGCGAGCGGCAGTCGTTGTCCGCCCCGTTCTTCCGGATCACCGACGCGCTGCAGGGCGCGCTGGGTGGCCGCACCGGCCGTTCCGGCGACGGTCTGCTGGGCGAGGCGACGAAGCTGTTCGACGCGCGGAGTTCGACGTTGTGGCTGGTGGGCGCGGTGATCCTGGCCTACGGGCTGCTGGAGGGCGTCGAGGCGATCGGGCTGTGGCTCGCCCGGCGGTGGGCCGAGTACCTGACCTTCGTCGCGACCGCCGTGCTGCTGGTTCCCGAGTGCTACGAGCTCGCGCACCGGGTGACGGTGCTGAAGGTCCTCACGCTGGTGATCAACCTCGCCGTCGTGGTGTACCTGCTGTTCGCCAAGCGCCTGTTCGGCATCCGCGGTGGTGAGCGGACGAGCGACACCGGGTGGTCCGCGGTCGAACGCGTCCTGCCCGGTCGTTAACCGAGCTTCGCGATCAGCAGTCCACTGCGTGGTTTCGGCGTGAAGTAGGTGGCCTTGCGGGGCATGCGACGGCCCTGGTCGTGCACCGCGAGCACGTCCGCGAACGGCACGGGGGCCAGTTGCAACACCGCGTCGACGTCCGGGCCCGGATCGTGCCCCTCGGGGACCACGCGCACGTGCGGGCCCTCCGGATCCAGCCCGAGCGCACCGGCGATCAGCACGTCCTCGACGAAACCGTGGTCGATGCGCGGCAACGGCGGCGCGGGCGCGGGGAGTTCCACGACCAGCCCGGGCGGCACGGTCACCGTCCCGGGCACCGACGGCGGCGCGGCGCCGGGTACCTCGCGCACGACGAGTCCGGCACGTCGCCACGCGGCCGCGAGGCCGGCCGCCGTCAGGCCCGTGCCGGCCAGCGCGCGGTGGATCGCGCCGAGGTGCAGGTGCGGGCCCGCGGTGACCAGTGCGAGGAGGGCGGTTCCGGCCGCGGCGGAGGCGGCGACGCGGTGGTTGCCGTCGGCGACCAGCAGCGGGCGGCGCTGGACGGCCGCGAGCAGGTCCTGCTGTGCCGGACCCGCGCCGACGAGCCACAGCCGGTGCTCACCGGCCACCACCACCGGCTCCTGGCCCGCGACCGCCCGTTGGGCCTCGGCGGTCAGCGAACCGTCGTCGCCGAGCGGCACGAGCATCGCGGCGCTGGTGGCGTGCCCGAGCCAGGTCAGCGCCGCCGCGCGTTCGGCGACGATGCCCGGGTACACCTGCTCGCTGTGCCGCACCTGGTCGTCCACCGCGCCCGGGTCGATCAGGCACAGCACGCCGATCGTGCGCCCGGCGACCTCGTACACGGCGACGACGTCGTGCACCCCGGTGTAGGCGGTCGCGAGCAGGTGCTCCAGCGTGCGGCGGGCACCGGGCAGCGCCTCCGCGAGCGACAGCCCGCCGGCGAGCGCCTGCGGCGTGCGGTGCGGGTGTTGCACGGCCAGCAGGCTCGGGGACGGGGTGCGGGCGAGCGCCGCCGCGATCTCCGCCGGCTCGCCGAACTCGTCGACGTCGGGACCGGGGACCGCACCGTCCACGACCCAGGCGGCCGGAATCGCGCGGGCCCAGGTCACCGGAAACGGCCCACCGTTTCCAGCAGTGCGCTCAGATCCGCGCCGGATTCGATCTCCACCGGTTTTTCGTCCCGCCGGAACAACCGCGCGCCCGCCTCGACGCCGCCGAGCGTCAGCGACGAATCCTCGCGGCGCAACCACGTGCCCTCGCGCATCCCGAGCACGGGCACGTCGTTCTCCTCCAGGAACTGGAGAATGCGTTCCTCCCGCGTTTCGCCCATGTGCGCATCGCCCTCGACGGGGTCGAGGTAGTGCGGGTTGATCTGGAACGGGACCAGCCCGCTCGCGTCGAACGAGGGCGGCTGGACGATGGGCATGTCGTTGGTGGTCCTGATCGACGGGCACGCCACGTTCGTGCCCGCGCTCGATCCTATGTAGACGGTCCCGCGCGCGACGCGGTCCCGGATCGGGGCGAGCAGTTCGCGCGCGTACAGCTCGCGCAGCAACCGGAACGTGTTGCCACCACCCACGAACACGGCCTGCGCGGCGTCGAGCAGCGCGATGGGGTCGCCCTGGTGGGCTCCGGTGACCTCGACGCCGAACGCGGCGAGCGCCTCGGCGGCCTTGGCGGTGTAGGCGTCGTGGTCGGCGAGCGCGAACGGGACGAAGACCAGGCGGCGCACGCCGTCGAGGGTTTCGGCGAGGGCGTCGGTGGCGTGCTCGAGGTACCGCCTGCCAGGGGCGGTCGAGTTGGACAGCAACAGCAGGCGCATCAGCATTGACTACCACGCCGGTGCGGCTCGGGGCCCCGCCGGAGTGAGGGACTCCACGTCAGCGGTCGTCGAGCAGGTCCGCGGGGTGGATGCCGAGCGCGTCGGCCATCCGGAAGAGGCTGTCGAGCGTGATGTTGCGCGGCGGGCGCTGGCGCGGGTCCTCCTTGCTCTTCGGCTGGTCCAGCCGTGAGCGCTCCAGCTCCGCCACGACCGAGCGGGACACGCCCGCGCGGTCGGCGAGGTCCTCCTGGCTGAGGTCGAGATCGCGGCGTGCCCGGCGCACCCGCGTCGCGAGCGCGCGCAGGCGGTCGTCGAGCGACTCGTCCGGTTCCTTCTCAGCCATCGGGAGAAGCTTAGTCCCGGCGTTTCGCAGGACAGCTTGTTCTTCTTATGGTACTTTTTGTCGCATGGATCATGAACGCACCACACCGGGGTACCTGTACGAAGCCGTCGCGGCGGAGCTCGCGGCGCGCATCCTCTCCGGAGAGCTGCCCCCGAACACGACGCTGCCCGCCGAAGCCCAGCTCGCCCGCGAGTACGGCGTCTCACTGGGCACGGCCCGCCACGCGACGCGGCTCCTGCGGGAGCGCGGCCTCGTGGTCACGATCAAGTCGAAGGGCACGTACGTCGCGAAGCGGGACCGTGAGCCACCGATATGCCTGTGGAGCGCGGCTTGACGCGATGAGGGGCGGGGTGGGTGGCTGATTTCAAGTCGTAAGGCGAAGCGTCGGCGCAGAGTGCGGGGGTTGCTCGGTCGAGCCAGGCCGGAGGCGATACCGCGCCGACGTCGGAGCTGGCTTGCGGAGTGGGGGCTGGCGTAAACGACGTCGCAGCGGCGGGCGAGGCGGATGTGGGAGGCGTCGCCGGGTCTCGAGCAGGGTGCGGGCGGCGTCCTGACGCCCTTGCCGGGCATCTAGGTCAGGACCCGGCGCGAGTGTGCGCATCGAGTATCTCCTCCACCTCCGTGGTCACCTGGCTGCGTTGCTGATACGCGGTTTTCAGGCTGTCGGCGAGTCGGGGCAGGACGGCGTCGGCGCCGGTGGTGTCCGGGACGCTGGCGGTCTGCTCGTCCAGTGCGGTCCAGATGTCGGCGACCAGTCTTTTGCCGTGCCGGTGGCGATGGCGGTGACCTTGCGGATGCCGGTCGGCCCGCCGCAGCGGGACAGGATCTCCGGCGTAGTCCGCTCCAACCAGGTCTTGCGGGAAATCGCCCGCGGCGATGAGTTCCCGGTCTCCTCCGGGTCCGTACTGGCGGACAGGCACACCGAGGAGAGGAAGCGACCGTGGGCAAGCTGATCGTGGCCGAGTTCATGACCCT
This sequence comes from Amycolatopsis dongchuanensis, assembly GCF_039542405.1. Lineage (NCBI taxonomy): Bacteria > Bacillati > Actinomycetota > Actinomycetes > Pseudonocardiales > Pseudonocardiaceae > Amycolatopsis > Amycolatopsis dongchuanensis. The sequence continues at coordinate 96,233 of NZ_BAABIB010000152.1, forward strand.
GGACGGCGTGGCGCAGTCGGGGGGACAGCCCGACGAGGACACCGACGGCGGCTTCCGCTACGGCGGGTGGCACGCGCCGTTCCTCGACCTCGAGGCGAGCAAGGTCATGCTCGAGGGAGCCCAGTCGATGGATGCCCTGCTGCTCGGCCGCCGGACCTACGACGTGTTCGCCGCCTTCTGGCCCAACGCGCCCGAGGAGATGCCCTTCACCGCGGTACTCAACGATGTTCCCAAGTACGTGGCGACCCGCACGCTCACCGAGCCCCTGTCCTGGCAGGGCTCGACCGTCCTCGGTCAGCCCCTCGAGGAGAGCGTGGCCGCGCTGAAGGACCGGTACGAGGAGGTGCACGTCATCGGCAGCCTCAACCTCGTGCAGTCGCTGCTGCGCTTCGGCCTCGTCGACCGGCTGGACCTGTGGGTGGACCCGATCGTGCTCGGCACCGGCAAGAAGGTGTTCGGCGAGGGGGTCCCGCCCACCGCGCTGCGGCTGGTCGAATCCGTCAGCTACCCCAACGGGGTGCTGCACCTGGCGTACGAGACGGCCGGTGAGCCGGAGTACGGCACCGTCGGCTAACCCACCACCTGGCGCCGCACGGTCCGCAGCACCTCCACGTCCACAGTGGACGGTTGGGCGGCCAGCCAGCCGCCGATCTCCTCGACGAACTGCTCGGGCGTCATCGGCGGGGCCGGCACCTCGAAGTCCTCTTCCGTGGTGATCTCGCCGGCACGGCTGGGGTACACGACCAGCGCGCCGCGGATCTCCACGCCCGGCAACAGCTCCCGGTACGCCTCGATCGCCGCCGGCAGCCGCGTCGCGCCGCCGCGGAAGAGGCGGTCGTCGCGCCAGAGGGTGCCGTCCTCGTCGGCCGCGTAGTGCCCCGGCAGCCACGTCTTCGACTCGATCAGCACCAGCCGCCGCCCGGCCAGCACGGCGTGGTCGACGTCGGCGAACACCGAACCCGGCCACGCCAGCCCGTGGAAGATCCGCACGGACGGCAGCCGGGTCAGGTAGCGCTCCAGCAGTTCCGCCGTCAGCCGCTCACCCCACTGGTCGGCGTCGGCACCGGGCCTGCCGAACACCACCGTCCGGCCGAACTCGCTCGCGAAGCGCTCGCGTGCCTGCCGGAGCAGCAGGTGCCGCCGCACGAGCCAGATCGCCACCGCCGTCGCCAGCAGGAGCCAGATCGTCAGCAGCAACGGGCCCGCCAGCAGGGGCAGCACCACCAGCAACAGCCAGCCGAGCAGGATCGCGGCGGGGGCGTGGCCGGGACGCTCGGGGGTCGCGGGCGACGCGCACTCGCCGCCCCGGTGCCACCACGGCAGCGACTCCGGGTCGAGCGGGGGGATCGTCGCGACGAACGACGGGTCCTCGCCGAAGTCGCGTGGCCGCCGCCGGACCCGCACCGGCGCGGGTGCCAGCCCCCGGTCGTAGTCCGCCCGGCGACGCGGGTCGCTCAGGGTCTCGTAGGCCTGCCGGAGCCGGTGGAACTCCGCGGGCGAACCGCCCGCGTCGGGGTGGCTGGCGCGGGCCTTCGCGCGGTACGCCGACTTGATCTCGGCCACGGAGGCGGACCTGTCCACCCCGAGCAGCTCGTAGTAGCCGGCTTCGTGCACGCGGTCACAATACAAGGGCGGATCCGGTAGCTAGAGTTACGCGATGGCAGGCACTCCAGCGGGTGAACTGGCTCGAAGACTCGGGATCCGGACCGGGCGCGTGGTGGCCCCGGCCGGGCTGGTGGCGGTCGTCGTGGCCGCGCTGGTGTTCGTGCTGCCGCCGCACAGCAGCCTCGCCGCACTGGTCCTCGGCATCGCCGGGGTGGCGGCGTTCGGGCTCGGCATGGTGCGGTACGCGGGCGGTCCGTGGTGGGCGCTGATCGCCGCGCTGCTGTCCGGCGCCCTGCTGTTCGCGGCGCTCACCGTCGGTGGCCGGGGTCTCGCGCTCCACGTGTTCGGCACGGCGGAGACGTGCGACGTGGTGCACCGCGAGGAGGTCGACACCAGCTCCCGCTACCGCCACTACGGCTTCGTGCACACCCTGAACTGCCCCAGCGGCGGCACGTTCACCCTCCGCACCGACTCCACGGACCGCCAGGAGGAGGGCGCGCGGGTCGCCGTGCTCGACGATCCCGGCGGCCTCCTCGAACCCGACTTCGCGAGCAGGCACAACCTGTACTTCGAGCTGGTCGCGATCCTCGGTGCCGTCGCGCTGGTGACCGCCACCGTGCGGTTCACCCGCTCACGCGTCAGAGCAGCGAGCTAGGGTCCGCGGGCACGTCCGCCGCGTGCTCCCGCAACGCGTCCAGGTCCACGACCTCCAGCGCCCGCTCGTGGGTCGAGGCGAGCACGACCGGCGGGGCGACGCCCGCCTCGTAGGCCTCCTGCCAGCGCGCCGCGACGATGCACCAGCGGTCCCCGGCCTGCAGCCCGGGGAAGTCGTACTCCGGGCGCGGGGTCAGCAGGTCGTTGCCGACCTTCAGCGAGTACTCGAGGAACTCCTTGGTGACGACCGCGCACACGGTGTGGTTGCCGAGATCGTCGGGGCCGGTGGTGCAGCAGCCCTCGCGGTAGAACCCGGTGACGGGGTCGCTGCCACACGGCTCCAGTTCCCCGCCGAGCACGTTGCGATCATTCGCCATGCACCCAGTTTCCCAGGATCCCGGCGGCCGCGCTGGTAACAGTGCTTGCGCCAGGCGAAAACGCTCTTGGTTCCCCCGCGCGGGCGGCCGACGATTCCAGGCATGGCCAACACGATCCTGGATCCGACCGGCGGGCGCCGCGCCGTGTCGGAGGGCGCGGCCGTGCTGACACCCCGGCGCGCGCGGCTGGCCGGGGCGACGGTCGGGCTGCTGTCCAACACCAAGCAGAACGCGGCGCTGTTCCTCGACGAGCTGGGGAAGCTCCTGCAGGAGCGGTACGGCGTCGAGGCCGTGCGGCCGAGCGTCAAGACCGCGTTCGCCCTGCCGCTGCCCGAGGAACAGCTGTCGGAACTCGCCGAGACCTGTGACGCCGTGATCACGGGCGTCGGCGACTGCGGGTCGTGCAGCGCTTCGGCCGTGGCGGACGGCGTCGCGCTCGAACGCCGTGGCATCCCGGCGGCGGTCATCTGCAGCGACGCGTTCGTCGTCACCGCCGATGCGATGGCGGACCTGCGGGGCGCCAAGGGCTACCACTACGCGAAGACCGCGCACCCGGTCGCGGTGCTGAACCCGGACGAAGTGCGCAAACGCGCCGAAGAGGTGCTGCCGGAGATCGTGGCGATCCTGACGGAAGCGTCATGACGGCGCCCGATCCCGACGTCGCGCAGGCCGCCATCGAGTACTGCTACGACCAGGACTGGAGCGACGGGCTGCCGCTGGTCCCCGCCTCGCAGCCACTTGTCGACAAGTTCCTCGCGCAGACCGACCGCGCGCCGGACGAGGTCCTCGGCAGCCTCGCCCAGCTGGGCCGCGACTGCACGGTGGAACTGGCCGCGATCAACGCCGCGATGGCCGGCTGCAAGCCCGAGTACTTCCCGGTCGTGCTCGCCGCGTTCGAGGCGGTCATGGCCGACCGGGCCGCGGCGGGCGGCGGCTGGCAGAGCACGAGCGGTCCGGCGCCGCTGATCGTCGTCAACGGTCCCGTGCGGCAGCGGCTGGGTTTCAACAGCACCGGCGGGGTGTTCGGCCCCGGCTTCCGTCCTAACGCGACAGTGGCGAGGGCGATCGGGCTCATCGTGCGCAACGCCTTCGGCGTCCGGCCGCACGTGCTTGAGCAGGCGACGCAGGGCCTGCCCGGCCGGTGGTCGATCTGCCTCGCCGAGAACGAGGAGGAAAGCCCGTGGGAACCGCTTTCGGTGGAGTGCGGGCTCGGCGAGGACGTCAGCGCCGTGTCGGCGACGTTGCTCCGGACGTGTGAGTACGTCGACAACCGGCACACGCAGGACCCGGAGCAGGTGCTGGCGGACATCGCCGACACCATGGCGCGCACGGGTGCGGTGATCTTCCGCGAGGCACCGTGCGGGCTGGTGCTCAGCCCCGAGCACGCGCAGATGTTCGCCAAGGACGGGATGAGCAAGGCGGACGTCAAGGCGTGGCTCGTCGAGCACGTCGGCCGCAGGCGCGGCGACCTGCGGCGCGTGGGCAAGAACGGGCTGACGGACAACTGGGTGCGTCACGCGGCCGAGGACGACGGCACCGACGAGGAGTTCGAGCGGTTCATGTCGAGCCCGGACCAGCTGCCGGTCGTGGTGGCCGGAGCACGCAACGCGGCGATGTCGATGGTCGTGCGGGTCTTCGGGGCCTGGCGCGGGAAAGCGGTTCCGGTGGGAGGAAAGGCATGATCGACCAGAACGGGCTCAAGGCGATGCGGGACACGCTCGCCGCCGACGGGTACGCGCTCGACGTCGCCGAACGCGGCGGGCGGGTGGACGTGCGGATCTCCGTCGCCGATCCGGACGCCTGCGCGGACTGCCTCGCGCCGGAACCGGTCCTGCGCGGCATCCTGCACAAATCGCTCGGCGTGCCCGAGCAGGCCATCGACCTGACGTACCCGGGCGACGCCGGATGAAGGTCGCACTCGTCACCGGCTGCGGCAAACGCGACGGCATGGGGCAGGCGATCGCGCGGGCGCTGGCGGCGGAGAAGACCGCCGTCGTGGTGTCCGACCGCGTGCCCGGCGGCGTCCCGAACCTGCGGCAGGAACGCCTGGGCCGCCACGACGACTGGACCATCGAGTCGCTCGTCGCGGAGATCACCGCAGAGGGCGGGACAGCGTCGGCGGTGACCGGCGACATCGGCGACGAGGACGACGCGCGCCGCATGATCGGCGAGGTCGTCGAGCGGCACGGGCGGCTCGACGTGCTGGTCAACAACGCCGCGGCCCCGCAGGGGCCGGACCGGCAGGACGTCGAAGAGGTCCCGCTGGACGTGTTCGACCAGGTCATCCGCGTGAACCTGCGTGGCACGTTCCTCATGTCGCGGTTCGCCGTGCCCGTGATGCGGGCGCAGCGGTGGGGCCGGATCGTCAACATCGCGTCGATGGCGGGCTTGTCCGCCGCGCCGGCCTCCACCGCCTACTCGGCGTCGAAGGCCGGGGTGATCGGGCTGACGCGGGCGCTGGCGATGGACGTGGCGCCGTGGGGCGTCACGGTGAACGCGATCTGCCCGGGACTGGTGGGCACGAGCCGCGCGGTGCTCAACCCCGATCCCGCCCTGGACGACCAGGAGGTGCTGGCGCAGCGGGGCCGGGCGATCCCGGTCGGTCGCGTGGGGCAGCCGGAGGACGTCGCGGCCGCGGTGCGGTACCTGGCGTCCGAAGACGCCGGTTATGTCACGGCGCAAACGCTCGTGCTCGACGGAGGTGGGCTGACGCCGTTCCCGCTGAAGCGCCCGTGATCGTTTTCGGGAGCACAATGGGGGCATGCGGACGATCACGCTGGAGGAACACTTCGCCACCCGTGCCTTCGCCGAAGGGCCGGCCAGGCGCGTCGTCGGGCAAGGGGATTTCCTCAACCGGTTGTGCGACCTGGACGAGCTGAGGCTCGCGGAGATGGACGAGGCCGGGATAGACGTCCAGGTCCTGTCCCTGACCGCGCCCGGCACGGAACAACTCGACGCGGACGACGCGCGGTACTGGGCCCGCACGACGAACGACGAACTCGCGGAAGCGGTGCACCGCCACCCGGACCGGTTCGCCGGTTTCGCCGCGCTCCCGATGGCGGATCCGGCGGCCGCGGCGGACGAACTGTCCCGAATGGTCGAGACGCACGGTTTCGTCGGCGCGGTCGTCAACGGGCACATCCGCGGCCGGTACCTGGACGACGAGTTCTTCGCGCCCGTGCTGGGAAAGGCCGAGGAACTGGGCGTGCCGGTCTACCTGCACCCGACACCGCCGCCCGGACCGGTCGTCGAAGCGAGCTACACGGGGAACTTCTCGGAACGGGTGTCCTTCGCGCTCGCCGCGGCGGGCTGGGGCTGGCACATCGAGACCGCCACCCACGTGCTGCGCATGGTGCTGGGCGGCGTGTTCGACCGGTACCCGCGGCTGCAGGTGGTGATCGGGCACATGGGCGAGGGGCTGTCGTTCATGCTGCCGAGGCTGGAGGAGGTGTTCGGCAGCCACGAGATCTCGCCGCCCACGGGGCTGGCCCGCCCGGTCGGGGCGTACCTGCGGGAGAACGTGCACTACACGTTCAGCGGCTTCAACTACGAGCCCAACTTCACCAACCTGCTGACCCAGGTCGGTGTCGAGCGGATCATGTTCTCCGCGGACCACCCGTACCAGCCGATGACGCAGGCGCGGCAGTTCCTCGAATCGCTGCCCCTCTCCGCGCCCGACCGGAGGCGGATCGCGCACGGCAACGCGGAAGCACTGCTCCGGTTGGCCTAGACCATTCCGGCGAGCAGCTCCGCCGCCTCGCCGGGGCGCACGAGGAAGCCCGCGTGGCTGCTTTCCAGTGTTTCCACGGTGAAGGGGTTCGCGGGGGTGAGCGCGTCGGCCTCGCGGATGAAGCGGTCCTGCAGTGCCAACGGGATCGACCTGTCCTGGGCGAGCCGGACGTAGGTGCGGGGGATGGCGCCCCACGTCTCGGCGCGCGCCTGGCTGTGGCTGCTGTCGAGGATCTCGTCGGGCTCCAGCGTGTTGAGGTACGCCAGGAACTCGTCTTCGGTGCCGTCGGCGAGCACGGCGTTCTTCAGCGCTGTCAGCAGTTCCGGGTCGGCGGTGCGCCAGTTCATCCGCAGCGCGCCCAGTTCCGCCGGGTCGGCCGCGAGCACGCCCGCGGTTTCGTGCAGGGCGCTGGTCGCGTACTCGGGGCCGGTCATGTACTCGGCGGGCGTCGCGTCGACGCAGCACCACGCGGAGATGTAGACGAGGCGGTCGACCAGGTCCGGTGCCGCGTTGCCGACGCCGGTGACCGTGAAGCCGCCCCGGCTGTGCCCGACGAGGATCGCGGGCCCGTGTTCGCGCACCCGGCGCAGGGTGTCGACGACGTGGGCGATGTTGTCCTCCGACGTGATGCCGGCCAGCCGGGAGGGTGTCTTGCTCAGCTCGGCCTGGTCCTGCGGCGCCTGGTACGCGCGGGGGAACGTGGTGCCGAACCCGTGCCCCGGCAGGTCGACGGCGAGCGAGCGGTGCCCGCGCAGTGCCAGTTCGCGCTGGAGCGGGGCCCAGCCGAGGGAGTTGCCGTTGGAGCCGTGGACGAACACGAAAGTCGGGGACACAACGGACATCCTGCCACGGCTGTGGCGGCAGTCCTGCCCGCGGTGAAACACCTGGACCGCTCGGGCGGCCTGCGGCTCGATCCGGGGGTGACGTTCCTGGTCGGCGAGAACGGTACCGGGAAGTCGACGCTGATCGAGGCGCTCGCGGTCGCCGCGGGCTTCAACCCGGAGGGTGGCAGCCAGCACTTCCGGTTCGCCACGCGCGCCACCGAGTCCTCCCTCGGCGACCAGCTGATCCTGACCTGGGGTGTGGCCAAGCCGCGCACGGGTTTCTTCCTCCGCGCCGAGTCCTACTACAACGTCGCGTCGGAGATCGAGCGCCTGGATCGCGAGCCGGGACCGCCGCTCCTCCCGGCCTACGGCGGCGTGTCCCCGCACGAGCGCTCACACGGGGAATCCTTCCTGGACCTCGTGACGCACCGGTTCGGGCCGCGCGGCCTGTACATCCTCGACGAGCCGGAGGCCGCGCTTTCCGTGCGCGGGTGCCTGGCCGTCTTGGCCCGTCTCGCCGAACTCGCGGAACAGGGCAGCCAGATCGTCGTGGCCACCCACTCCCCGGTGCTGCTCGCGCTGCCCGGCGCCACGATCTACGAGATCGCCGAGACGGGCGAGATCGTGCCCGTCCCCTACGAGCAGGCGTTGCCGGTGCGGTTGACGCGCGACTTCCTCGCCGCGCCGGAGCGCTACCTGCGGCACCTTCTCGCGGACGAGTGAGCTGCGTAAAGTCCAGATCGTCATGAAACGAGCCGTCGCGCACCTGGCGAACCTGGACCTCAACCTGCTCGTCATCCTGCGCGAGCTGATCCGGGAGCGGAACGTCACGCGTGCCGCCGAACGGGTGGGCGTCACGCAGCCCGCCGCGAGCGCCGCGTTGTCCCGGCTCCGGCGGCACTTCGGGGACGAGCTGCTCGTACGCGGCAAGGGCGGTTACGTGCTGTCCCCGCTGGCCACGCAGCTCGCCGAGCAGGTCGAGGTCGTGTGCGCCGCCGCCGAACGGCTCTTCGCCGCGGGGGAGAGCTTCGAACCCGCCACGTCCCGCCGCGAGTTCACCCTCCTCGTCGCGGACTACACGATCGCCGTGCTCGGCGAGCACCTCGCGCGGTTGCTCGACGAGCGGGCGCCGCGCGTCCGGTTGCACCTGCGGCTGGTCCGCGAGGCGATGGCGGCCGACGTCGAGGAGAACATCCGCCTCATGGACGGCATGATCGCCCCGCCCGTCGGCCGGTTCCGGCTTCCGGGGCTGCGCTCGGCGGAGCTGTTCCGCGACCGCTGGGTGTGCGTGGTCGCCGAGGGGAACGCCCTGCTGACCACCGACGAGCCGACACTGGACGACCTCTCGCGGCTGTCGTGGGTGGCGCCGTACCACCCCAACCAGGGCTACCCGCCCGCCGCGCCCCTCTCGCAGCAGCTCGCGGCCTTCGGCATCCAGCCGCGCGTCGTCGTGCGCGTCGAGAGCTACCAGGCCGTGCCGCACCTCGTCGCCGGGACCGATCGCGTCGCGCTGTTGCAGGAACGGCTCGCCCGTCAGGTCGCGGGCACGCTGGGCCTGCGGGTGCTGCCGTGCCCCGGGGATCCGCAGCCCATCGTCGAGAAACTGTGGTGGCACGAGAACTTCGAGGACGACCCCGGGCACGTCTGGTTGCGCGGGCTGCTGACAGACGCCGCGAAGTTCCTGAACTGACCAATCCGCCCCGCGCCCGGTACCGAACGAACTGTGCCGAGCCAGGGAAGGATGGGTGCATGGACGAGTCGGTGCGGGCGTTCCCGACGCGGCCGGGCGAGCAGGGGCCGACCCCGGAGGAGCTGCTCACGCAGGTCGCCAGGGGCAGCGAGGCCGCGTTCGAGCGGCTCTACGAGGTCGTCGCGGGACCCGTGTACGGCATCGTGCGCCGGGTCGTCCGTGACGTCGCGCAGTCCGAGGAGGTCGCGCAGGAGGTGCTGGTCGAGCTGTGGCGCACCGCGCCGCGCTACGACCCGGCCAAGGGCGGCGCGGTGAACTGGGCGCTGACGCTGGCCCACCGCCGCGCCGTCGACCGGGTGCGGTCGGCGCAGGCCCGTGCCGACCGCGAGCAGAAGGCGAGCGCCGTCGCCCCCGGCCGCGAGTTCGACGAGGTCGCCGAGGCGGTGACGGCCCGGCTCGAACGCGAGCAGGTGCGCCGCTGCCTCGGCTCGCTGACCGAGCTGCAGCGCGAGTCCGTGCTGCTCGCCTACTACGGCGGGAAGACGTACCCGGAGGTCGCGGAGCTGCTCGACAGTCCACTCGGGACGATCAAGACACGGTTGCGGGACGGGCTGATCCGCCTGCGGGACTGCCTGGGGGTGACCCGATGACGACGCCGGACGCGCACCTGCTGACCGGTGCCTACGCGATCGACGCGCTCGACGAGTTCGAGCGGCGGCAGTTCGAACGCCACCTCGCGCAGTGCCCCGAGTGCGCGCGGGAGGTCGCCGAACTGCGGGCCACCGGCGCCAGGCTGGCGCTCGCCGTCAGCGAGGCGCCACCGCCACGGCTGAAGGCCGAGGTGCTGACCAGGATCGCCGGCGTGCGCCAGGAACCCCCCGGCACCGAACGCACGGAACCGGCGCGGGGGGCGAGGGGACTGGCGCTGCGGCTGGTTTCGGTGGCGGCCGCGGTCGCCGTCGTCGTGGCGGTCGCGCTCGGCGTGGTCGTGGTGCGGACGCAGGGCCAGCTCACCGCGGCCCGCGGTCAGCTGGCCCAGCAGAACGCCGTGACGCAGCTGTTGTCCGCGCCGGATCTGCGGGCCGTTTCGACCGAAGGCGGCAGCGTGCTGCTTTCGCAGCGGCTCGACCGCGGTCTGCTGGTGCTGTCCGGGATGCCGGACCAGCCGGCGAACACGACGTACCAGGCGTGGGCGATCGTCGGCGGCACCGCGAAGTCGCTGGGTGTCCTGGGGCCGCGCGGTACCTCGGCGCTCGCGTTCGCCGGGCTGCGGGGCGTCCAGCAGATCGCGATGACGGTCGAACCGGCCGGGGGCTCGCCGCAACCCACGACGAGCCCGGTGGCGCGGTTCGCGGTCTGACGTCATCGCCTCAGCCGCGCGAGGAGGCTCTTCGTGCTCTCCCGGCGCGCGTACGCGAGCACTCCCGCGACGATCGCCAGCGCCGCCGGGGTGAGCGCGTACAGGGGTTCGCCGAGCACGAAGAGCTGCGTGCAGGTGGCGCCGACGAGCAGGGCCGACAGGCCGAGTGCGGCGAGCCCGGTCAGCGCCGGGACCACCAGCCCGATCGCGCCGGCGAGCTCCAGCACGCCGACCAGGTAGCGGAACCACTGCCCGGCGCCGATCTCGTCGAAGATCTGCACGGCGAACCGTTCGCCGAGCAGCTTCGGCCCCAGGAAGGCGCCGAGGCGCGTCCGGAGCGACCACGGAAAGTCATCGCCACCGCAGCGATGAGTTCGCGAACTTTGCCGGGTCTGTACAGGTGACGCGACAGGAGGCGATGCTGGTGACCATGACACTGACCGAAAGACGGGCCGACGAGGATTTCCTGCGTCAGGCCGATCCGTTCAGACGCGAGCTGCTCGCGCACTGTTACCGCATGCTCGGTTCCGTGCACGACGCGGAGGACCTGGTGCAGGAGACCTACCTGCGCGCGTGGAAGTCCTACGACCGGTTCGAAGGGCGTTCCTCGCTGCGCACGTGGCTCTACCGCATCGCGACGCGCGTGTGCCTGACCGCGCTGGAGAGCCGGGACAAGCGCCCGTTGCCGACCGGGCTCGGCGGGCCCGGCCTGGACGGGGGTGACGAGCTGGTCGCCCAGGACGAGGTGCCGTGGCTCGAACCCGTGCCGGACGCCATGGTCGGCGCCGACCAGGCCGACCCCGCCGCGATCGTGACCTCCCGCGAGAGCATCCGGCTGGCGCTGATGGCCGCGCTCCAGCACCTGCCGCCGCGGCAGCGCGCGGTGCTGATCCTGCGGGACGTCCTGCAGTGGCGCGCCGCCGAGGTGGCGAAGGTCCTCGACACCACGACCACCGCGGTCAACAGCATCCTGCAGCGCGCCCGCGCCCAGCTCGACGAGGTGACGCCGCGGGAGGACGACGTCGTCGCGCCGGGTGACGCGGAGCAGCGCGAGCTGCTGGAGCGGTTCGTGGACGTGTTCGAGCGCAAGGACATCTCGGCGATGGTCGAGCTGTTCACGAAGGACGCGATCTGGGAGATGCCGCCGTTCGTCGGCTGGTACCAGGGCCCGGAGAACATCGCGAAGCTCATCGACCTCAAGTGCCCCGCGAAGGGCCCCGGCGACATGCGGCTGCTGCCGATCCGGTCGAACGGCCAGCCGGGGTTCGGCCTGTACGTCCGGGACGGCGACGTGTACCGGCCGTTCAACATGCCCGTGCTGACGCTGTCGAAGTCCGGCGTCCGGCACGTGACCTGCTTCTTCGACACCGGCCTGTTCGCGAAGTTCGGGCTGCCGGAGGTCCTGCCGGCATGACGGACGGGGGCGCGGCGCTGCTCGGTGGGCTCGGGCTGCTCGAACGCGCGATCGGTTACGCGCTCGGCAGTCTGGCCCTCGTCCCGCCCGGTCCGCTGTCGCGCCCGACCCCCTGTGCGGACTGGACGCTGGGGGACCTCCTCGCACACCTCGACGATTCGCTGCTTGCGCTGCGGGAAGCCGCCGACCTCGGGCACGTCCCGCTCACCGTGCCCGAGGCGGCGGGCGATCCGGTCACGACGGTGCGTGGTCACGCCACCGGTCTGCTCGCCGCGTGGACGGCGGCGGAAGCGCCGGGAACGGTCGGCGTCGGGGCGGCGGTCCTGACGTCGGAGCTCCTCACCAGCGCCGGCGCGTTCGAGATCGCGGTGCACGGGTGGGACGTGGCGCAGGCGTGCGGGGCGCGGCGTCCGCTGCCGGAGCCCCTGGCGGAGGAGCTGCTCGACCTGGCGCCGCTCCTGCTCACCCCGGCGGACCGCCCCGGCCGGTTCGGCCCGCCCCTGGGGGTGGCGGGCGGAGCCAGCGAACGGCTGCTGGCCTTCACGGGGCGGAGGGGGTGAAACGCCGGGGCGCGTGATCACGACTGTCCTCCCGTGACCGATGCCCTGGCGCCCTTCGCCGCATCCTCCCCGTCCGAGTCCGAACCCGTGCGGCCGTTGACCGCGCTCGGTGCCGCCGCCGCGGTCGCGGTCGTACTGGCGGCGGTGGCGAGGGGTGCGGTGACGTGGACGCACTGGCACGCGTACCACGTGGTCACCGGCTACCTCGACGGTTCCGCCCCGCTCGCCGACGTGGTGGCCGCCGACTCGCTCAACAGGACGCTCCGCTGGGTCTCGTTCGCGGTCCTGGCGTGCGCCGGGGCCGCCGTGGCCGGGTGGCTGTGGCGGGCCCGCCGCAACGCCGAGTCGCGGTCGCTCGCCCAGCACCGGCTGGGCCGCGGCTGGGTGATCGGCGGCTGGATCTGCCCGGTCGTCAACTTCTGGTACCCGCACACGATCGTCTCCGACGTCTGGAAGACGAGCAGGCCCGGCTCCCCGGAGACGCTGAACCTGGCCCGGGTGCGGGGAAGCGGACTGGTCACGGCCTGGTGGTCGCTCTACCTGCTGTCCGCGCTCGTCGACCTCTGGGCCACCGTCGGGTTCCTCCGGCCCGCCGATGCCCACGACCTGTTCACGGCCTCCCTCACCGACACCGTGGCTTTCGGCATCCGGGTGGTGTCGGGCGGGTTGTTCCTGCTGGTGATCGCCCGCATCACCGCGTGGCAGAAGGCAGCCTCCGCTTGTTAGCAAAATTGTTGACAATCTAGGTCGCAGGCTCCTACTGTCGGGTGAGCAGCCGGAAGTAGGGAGATGTCCTGGCATGAGGAACGTCATCGTCACCGACGTGCCGCGCGCGGAGATCGAAAAGGTCGACAAGCTCGCCGAGTACGGGGTCGCCACGGTGCACGAAGCCCTGGGCCGCACCGGCTTCCTCGGTCCGCAGCTGCGTCCGGTGCACCTCGGCTCCCGCATCGGCGGCACCGCCGTGACCGTCCTGTCCTGGCCGGGCGACAACCTCATGATCCACGCGGCGGTCGAGCAGTGCCGTCCCGGTGACGTGCTCGTCGTGACCACCACCTCGCCCAGCACGGACGGCATGTTCGGTGAGCTGTTCGCCACGGCGCTCCAGGTGCGCGGGGTGCGCGGCCTGGTCACCGAGGCCGGCGTCCGCGACGTCGCCGAACTGCACGAGATGGGCTTCCCCGTCTGGTCCCGCGCGGTGAGCGCGCAGGGCACCGTCAAGGCGACCGCGGGCGCCGTGAACGTCCCGATCACCATCGGCGGCCAGCTCGTCAAACCGGGTGACGCGATCCTCGCCGACGACGACGGTGTCGTGGTCGTGCCGCGGCAGGACGTCGACCGCGCGGTGGAGGCGTCGCAGGCGCGCGTGGAGAAGGAGGAGAAGACCCGCGCGGCGTTCCGCGACGGCGAACTCGGCCTCGACCGCTACGGCCTGCGCGCGAAGCTCGCGGAACTCGGCGTCCAGTACGTGACCGCAGAGGAGTACGGGCTGTGAACGGGGTGCCGTGCCTGCTGATGCGTGGCGGCACCTCCAAGGGCGCGTACTTCCTCGCCGACGACCTCCCGTCCGATCCGGCCGAGCGTGACGACCTCCTGCTGCGCATCATGGGCAGTCCTGACCCGCGCCAGATCGACGGTATCGGCGGCGCGCACCCGTTGACGAGCAAGGTCGCGGTGATCTCCCCGTCGTGGGACGGGAAGTCCGATGTGGACTACCTGTTCCTGCAACTGGGCGTCGAGGAGGCCACGGTTTCCGACCGGCAGAACTGCGGCAACCTCCTCGCCGGCGTGGGCCCGTTCGCGGTCGAGCGCGGACTCGTGCGGCCCGGCGCCGAGATGACGTCCGTGCGCATCCACATGGTCAACTCGGATTCCGTTGCGGTGGCGACGTTCCCGACGCCGGGCGGCGTGCCGCGCTACGACGGGGACACCGCGATTTCGGGCGTTCCCGGTACCGCCGCGGCGATCACGCTGGACTTCACCGACACCGAGGGCTCGGCGACCGGCAGCCTGCTGCCGACGGGGAACGTGCGCGACGAGATCGACGGCATCGAGGTCACGTGCATCGACAACGGGATGCCCGTCGTTGTCGCGTACGCCAAGGATTTCGGTATCACCGGCTACGAAAGCGTCGAGGAACTCGCCGGTCTCCGCGACCGGATCCAGTCCCTCCGCCTGCAGGCCGGGAAACTCATGGGGCTCGGGGACGTCAGCGAGGCGTCGGTGCCCAAGACGACGCTGGTGGCGGCGCCGCGTGACGGCGGCACCATCTGCACGCGCACGTTCATCCCGCTGAAGCTGCACACGTCGATCGGGGTGCTGGGCGCGGTGACCGTGGGGACGGCCGTGCTGATGGAGGGCGCGGTCGGGCACGACCTGGCGCACGTCACCGGCAACCGGCTGGACATCGAGCACCCGACCGGCCACCTGGAGGTGGAGGTCGAACTGGACGGCGTGCACGTGCGCCGCTCCGGCGTGGTGCGCACCGCACGAAAGCTGTTCGAGGGCACCGTTTTCCCGCGCTAGCTAGGAGATTGTCGATGGCACCGTCGCACGACATCGCTCACGTCGGCCACGTCGAGCTGCTCACCCCCGAGCCGGAGAAGAGCCTGTGGTTCTTCACGGAGATCATGGGGCTGACCGAAAACGGCCGTGACGGCGACTCGGTGTACCTGCGCACCTGGGACGACTACGAGCACCACAGCCTGAAGCTGACGGCGCATTCGACGTCCGGCATCCGGCGCACCGCGTTGCGTGCGTCGAGCCAGGAGGCGCTCGACCGGCGGGTGAAGGCGCTGGACGCCGCGGGCCGCGGCATCGGCTGGATCGACGGCGACGCGGGTATCGGGCCGACGTACCTCGCGACGGACCCGGACGGGCACGAATTCGAGCTGTACTGGGAAAGCGAGTGGTACCAGCCGCCGGAGGAGCTGCGGCCGGCGCTGAAGAACCAGGCGCAGGCGTACCCGGGCCGCGGTGTCTCCGTGCGACGGCTCGACCACGTGAACTTCCTGGCCGCACAGGTCGAACCGAACGGCGACTTCGTGCGTGACCTGCTCGGCGGCGAGGCGACGGAGCAGATCCGGCTGGACACGGGGAAGATCGCCGCGCAGTGGCTGCACTTCGGGAACAAGTCCTACGACCTGGTGTACACAGAGGACTGGACGGGCAGCAACGGGAGGCTGCACCACATCGCTTTCGCGACGGACACGCGTGAGGACATCCTGCGCGCGGCCGACATCTTCCTGGAGAACGACGTCTTCATCGAGACGGGCCCGCACAAGCACGCGATCCAGCAGACGTTCTTCCTGTACGTCTACGAGCCCGGCGGCAACCGCATCGAGCTGTGCAACCCGGTCGCACGCCTCATCCTGGCGCCAGACTGGAAGACGATCACGTGGACGCAGGCCGAGCGCGCGAAGGGCCAGGCGTGGGGCCTGAAGACGATCGAGTCCTTCCACACGCACGGCACCCCGCCGGTGGAGTAAGCGCTGGCGGGGTGAGGCTGCCCGGCTGAACTCAAGGCGACGGATGCCGCTCCGCGAGCAGGTCCAGGAACGCCCGCGTCGCCGCGCTCGGGCGGCGTGTGGAGGCCGTCGCGACGGACAGTTCCCAGCGCAGGTCCGCGTCCGTGACCTCCACCGTCGCGAGCCCGCTGTGTTCCGGCACCAGGGAGTGCCCCAGGAAGCCGATTCCCAGCCCCGCCTGGATGAACCGCGCCGCCGTGGCGACGTTCGCGATCTCGACCGTCACCTCGCGCGTCACGCCGGCCGCGGCGAACGCCTGGTCCACGATCGTCCGGTTCGCGAAGCCCGGCGGCGTGTCGACGAACGGGAACTCCGCCAGCTGCGCCAGCGTCGCGCGCCCGGTCCGGGCGAGTGGGTGCGAGCCGGGCACGTACAGGGCCAGCGGCGCGGACGCCAGCACCCGGGTGTCCAGGTCCGCCGGTGGCAACGCCAGGAACGCGACGTCGAGCCGGCCTTCGCGGAGGTGCTGTGCCAACCCGGCGGACCCGGCCATCGCCGCCCGGAGCCGGACCGTCACGCCCGGGTGCCGCGCCCGCAGCGCGGCGAGGAGTTCCGGCAGGTCGACGAGGTCGATCGACGTGAGCGTGCCGACCGTCACCGTGCCCTGCACCGCGCCCCGCATCCCGTGCACGGCATCCTTCGCGGCGCGCGCGGAGTCCAGGGTTTCCCGTGCCCGCGGCAGGAACGTGCGCCCCGCCGCCGTCAGCGTGACCTCCTGCGGGGTGCGGGTGAACAACTCCGCCCCGAGTTCCCGTTCCAGCGCCTTGATCGTCGCCGACACCCCTGACTGGACGACGTGCAACGCCTTCGCGGCCTGGGTGAAGCCGCCGGTGTCGGCGACCGCGAGGAAGTATTCGAGGTGGCGCAGTTCCACAGCTCTCATTATCACTGATCGTGCTGGGAGGCAGCAGGAAACATCGTTGGACGTGATGGCGTCCCCGCGCACACAGTGGCAACGTGAGCGATTTCGAATACACCGAGCTACCCGTGCGCGCGCGCCAGGCCCTCGCGAACTTCGTGCTCCGCGAGGACCTCCTCGCCGAGCGTCTCCAGCGCTACGCCGACGTCCGGCCACGCCCTGAGGACCACGACGGTGACACCGGGGAACTCGACGGCGTCGTGTTCACCCACCACTTCGCGGACGTCCCCGGCGATCAGGAAACCGTCCGGTGGCACTACGTCGAGACCGGCAGCGGGGCACCCGTCGTGTTTCTGCACGGGATGCCCGACTCGTGGTTCCTCTGGCACCACCAGATGGCCGCGTTGTCGGACTCGTACCGCTGCATCGCCGTCGATCTCAAGGGCTACGGCCAGTCGGAGAAGGGCCGCGGCGACTACCGGCAGGCAGGCGCGGCCGAGCAGCTCGTCGCGCTGCTCGACACCCTCGGCCTGGACCGGTTCACGCTGGTGACCCACGACCGCGGCACCGTGCAGGGTGACCACGTCGCCGCCGCCCACCCCGAGCGCGTGCGGCACTACGTGCGGGGCGAACAGCACCTCCACCACTTCAACCCCGAACTCGCACCGCACGACGACCTCATCGCCGAGGCCCCGTGGACCGGGCTCCTGGACGACGCGAAACGGTTCGCCGTCTGGGCCCACACCACGCTCGCGCAGCTGCCGGTGGCCGACGAGGACATGCGCCGCATCATCCAGGAGTTTTCCTACCCGGGCATCGCACGCGCTGTTCCGCGCTACCACATGGCCTCCACGTTCCGGAAGGAGTGGCTCGCACGACGCCGGGACTTGATCCCGCGGTGGCGCGCCCCGATGACCCTGGTCCAGGGCTGGGATTCCCACACGCAGCCGCGCGAGTTCTTCACCGATGCCGGGAAGTACCTCCCGGGTGTGTCCGAAGTGGACGTTCGCTACCTGCCCGGTGGCCACTTCTGGCCGGTAGAATGTCCACAAGAGACTACTGCGCTGCTGCGCGAAGTACTGGCCCGCTAGGAGGAAACCGTGGATCTGATGCTCGAGGGCCGCACCGCGATCGTCTGTGGCGCGTCTTCCGGTCTGGGGCTGGCCGTAGCCGAGCGACTGGCCGGTGAGGGGGCGAACGTGGTGGCCGTCGCCCGGCGACGTCACACGCTGGACGCGGAGGCGAAGCGTATCGATGCCTACCCCGTTGTCGCTGATCTCGCCGAGGAAGACTCCGCCGCAATGGTCGTCGAACACACCGTCGACCGCTTCGGCGGGGTCGACATCCTGGTGTGGAACACGGGAGGACCCCGCCCCGGCCCCGCGTTGCGGATCGACGACCACGCCGCGCGGGCCGCGTTCGACGCACTGGTGCTCCCCCTCGTCCGCATGGTCGGCGCCGTCGTTCCGCACCTCCGCCGCAGCGAATCCGGCCGGATCGTGGCCGTCACGACGTCCACCGTGAAGGAGCCGACGTCCTTGGTCGCGTTGTCCAACCTGGTGCGGCCGGGGGTGACGGCGTACCTGAAGACGCTCGCGGGGGAGTTGGCGCCGGAGGGCATCACGGTGAATTGTGTTGCACCGGACCGGATTCTCACGTCGCGGGTGCACGACCTCTACCCGGACGGCGTTCCGGCGGACGCCACCGGCGACATACCGATGGGGCGTTTCGGCACCACGGAGGAGTTCTCGGCTGTGGCGTGCTTCCTGGCTTCACCGCTGGCTTCCTACGTCACGGGCACGACGGTCACCGTGGACGGTGGCCTGACCCGCTCGATGCTGTAGGCACCGCACTTCGGTGTGCACCGGGCGAGACGCCGAAGGCGCGGCGGTACTCGCGGTTGAACTGGGAAGCGCTTTCATAGCCGACCAGGTAACCGGCTTCGGCGACGCTCGTCGTGCCGGCCGCGAGCAGGACACGCGCTCGCTGGAGCCGGATCTGCTGCCGGTACTCGATCGGCGTCATCGAGGTCGCCGAGCGGAAATGGCGGTGGAAGGTCGACTCGCTCATGCCGGCGACTTTCGCGAGCTCTGCGACGGAAACGGGCGCGGCGTAGTTCTCGCGGAGCCACCGGATGGCCCTGGCGATGTGGCCGAGGTGCCCGTCGGTGGTACCGATCTGACGCACGAGCGGCCCTTGCTCGCCGGTGAGCAGGCGCCACAGGATCTCGCGCCGGTAGCCGGGGGCGAGCACTCGGAGGTCGTCCGGACGGTCGAGCACGCGCAGGAGGCGGACGACGGGATCGAGCAGCTCGGGGGACGCGTCGCTCGTGGCCAGGCCGGTCGGGGTGGACGTCTTCGCGGGAACGCCGGTTTCCAGCAGCAGCGGCGCGATGGCGTGGGTGTTCAGCGTCATGCTGAGGACGACCAGCGGCGCGTCCGGACTGGCCACCAGCGCCTGCCCGGTGACCGGCAGGTCGAGCGGCACGACCAGGTACTGACCCGCGTGGTAGTCGTGGTGGATCCCGTTGAGCGTGGTGCGTTTGACGCCCTGGGCGACGACCGCGAACGAGGGTCCCGTCATCGCGCTCCGCGGCGGCAGCGGCTCGTCGACCGTCGTCAGCGTGATGTCGTCGAGCACCCGGACCTTGCGCACCCCGCCGACGCCGACCGCGCCCAGCACCAGCGCGCGCAGCTCGTCGAGTGGGTCCACCCGGCGAGTCAAGCAGCACGGGTTCCGCCGGGCAACGCGGCGTGGCCCGATCCGCTCGAACTCGGCAGGATCAGGCAATCCGGTGCCGGTATCGGTCTCACGCCCCGGCCGCCGGGCGTGGTGCGGTGGTCGCATGGAACATCGTCCTCTGGGCAGAACCGGGATCAAGGTCAGCCCGCTGTGCCTCGGCGCCATGATGTTCGGCGCCTGGGGCAATCCGGATCACGACGACGCGGCGGCGATCATCCACCGCGCACTCGACGCGGGGATCAACTTCGTGGACACCGCGGACGTGTATTCTGCGGGGGAGTCGGAAACGATCGTGGGCAAAGCGCTCGCGTCGGTGGACCGTTCCCGCGTCGTGCTGGCCACCAAGGTGGGCTCGCCGATGGGTGCGGACCCGAACGCCCGCGGTGCCTCGCGACGCTGGATCACCGCCGCGTGCGAGCAGAGCCTGCGCCGCCTGAAGACCGACCACATCGACCTCTACCAGGTCCATCGTCCGGACGAAACGGTCGACGTGGACGAGACGCTCGGCGCACTGACCGATCTGGTGCGGGCGGGCAAGATCAGGGCCTTCGGCAGCTCGACCTTCCCCGCCGAACAGCTCGTGGCCGCGCAGTGGGTGGCGCAGCGCCGCGGGCGGGAACGGTTCCAGACCGAGCAGCCGCCGTACTCGATCCTGGTGCGCGGGATCGAAGGCCATGTGCTGCCGGTCGCGCAGGAGTACGGGATGGGGGTGGTGACGTGGAGCCCGCTGGCGGGCGGCTGGCTGTCCGGGCGGTTCGGGGTGGGCAAGGAGAACACCAGCGAGCGGGACAAGCGCATGCCCCGGCGACCGGGTGCCGGCGGGCGGTTCGACCTCACCACCCCGGCGAACCAGCGGAAACTCGAGATCGTCACCCAACTGGCCGCGCTGGCCGCCGAGGCCGGGCTGACACTGGTGGAGCTGGCACTGGCGTTCGTGCTCGAGCACCCGGCGGTGAGCGCCGCCATCGTCGGGCCACGCACCAGGGACCAGCTCGAAGCACAGCTGGCGGCGCCGGAGATCCGGCTCGATCCGGCCGTCCTCGACCGGATCGACGAGATCGTGCCCCCTGGCGTCGACGTCAACCCCGAGGACGTGGCCTGGCAGCCGCCCGCGCTCCGGGACGCGGCACTCCGCCGCCGCTGAGAAGTGTGGGCCCGGTGGGACTCGAACCCACACTGGCACGGACCTAAACCGTGTGCCTCTGCCAATTGGGCTACGGGCCCGGACGCGCTCAGCCTAGCGTCCGTGGCCGGCGGCTTCCGGCGTGGCCGGTGCGGTGGGGGCGGGGCCGTGATCTACCGTGGTGCCCTGCCAAGGTGAGGAGGACTGGTGGCACGCGATCCCGACACCATCGAGCGTGAGATCGAGCAGGCCCGCGCCGCGCTGGCCACGACGCTGGACCAGCTCGGCGAGAAGGCCAGCCCGAAGCGGCTGGCGGACTCGGCCAAGACGAGCGTGCTCGCGAAGCTCGAGGACCCGAAGGTGAAGTTCCCGCTCATCGGCGCCGGCGTGCTCGTCGCCGCGCTGCTGGTGCGCAAGCTCTTCCGCTGATCCCGCGCCCGGGCGGGCACCCGCTCGCCCGGGACGCCGGACGGCACGGCAAGCGAACTGGGCTGCCCAGGGCGGCCATGAACCCGGCTCAGCAGGCCAGCGGACGGCGTGGGACGCGAACCGACCCCCATAGCGGTGAACCGGCTCAGCCGGGCTGGCAGAGGGCGCGGCATCCAACCCGGCTCGCCGGGCGGCGGGGCGCGAACCGAACCACCCAGAGCGGCCATCAACCCGGCTCAAGCACGCCGGACGGCCCGGAACCCCGGACGGCGCGGAACCCCGGACGGCCCCAGACCCGGACGACGCGAAAGCTCAGCCGTGGGCCGCGCGGACCGTGGCCTTCTTCTCCAGCGCGTCACCGATGTCGGCGGTCAGCTTGGCCTTCGGCCGCCGGGAAGCCTTGTTCTGCGGCTTCGCCGCGGCACGCTCCTCCGACTGCTGCTCGGGTACGTCCGCCGCCACCACCGACGACTCCGACGAAGCCACTTCCGACGAAGCCGCATCCGAGGCCTCCGGCTCCGACGGCTCCGAAGCAGTCACCTCCGGGCGAGCCAGCCGCGCGGTCATGTACGCCGCCGTGAACTCCAGCGCGCTGCCGTTCAGCAGGTGCACCACCGTGGCGCCCTTGGCGTCCGGCCCCAGTGACTCGACCAGCTGGTCCACGTTGTCCCGCGCCGCGATGATGCCCGGCGCGTGCCCGGTCAGCGTCTTGCCGTGCCCCGAGACGGTGACGCTCCAGTCCTCGTCCTCCTGGACGTAGATCGCCGTGATCGGTTCCGCCATCAAGTCCTCCCACCCCTGCACCGGCTGTGTGTGGTCCCGGATGGGAGCCAGGCACCGCCGGGTCATGACGCCGAACCGGGTTACCCCGATTGGGCGTAACTTAAGCCGCCGTTCGCCGAACTTTCGCTGACCCTCTATCGGTACCTCAACACGACTGTGCGTGACAAGCAAGGGATTCAGATGTGCTCTACGTGACCATAGGGTTAGCTAATGCACGAGCAGATGCACGGGCGTGTCAAAACTGCTCACTGAGCGCGCTCGCGTAGGCCGCTCCACAGGACGGCCATGGCGTACTCAGTAGCCCGTTCAGGTGTCACCTCGTCGTGCTGCTCACACCAGATAGCCAAACGCTCGCAGGCCCCCACCACGATTTCCGCCGCCGCTTCCACCCGCAGGGGGGACCCCACGTCCAGCAGGCCCGCCATCAACTTGGCGATCAGGTCCGTCTGCTGCCGCCGCGTGGCTTCGATCTCCTCCGACGCCGACGTGCCGATCAGCACCATCTCGTTCCGCAGGAGCGACCACGCCTGCTGGTGCTCCCGGATGTAGACGAAGAACGCGTGCAGCCCCCGCCGCAGCGCGTCCTCGGCTGACGTCGCTCCCGCGACCGCCTCTTCGGTGGCCGTGCGCAGCTGCGCCCTGGACGCGGCGATGCAGGCCAAAAGGAGTCCTTCCTTCGAATGGAAGTACTCGTAGAGCATCGGCTTCGAGACGCCGACCTGCTCGGCGATCTCGTCCATCGACGCCGCCGCGTACCCGCGCTCGGCGAACACCGCTTCGGCCACCTCGAGCATCTGACGTTCGCGCTCGGCCCGGGGCATGCGTTTGCGGGTGGTCACGCAATTGACTCTACCGGAGGTAACCTACTTCCAGTAAGGTGGACTCGCGGTAACAGTAAAACGGGAAGTGCGAGGTGGACGGATGGGCGAGCGCACCGAGGCGGGCGTGGTCATCGTCGGCACGGGATTCTCCGGACTCGGCATGGCCATCGAGCTGCTGAAGAAGGGCCGCCGGGACTTCGTGATCCTGGAGAAGGCGACCGAGGTCGGCGGCACGTGGCGCGACAACACGTACCCGGGTTGCGCGTGTGACGTGCAGTCGCACATGTACTCGTACTCCTTCGAGCAGAACCCGGACTGGACGAGGACGTTCTCGCCGCAGCCGGAGATCTGGGACTACCTGCGCGGCATAGCCAAGAAGTACGACCTGTACTCCTACATCCGCTTCGGCCAGGAGATGACCGGCGCGCGCTGGGACGCCGGCGAGCACCGCTGGCACGTCGCCACGAGGGGCGGCGACGAGTTCGTGGGGCGCTACCTGGTCAACGGCGTCGGTGCCCTGCACCTGCCGCAGATCCCGGACCTGCCCGGCATGGCGAACTTCCGCGGCGAGAGCTTCCACTCCGCGGAGTGGAACCACGACTTCGACCTGCGCGGCAAGCGCGTCGCGGTGGTGGGCACCGGGGCGAGCGCCATCCAGTTCATCCCGCAGATCGCACCGCAGGTCGCGGAGCTGACGGTCTTCCAGCGCACGCCGCCGTGGGTGCTGCCCAAGCCCGACCACAGCGTGCCGGACTGGGCGCGCAAGGCGTTCCGCAAGCTGCCCGCGCTGCAGACGTTCTACCGCGACGCCCTGTACTGGTCGCTGGAGGCGCGGGTGCTGGGCTTCAACGGCAGCCTCACCCTGATGAAGGCCGCGCAGCAGCTGGCGAAGCGGCACATCGCGCGGTCCATCGCCGACCCGGAGCTGCGCCGCCGCGTGACGCCGGACTACGTCATGGGCTGCAAGCGCGTGCTCATGTCGAACGACTACTACCCGGCGCTGGCGCGGGACAACGTCGACGTGGTCACCGACGGGGTGGCCGAGGTGCGGGAGCACAGCATCGTGGACGCCGCGGGCCGCGAGCACGAGGTCGACGCCATCATCTTCGGCACCGGCTTCCACGTGATCGACGCGTTCGAGAACCTGGAGATCGTCGGCGAGGGCGGCCGGAACCTGGCCAAGGAGTGGGCCGCCGAGGGCATGCGCACGCACCTGGGCATCACCGTGGCCGGCTTCCCGAACCTGTTCTTCCTGCTCGGCCCCAACACCGGTCTGGGCCACAACTCGGTGGTCTTCATGGTCGAGTCCCAGGCCCACTACATCGCCGAGGCGATCGACCTCGTCGAGGGTTGCCGTGCGGAGGCGCTCGCGACCCGGCCGGAGGTGCAGGACCGGTTCAACGCGCAGATGCAGCGCAAACTGGCCAAGGGGGTCTGGACGCAGGGCGGGTGCAAGAGCTGGTACCTCGACGCCCAGGGGGTCAACCGGACGCTGTGGCCCGGCTTCACCTGGCGGTACTGGCTCGCGACCCGCCGGGTCCGCCCCGCCGACTTCGAACTAATCGGCACCGCAGGTGGCAAGTAGCACCTGGCGGTCCGCATCTTGCTGATTTCCCGGCGGGGCGGCTGGTCGGTGTCAGAGCCTTCCGCCGCCCCCCGGATCCAGCCCGTCCGGCACGGGTTCGGCGAGGTCGTGCAGCAAGGCCAGTAGTTCCGCCGTGCTCAGCCCGCACAGCTCGGCCATCCGGTCCACGGCGGGCCGGTCCAGTTGCACCTCGCGGGGCGCGCCCTGCTGACGCAGGCGGTCCTCCGCCCAGCGCCGCAGCGGCAGCAGCTCGGGTCGGTGATCGGCGACGATGCGCGGCAGGTCGAGCCGCACCTTGCCGGGCTCGTCCGTGAAGACGCGCCGGTGCACGCGGGCCAGCAGGTCCTGGGGCAGCTCGTCCATGGCGAGGCACAGCTCCACGAGTCTGACCACCGAGCACTGCCGCGTGCCCAGCTCGTAGGTCGCGAGCGTCTGCAGCGAGATGTCGCTCTGCAGGTGCTGGTTCAGCTCCTTGCGCGTCCAGCCCCGCCTGCGCCGGAGCTTCCTGAGTTCCTCCCCCAGAACTCGCTGGTAGAGGTCACTGTCGATGTGCACTCCTGGTCCCCTGCCCTGCCTCGCGTCATACCCCTGCGGCGGCGCGTGCCGTCGTACTTCAGCGGTGTCCACGCGTATGTAAGTCGCTGAGACCGCTGCTCTTACGCGAGTTCGAGCGGATCGTTCAACTTGATCTTGTGATTAGGCCGAACGGGCTAACAGGAGGAGGCTGAACGGCCTACGTCAGTTGACGCAAGTGATCCCGTCGGCGGTGATCGGTTTGTCGTCATCGTCCGCGGGTGCGGCGGCACCGCTGGACGGGGTGCCGGAGGACTGCTGGACGTTCTCCGCCGACGACGCGGCCGAGTAGTCGCTGCCCACCACGACCAGGACGTGTCCGCTCTGGACGCTGTCGTCCTCCTGCAGCGCCGCGGTGACCCCCAGTGCGTCCGAGACGGACTGGGCGGCGTCCTTCGCGCCTGCCGGGTAGCGGATGGTGGTGGCCTTGACGCGGGCGCTGGCGTTGCCGGTCTCGCCCGCCTTGAAGCCCTTCCCGGTCAGCGCCTGCGAGACGGTCGCGGCGAGACCGGACTTGGGAGTTCCGTTGTGGACGTCCACAGTGGTCGCCGAGTTGTCCGGTCCCGGCGGGGTGGACTGGGCGCCGGCCGGCGGGCCCGTCAGGCCCTGCACGAACTTCCGCACCGCCGACGGGTCGACCTTGATGGCCTGGCCGTCCTCGGGCGTCGGGTAGTCCACGTTGACCACCGGGATGGTCTGGAACTGCAGCTGCCCGCCCGTCAGGCCCTTCATCTGCTGGGCGAAGCCCAGGATGTCCCAGCCCTGGTTGAGCACCACGGACTTCTTGATCGCGTCGGTGAGGGAGCTGAGCTTGCCGGGGTCGGCGAGCGTGCCCGCCGACAGCACCTTGCGCGCCATCCCGGCCATGAACACCTGCTGGCGCACCACGCGGTCGAGGTCGCCGCGGGGGAGCCCGTGCCGCTGGCGCACGAACTCCAGCGCCTCGACACCGGAGATCGTGTGCTTGCCCTTGGTGAACTTCGCGCCCGAGTACGGGTCGTTGACGTTGTCCTTGAGGCACACGTCCACGCCGCCGATGGCCTTGGTGATGTCGGAGAAGCCGAGCAGGTTGATCGAGGCGTAGTTGTCGATCGAGGAGCCGGTCAGCTGCTCGACGGTCGCGATCAGCGTCTTCGCGCCGGCCTGCGCGCTCTTGACCTCGATGTCCTTGGCATCGGTGTCGCCGGAGTCCTGCAGCTTCTTGCGTTCGGCCGCCTTGCCCCTCGCGTAGGCGGAGTTGATCTTGTGGGTGCCGAAGCCCGGGATGCTGACGTAGGAGTCGCGCGGCAGCGAGATCGCGACGGCCTTGCTGCCGTCGTTGGGGATGTGCACCATGATCAGCGTGTCGGTGTTCTCCACGCCGTCGGACACCCCGGCCCGCAGCTCCGCGAGCAGCTGCTCGGACAGCGGGTTGCCCTGCGCGTCGGTGCGGCTGTCCATGCCGACCAGGAGGATGTCGCGGGCGCCGTCGGCCGGCTGGTCGCCGCTGATCACGTCCGCCGTGGTCAGCCCGCTGACCAGGCCCTGCATGGCGGCCCACGCGTAGCCGGTCAGGCTCATCACCAGCAGCGACACCACCGCGACGGCGATCTTGGCGCCGTACCGGCGGCGGCGTGGCGGGGGCGGCGGAGCGGGACGGCGGCGGGGGCTGGGCGGTGCGGGCCGGCGGCCGCCACGGGGCGGTGGCGCACCGCGGCGGGCGGGGCCGACGTAGCGGGCGTCGGCCGGACGGCCCTGCCGCGGCACGGGACGACGAGGTGCCCCACGCTCGTTCCGCGGCGGATACTCCACGCCCTCGTCTCCCTTCCCCGGCTCTCAGTCACACGAGTGCCCGATCGGGTGGACGCGCCACCCCGTCACCCGGTTGCCGTAGCGTCGCACATTGATCGGCGAATGTGGTTCAGCACACCCGGTTACGTGTTCTCCACCACCGCCTTGGCCGACAGGAGGGTGCTCGCGGCAGCCCCCAGGGCGAACAGTCCGGTGAGCCCGTGGACCAGCACCGGAACGGGTGACGCCTCGACGCCGTCGGCCGCGTCCAGCAGCGGCGGCACGCACGCCAAGGCCGTGACGACCCACGTGCTCGTTGTCGCACTCGCCCCGGTGCGCACGGCGTGCAGCAGGAACACCCCGAGCAGCAGCTCGATCAGGTTCTGGATGGGGTCCAGCGGCAGGCCGAGGAGCGTGGCGCCGGTGTCCCCGCCGAACTGCGTCAGCGCGAACCCGAACAGGCCGATCGTGGCGAAACCCGTGCCCAGTGCCGTGGCGGCGTGCGCCGGCCACCCCGTCGGCGCTGACAGGGGAACCGGGACATACCCGTCACCGTGCCGCTCGAACCACCAGAACACGATCAACGCGGGCACGGCGAGCAGCCCCAGCGCCATGAGCGTGCGCGGGCCGGTGAGCCACGCCAGCGCGGCAGCCGGGCTCGGCGGCAGGTACACCACCGTGACCAGCAGCAACACGGCCGCGAGGAACCCGAGGTACAGGCTCATCGGAGCACGCAGGGCGAGGCGGACCACAGCGGAGACCACGGGCTGCGCGGTGAGCCGGTTCAGCGGACGGGCGGACAGGCCCAGCACGCCCAGCTGCACCGCGCCCAGCAGCAGCACCGGCAGCGTCGGCGCGGCGAGCGCGGGCGGCGCGCCGGGCGTGCCGAGCAGGTTCGGTGCCGTGCCGCCGACGGTGGTGAGCAGCACCAGCCCGGCGAGCCCCGTCAGCGCGCCGCCGAGCAGCCACCAGCGGTTGCGGGCGAACAGCCTGCCGAACGCGACCTGCTGGGCGAGCAGTGCGAGCCCGAAGGCGGCGAGGTAGTGCGGGATCTTCGACCCAGTCCAGCCGGCGCCCAGCTCGGCCAGCACGACGAACGCCAGCAGCGCGAGCGCGCCCGCCCTGGGCGCCCGCCGGTGCAGCGCGAGCATCACCGGGGCGGCCACCATCGTCAGCAGGTACACCGCCAGCAGCCACAACGGGTGCAGCGCGACGCGCACGATCGTCGCGTTCGTGCTGTCCGGGATGCCGAGCAGCTCGAGCGCGAGCGGCACGACGAGCGTCACCACGACGAAGATCAACGCGGGCCGCAGCAACCAGCTCGCGCGGTGGGCGAGGTACTGCCGGTAGCCGCCCCCGCCGTCGAGCACCGCGCGCCAGCCCGCGGCGTTGGCGCGGCCGCCGGCGAAGAAGAACACGGGAGCCAGCTGGACGAGCCACGTGAACGGCCACAGCCACGTCTCGGCCACCCCAGCCCACCGGGCCAGCTGGATCACCGACTCCCCGGCGATCATCAGCACCAGGCTCGTCACGCCGAGCGTGACCCAGCTCGACGCCGGGGCCGGGCCGCGGGCGGGCGCGGGTCGCGCCGGGCGAGTGTGGCGGGCGGACAGCCAGCCCCGCAGCCGCAGGACCAGCAGGCACCCGATGACGGCGACACCGGCGAGCATCGGCCCGATCGGGTCACCCACCGGCGGCCCCCAGCGCTGGTGCCAGGAGTTCACCACGAGCCCGGCGGAGTACAGCGAGGCGACCAGCTGGCACGTCCTCGGCGAGTCCATCGGGTTGACGTGGCACATGTTGTGCATGTCCGCCGACAGGCGCGCGTCGAGCGACTCCCGCACGACCGGGGCGAGCGGCTGACCCACCTTGTCGGCGTAACGCAGCAGGTCGTAGCCGAGGTCGTGGGCCTTGCACGGCACGGCGTAGTCCCACTTGGTGTTGTCGTCGCCCCAGGGCGTCGAGCAGCCGCCGTCGACGTGGACCGCGCGCACCGTGCCGTCGCGCGCGGGCAGGGCACCCGGGACGACCCCCGTGACGCGGGTGAAGTCCGCGGGAAGCAGGCTCAGCGCCGTCGGCTCTCCACCCGGGTGGGTGAGGGCTTCGATGGCGCGCTGCGCGGCGGCCGCGCCGCCGGTGGGCGGGCCGTGGTCGGGGGGCGCGGAGGGGCGGGACGCGACGAAGCCGAAGCCCAGCAGGGCCAGCGTCAGCACCAGCAGCCAGGCCGAGTTCGACAGGCGCCTGCGCAGGCGCGGGGTCTCGGCTGGGGCGATCATGAACTCCAGGGTGGCAGGGTCCGTGGGTTTCGCACATCCGGGTGGTCCCCGGAGGAGTGCCTCACCCTAGTGAGTGGTTGTCGCTCCGTGATGAGCGCGGTGCTCGGCGAGGCGCACCTGGTTGCGGCCGCCCTCCTTCGCCTCGTACACGGCCGCGTCGGCGGCGTGCATGAGCTTCTCCAGCGAGTCGCCGTGGTCGGGGAAGACCGCGACACCGATCGACGCCGTGCGGTCGGACACGGTGATCTGGTCACCGCGCTTGTCCGTCGTCGCGATCCGCAGCCGCGCCACCGACGACCGGATCCGCTCCGCCGCGCCGGTCGCCGCCGCCTGGTCCGCGTCGGGCAGCAGCACGAGGAACTCCTCGCCGCCGAAGCGGCCCACCACGTCGGCGGGCCGCGTGACCTCGTCCAACAGCTGGGCGAGGTTGCGCAGCACGTCGTCGCCCGCCGGGTGGCCGTAGGTGTCGTTGATCCACTTGAAGTGGTCGAGGTCGATCATCAGGATGCCCAGGTTGTCGTCCGACTTCGCCGCCCGCGCGAGGGCCCGCTCGGCCGACTCCGTCCACCCGCGCATGTTGTAGACCTGCGTCTTCGGGTCCGTCCGGACGTCGTCCTGCAGCTGGTCGAGCTCCGCGAGGCGGTTGAACACGACCGTCACCACCGCCATGATCGCCACCGTGGGCGGCAGGATCACCAGCAGGATCGCGGTGACCGCGCCGAGGCCGATCGTGATGGCCCCCAGCAGGTTGTCGGCCTTGCTGCCGAGCACGCTGCGGATCGTCGGTTTCGACTTCCCGGACAGACTCAGAATGCTGCCGACGTACAGGATCTGCACGGCCTCGTAGACGAGCCCGACCAAGAGCAGTTTCGCGAATTCGCCGAGCGAGGACAGCGCGGTGAGCGACATCCACTGTTGTCCGCCCAGCGCCACGAATACGCGGTGCGCCACCGTCGCGGCGAGCATGTGCGTGATCGAGGAGAACACGAAGTTGTGCGCGGGACGGCGTGCGACGAACCAGTGCTGCACGCGAATCAGCAGTACCAAGCCGATGGTCAGCGGTGCCGGAAGAATAATCGCGGCGGGAAAGACCCATACCGCGGTGAGGTCGATCAGGACCGTTCGCACGCGATTTCTGCGGCGTTCCTCCTGGCGCCGGGTCATCTGGATGTGGACCGTCGCGCCGGCCGTCAGAATCGCGAACCGGAGCAAATCCAGACGGGTCGGCGCGGTCATGTCCACGAAAACGAGGACGAACCACGCGACGGCGGCGAGTTCCGCTACGAGGAGGAATGCGATGAATGCTTTCGGACGCCGCCACAGCGCCCAATATTGTGGTTTGAAAGAGCGGCGAGTGCTCGGGGAATCACTCGACGTGTCCGGGGCGGGGTGCCCGGCCGGGGATCCGCCGGCCACCGCCGCCCCGTTCCCCTGGGGGTCCGGCGTCGCGGCCGTTTGCCCGGGCAGTGTCGGTGATCCGGACCGGGCGGGGGGTGGGGGCACTGGATCACCTTCTCTCGACGGACCGCACACTGGCGGGGTAACTTTGCTGTGCCCGGAGAGACGCCGGGTGCTTTCTCTTCAACAGGTATCATCCCACCGCATACGACGCACCGGGCGGACGGCGACCTCGTCCACAGTGGTACGTCTCTGCTCGGCGTGCGAGCACCGATTGGAGGTGTTCTTCTTGTCTAACCGTGACTTCTGAGGTGTGGGAGTTCTGCGTGCTCGTTTGTGTGTGTTGCTCGGTTGTGTGGAGGTGGCTTGCCGTGGCGAACCGTGACTTCTGATCCGTGCCCCGGAAAATCCTGATTCTTTCGCCGCTGCTGCCGTGGGAGAGGTGTTCTTCGTGTCGAACCGCGACTTCTGATCCGCTGCCTGCTCGCTTCGCGTTTGTTTCTCGCCCGAAAACCGGAGGTGACCCCCCGTGTCGAACCGTGACTTCTGATGCCCGCCGGACGCCGGTCGGCTCATGACGCGCCGGCTGCTTCCGTCGTACCCGGACCCAACCGCGCCCAGGACACGGCGAGCGGAATGCCCAGCAGCACCCCCGCCGCGCCCGCGATCGTGATGGCGGTGGTGGCCGAGCCCGCCCATTCGGCGAGCACACCACCGATGGCCACACCGACGCCCTGTGCCACCCGCAGTCCGGTCCGGTACACACCCCCCGCGCCGCCCCGCAGTTCGTTGGGCACCCACGTGATGAACGAGGCGCCCACGGTGACGATGTACGCGCCGGCCGCACCCGCGGCCGCGAGCGCGACCAGCGCCAGCACGAGGTCCGGCCGCAGGGAGAACACCAGCAGCACCGCCGTCGGCACGATGGCGAGTACCCCCAGCGCCCGCCTGCGCGCCTCCGCGGAGACGAAGCGGGACATGACGAAGACCCCGGCGACGAAGCCGAGCGGGTCCGCCGCGAGCAGCCAGCCGACGGCCTGGTCCGGGGCCCCGATCTCGCGCGCGAGCGGCGCGACGAGGCCCTCGGGGATGACGGCGAGGCCGACGAGCCACGACAGGCCGAGCAGCACGCGCAGCCGCCGCTGCGCGGCCACCCAGCGGATCGCGCCGAACCACGCGCCGTCGCCGCCGTCCGCCGCCGGGCGCGGCCGCACCCAGCGGTGCAGGGCGAACGCGCTCACGGCGAAGGTGGCCGCGTCGATCGCCAGCGCCCACGACGGGCCGGCCGCGGTCACGAGGAACCCGCCGCAGGCCAGGCCGAGCAGCATCGCGGTGTTCGTCGTGATGCCGCGGATGTCCTGGCTGCGCAGGTACAGCTCGTCGTCGGTGAAGATCTCGCGCGTCAGCGCGTTCTGCGCCGCGTTGGACGGCGCGCCCGCGAGCCGGGCCAGCACGACCAGCACGCACAGCGGCAGCAGCGGCATCCCCGGGATCGCCATGACGCCGACCAGCACCGCCTGCACCGCGGCCGAACCGGCGAGCACCGTCCGCCGCGGGTAGCGGTCGGCCAGCTGCGCGAGGCCGAGACCGCCCGCGAGGGCGGGCAGGAACGTCAGCGCGTAGGCGATCGCGGACAGCAGCGCCGAGCCCGTGCGGTGGTAGACGAGCAGGGCCAGTGCGACGATCGTGAGCTGGTCACCGATGGTGGACTGCGCCTCGGCCAGCCAGACGGTGCGGAACTCGCCGTTGGCGAGCGCGGAACTCATGCCGGGACGGGATTGCGTCCTCACCATCTCCCTAGCTCCCCCCTGATCGAGTGAACGCCTGGCCGTTCCGCATTCTGTCGTCCGCCGTGGGGCGCGGGAACCGGGCACTCACCCAAGCGACAGGAAAGACGACACTCAGTATGCCGCTTACAGCCCGGAGGCGAACAGTCACAGCACGACGGTAGTCCGGGTTTGGGCCTGAGCGGAGGTAATCACCAACCTTCGGATTACGACGAACGGCCCAGCGAACCGTCCCGCTGACCGGTCGGAGAGTATGCGCCGCTGGTCGGCGGTCACTCGTTCGGCGCAGTCTGCTGACCGCTCGTCGTCGCCTGAGTGGCGGTCGCGTGCGGACGGCGAACACTGGAACCAGGGTCAGAGGAGCCGCCAGCGCGGCTCGAGTTCGGGGCTGGCCAGTGGGGAGTGAAGGACATGAACATGGAGCTTGCCGGCCTGAAGGACAGGGCGGTCGTGGTGACGGGTGCCGGCCGTGGGCTCGGTGAGGCGTTCGCCGTGCACCTGGCGCAGGCAGGCGCGAGGGTCGTCGCCAACGACATCGACGTGGAGCTGGCGGAGCGCACGGCCGCGAACATCAGGGAGCACGGCGGGCAGGCTGTCGCGAGCGGCCACACGGTGACCGACCCGGCCGAGGCGGCGGCGCTGGTCAGCCAGTGCGTGGACGAGTTCGGCTCGATCGACGGGCTGGTCAACAACGCGGCGCTGAACTACGAGGCGCTGCCGTGGCAGGAGGAGCCCGAGCAGGTGCGCGAGCTCGTCGAGGTGAACGTGCTGGGGGTGATGTACACCGGCATCGCGGCGATCAAGGCCATGGTCGAGCAGGGCACCGGCGGGTCGATCGTCAACATCTCCTCGGGCGCCTCGCTGGGCCAGCGCAAGCTCGGCGTGTACTCGGCGAGCAAGGGCGCGGTGGCCTCGCTGACCTACTCGTGGGCGCTGGACCTGGAGGAGGTGGGCATCCGGGTGAACGCCGTGTGCCCGCTCGCGCACACGCGGATGGTGTGGAAGTCGGAGCGCTCCCTGCGCAACTGCCCGCCCGACCGGACGCCCTCGCGCATCGCGCCGCTGGTGCTGTTCCTGCTCTCCGACGACGCCGAGGGCATCACGGGACAGCTCGTGCGGTTCAACGGGCCGCAGCTGCACATCATCGGCCAGCCGTACCTGAAGGCGCCGATCCTGGAGCGGCAGACGTGGGACACGGAGACGGTCCGCCGCGCGTTCGACGAGGTGTTCAGCGCGCACCTGGAGCCGTACGGGCTGGAGAAGCGCGTGCCGCCCCGCCTGCGGAAGTGGACGGAGTCGACGTCGACGCCGCTGCGCACGGCCTGAGGGGTTTCACCTGCTGAGGGCGAGTAGTTCGTCGATGACCGGCTCCGGACCGCCGTAGGTGAGGTGCGCGATGGCGGCCATCGGCGCGACGACGCGGCTCCAGGCGAACAATCTGCCGCCGTCGAGCCCGCACGCGGCCGCCGGCCGCTGACAACGGGCCTCGACCCCTTCGTGCCCGGCACCGGCGACGGCGTAGTCGACGGCGTCGAAGCACGGATCACCTACGCACGCCTTCGGATCGATCGCGACCAGGCCCCGCGCTGGCCCGGCGTCCAGAACGTTGCCGAGGTGCAGGTTGCCGTGCAGCAACACGTTGGCGGCCTGGGTGTCCAGCAACGTCTCGCAGCGCCGTATCGCCCGCTGCCAGTCGGGTTCGCTGATCCCTGCGGCGTTGGCCGGGTCGGACAGCCTCGGGCCGATCCGGTCGAAGGCCTCCTCACAGCGACCCCGCAGATGCCAAGGCCATCCGACGGGCGGGGACGCGGCGTGGAGCGCGGCCAGCAGTTTTCCCCACAGCGGAGGCAAAGTGGCCGCGGGCAGGTCTTCGGCCTCGGTGCCAGGCAGGATCTCCTCCAGCACCGTCGCGCCGGCTTCCGCGTCCGTGGCCAGTACGGCAGGCACCCGCCAGCACCACGGGTGTGCTGTCGGGCCAACGGCAGCGCATGACCAGCGAAGAGGCCCCGCTCGCGAACAGTTCGCCGAGCTCGAGCCCCCAGCGCGAGGCCAGGCGCGTGGCCAGCGCAGGTACCTCGGCGAGCCAGGTCTCGCCCTGGGGGCCGAAGCGGTCCACCAATCTCGTGGTCAGGTCTTCTTCGCGCACCGGCACAGTCCTCGCCGAGTTGTCCACAAGACCCCAGTTGTCCACAGGTAGGGATAGGCTAAGGGATGTCTCGTAACTCGTGTTGTGGTTGGTGGGGCTGGTGTTGCAGTCAGTCGGCG
>NZ_BAABIB010000153.1:0-7484 GCF_039542405.1 Amycolatopsis dongchuanensis
CGCCGACTGACTGCAACACCAGCCCCACCAACCACAACACGAGTTACGAGACATCCCTTAGCCGCCTGAGCAGGCAATTCGAGCTCGGCCGGTAGTCCAATCACCGCATTCCTCCCCATGCAGGTTCCCGGTGCGCACCCCGTCCCGTGCGGCACTGATCGACATTACGGCTGGTCGGGGACCGCGATGATGTGGATTCCTACTGAGTTCGTGCGGATTCCGACTGGATCGCCGTTGGCGGGGATTGGCCGTGGGGCGAGGCGTTGCACCGGACGTCGGGTGCCAGGCGGTATCGGCGTTCTGGGAGAGAGGTGGTTGGGTTTCGGGCACGCCTTCGGCGCACCGGTGGGGATTCGCGCTCGTATGCTCATCATGGCGGGGTGGCTGGTGGCGCGAATTCCCACCGGATCGCATGCCCGGTCACCCTAAGTACCGGCGCTCGTTGCGGAAATCCACCCAACGGGCGGTACGCCAGTCGACCCCGCCCGCCGCCACGGCCGCGACGTCCAGTTGATGGACCAGGGCGAGGGCATGGTCACCCTCACCTCGGACCAACCGGTGGCGGTGGGGACGGCGACCTATGGGCGGGTCGACGCCGAAGCCCGCCGCCGCAAACCCAGCGAATCAGACAAACCCCGCACACCACCTGCACCCACACCCGAACCCGCGCCCGACGCCAAGCCCGACAACGAACCACCACCCTTCTAACACTCCACGCCGAGCAACGTTGATGCATTCTCCCGCTGTCCGATCGGGAATCCCCGTCACCGGCGCCGGACACGTGGTCACCAATGCCGGACACCCGGTCACCGACGCCGGACACGTGGTCACCACCCCTGAATCGGCCGGGTGCGGTGCATGCGGATCGGCCGGATGCCGGCAAGCCACGACCGGACACGGAGGGCGCCAAGCGCCGAAAGCCGTCCGGCTGCTCCCGCGTGCCCTGCGGGAGCAGCCGGATCACACCTGCTCATCCCCGGGTGAGTCGGCGCACCTTCTCGTCGTCGAGTGTCACCCCGAGGCCGGGACCGTGCGGTACGTGCAGGTGCCCGTCCCGGTAGTCGAGCGGCTCGACGAGCAGCTCCTCGGCCATCAGCAGCGGCCCGAACAGTTCGCTGCCGAAGGTCACCGACGGGGTGGCGCAGCACAGGTGCAGCCGGCGACCGTGCCGATCGGCGATTCGATGGCCGTGCCGCCGTGGCACGGTATCCCGGCCGCGGTGGCGACCGCGGCGATCCGCTGGGTCACCGTGAAACCGCCGGACTTGGTGACCTTCAGCGAGAAGATGTCCGCCGCGTTGGCCTTGACGATGCGCAGCGCGTCCTGTTCGCTGCGCAGGCTCTCGTCCGCCATGATCGGGATCTCCAGGAGCTGGGCGAGCCGGGCCGCCCCGTCGTGTCCCAGGCCGGCAGCGGCTGCTCGATGAGCTCGACGCCGGCGGCCTGCAGCCGCGGAAGGTAGCGGGTGGCGGTCAGCTCGTCCCATGCCGCATTGATGTCCATCCGCAGGCTCGCCCGGGAAGCCAGCGCCGAGGCGACCTTTTCGATCCGCTCGACATCGGCCTCCGGATCCTGCGAACCCATCTTCAGCTTGAAACTGGCGTGCTTCCCGGCATCCAGCTTGCCGGTGGCCTCCTCGATGATCTCGTCCGGCCGGGCGGCACCCAGCGCCCAGGTGACCGGGACACGATCCTGCGCGAGCCCGCCGAGCAGCGCGTACACCGGCAACCCGACGGTCCTGCCCCAGGCATCGAAGAGCGCCACCTCCACCGCGGCCTTGGCGAACCGGTTCTCCGCGACCAGCCGGTCCATGGTGGCGCGCAAGGCCGGCACCTCGGCGATTCCGCACCTGGGCCAAGGGGGGACCCACGGCATCGGGCTGTCCTTCGGGAGCGCAGCGCTCGTGCTGGCGCGCTTGATGCCAGTTTCGATCCCGACCGGTGGCGTGCGGCCGGGGTCGCCGCGGGAAAGCCCCGCGCTCCTGTTCGTGGATGCACGACACGCGATCGCAGAGTGCGGACACCCGCTCACGAAGTGCGGACAGGCGCGCATGAAATGCGGACACGCCTGCCATGGATCGCACCGGGACGATCACACCACGGTGACTACCACGCCCTCGTCCTGGAATCGGCGCACCAGATCCGCCGGCGCACCGTCGTCCGTGACGAGCGTGTCGATCGCCCCGATCGGGCAGATCCTGGCGAACGCCCCGGCACCGAGCTTGGAGCTGTCCGCGACCACCACCACCCGGCTCGCCCGCTCCACCATCAACCGGTTGATGCCGGCCTCGTCCTCGTTGTGCGCGCAGGCGCCGAACGCGGGGTCGATCGCATCCACCCCGAGGAACAGCAGGTCCAGGGTGAGATCGTCCAGGATGCGCGCGGCCAGCTGCCCGGCCAGCTCGAAGGTCTTCCGGCGCGCCACCCCGCCGGTGACCACGATCTTCACCTGCGGCCGGGGAACCAGATCGTTGGCGATGTTCAGCGCGTTCGTCACCACGGTGAACGCCACGTCGTCACCCATCGACGCGAGGTCCGACCGGAGGGCGAGGCTGCGTGCGACCTCCGTGGTGGTGGTACCGCCATTGATCCCGATGACGCTGCCTCGCTCGACCAGCTCCGCTGCCGCCCGCGCGATCCTGCCCTTGGCCACCGCATTCCTGCCGGTCCGGTACCGCACGGGCAGGTCGTAGGCGACCCCGTTCGCGACGGCTCCGCCCCTGGTTCGGATGAGCAGCTGCTGCTCGGCGAGGTGGTCGAGGTCGCGGCGGACCGTGGCCGTCGAGACGGCCAGCTCGGCCGCGAGCGTTTCGACGTCGAGCTTGCCGTGCCGCCCCAACAGTTCCAGCAGCGCGCCGAGCCGTTCGTGCCGATCCAACCTTTGCCCCGATCCCGCGTTGTCCGCCCGTCCACCGACCCGCGCAAGTATCGCCCCTCGGCGAGGAAACACGCGGTAAGACTACCCATGTCCGCCTAAAACTGATTGAATATGCCCGATATCGATCAACTTTCTGCAGTTGATCTTCAAGTTCCTTCAGCGGCTAGGTCAGGAGCGTGCCGGATGTCCCATACCGAGGCGGAGATCGCGAGCCAACCGGAGTGCTGGCGGCGCGCCGCGGCCCTCGTACCCGACGTCGCCGGCGTGCTGCCTCGGCGCGGCGAGCGGATCGCGGTGATGGGCTGCGGCACCTCGTGGTTCATCGCCAAGGCCTACGCCGCACTCCGGGAGCGGGCGGGATGGGGACACACCGACGCGTTCCCCGCCTCCGAGCTCCCCGCCGGGCGCCGCTACGACCGGGTGCTGGCGCTCACCCGCTCCGGCACCACGACGGAGGTGCTGCGCCTGCTCGCCGAGCTGCGCGGGCGCACGCCGACCGTCGCCATCACCGCGGACCCGGCCACCGCGGTGGCCGACCTCGCCGACGAGGTGCTCCCGCTGGCGTTCGCCGACGAGCGCTCGGTGGTGCAGACCCGCTTCGCCACCACGCAGCTCGCGCTGCTGCGCGCGCACCTCGGCGAGGACATCGGCACGGCGGTGCTGGACGCTCGGCTCGCACTGGACGAGGAGCTGCCGGCGGATCTCGTGGCCGCCGAGCAGTTCACCTTCCTCGGTCGCGGGTGGACGATCGGCCTGGCGCACGAAGCCGCGCTGAAGATGCGTGAGGCGGCACGGTCCTGGACCGAGACCTACCCCGCCATGGAGTACCGGCACGGCCCGATCGCCATCGCCGGGCCAGGCCGCGTCGTGTGGTCGCTCGGCGAGCCGCCGGAAGGCCTCGCGCAGGACGTCGCACGAACCGGCGCCACGTTCGTGCGCACCGGCCGCGACCCGATGGCCGACCTCATCCGCGTCCAGCGCCTCGCGGTCGCCATCGCCGGCGCCAACGGCTACGACCCCGACCGGCCGCGGAACCTGACCCGCTCGGTCGTGCTCACCGAGGCATAGGCGATGCACGTCGTCGCGCTGGACGTCGGCGGGACCACCATGAAGGGCGCCCTGCTCGACCACGACGGCGGTGTGGCCCACACGGCCGCCCGGCCGACCGATCGGGACCGCGGGCCGGACGCGGTGGTGGCCGGCATCGTCGACTTCGCCGCCGAACTGGCCGCCACCGCCGGCGCCAGGTTCGGCACCGAGGTCGGCGCCGCGGCCGTCGTCGTCCCGGGCCTTGTCGACGAGCCGGCCGGCATCGCCAGCTACTCCGCCAACATCGGCTGGCGGGACGTGCCGCTGAGGACCATGCTCGCCGAACGGCTCGGCGTGCCGGTCGCGCTCGGCCACGACGTACGCGCCGGCGCGCTCGCGGAGGCGCGGTGGGGTGCGGGCCGCGGGCACGGCTCCTTCCTGTTCCTGCCGATCGGCACCGGGCTCGCGGCCGCGATCGTGCTCGACGGCAAGGTCGTCACCGGGACGAACGGGTGCGCGGGGGAGCTCGGCCACCTTCACGTCGCCCCGCACGGCGACCCGTGCGAATGCGGCGCGCGTGGCTGCCTGGAGACCCTCGCCTCGGCCAGTGCGATCGCCCGCCGGTACACGGCGGAGGGCGGGCGGGGCGCCGTCACCGCGGAGGACGTGGCACGGCTGGCCGGTCGCGGCGATCGGACGGCCGCGAAGGTCTGGGACGAGGCCGTCGCGGCGCTGGCCGACGGGCTGGCCGCCGGCACGAGGATCCTCGATCCGCCGCTCGTGGTCCTCGGCGGTGGCCTGAGCGGGGCGGGGGAAACCCTGCTGGCGCCGCTGCGCACGGCACTGGCCGAGCGGCTGACCTTCCAACCGCCGCCGCGCGTGGTGATCGCCGAACTCGGTCACCGGGCCGGCTGCCTCGGTGCCGGGCTGCTCGCCATCGAACTCGGCGGCGACCGGGGGGCCTCGTGATCGTCGTCGTCTGCCCCAACCTCGCGCTGGACGTCACCTATCACATGGCGGTCGCCACCCCCGGCGCCGCCAACCGGGTGGATCGGGTGACCACCATGGCCGGTGGCAAGGGCGTGAACGTCGCCAGGGTTTTGACCGCGCTCGGTGCCGAGGCCACCGTGTTGGGTTTCTCCGGTGGCCGCGCCGGGAATGCGGTGCGTGCCGACCTCGCCGCGAGCGGGGTGCCGCAGTCCGTGCTTCCGGTGTCCGGCGAGACCAGGCGGACCGTCGCCGTTGTCGAGGAAAGCACCGGCCGGGCCACCCTGTACCTGGAGCCGGGACCGGTGGTCTCCCACCCCGAGTGGGCACAGCTGCTCGCTCGGTTCGCGGAGCTGATGGACGCGGCGGCGCTCGCCGTGCTGTCCGGGAGCCTGCCGCCTGGGCTCCCGGTCGACGCGTACGCCCAGCTGGTGCGCCTCGCCCGCCAACACGGCGTGCCCGCGCTGGTGGACGCCGACGGCGAGCCATTGCTCCGGGCACTGGCCGAGCGGCCGGCGCTGATCAAGCCGAACGCCGATGAGCTCGTGGCCGCCACCGAGCTGACCGACCCGCTCGCGGCGGCCCGTGCCCTGCGCGAGCGGGGAAGCGAGGCGGTGGTGGCCTCGCTCGGCCCGGACGGCCTGCTCGCCGTGGACGCGGGCGGCACGTGGCGGGCGAGGCCACCGGAACGGTTCACCGGCAACCCGACCGGGGCGGGTGACTCGGCGGTGGCCGCACTCGCACTCGGGCTCGTGGACGCGACCCCTTGGCCGCGGCGGCTGGCCGAGGCCGTCGCGCTGTCGGCCGCGACCGTGCTCAGCCCGGTCGCCGGCGGCTTCGACCTGCCGGCCTACCGGCGGCTGCGTGGCCGGATCCGAGTGACCCGCATCGAACCCGACGAGGAGCAGTCATGCCCGAAGTAGGAACCGGCGAGATCGTGGCCACCGCGCGGCGGGAGCGGCGTGGCGTCGGCGCGTTCAACGTGGTCCAGGTGGAGCACGCCGAAGGGATTGTGGCCGGCGCCGAGGAGTGCGACGCCCCGGTGATCCTGCAGATCAGCCAAAACACGGTCGACTACCACGGCGGGCTCGCCCCGCTCGGCATGGCCGCACGCGCGGTTGCCCGCGCGGCCAGGGTGCCGGTTGCGGTGCACCTCGACCACGCCACCAGGGCCGAACTGGTCGCGGAGGCGGTGGGGATCGGTTTCGGCTCGGTCATGTTCGACGCATCGAACATGACCTACGCGGACAACGTGGCCGCCACCGCCGAGGTCGTGCGGCGCTGCCACGAGGCAGGCGCGTGGGTGGAGGCCGAGCTCGGCGAGATCGGCGGGAAGGACGGGGTGCACGCCCCCGGCGCGCGTACCGATCCGGCCGAGGCTGCCGCGTTCGTCGCCGCGACCGGGGTGGACGCGCTCGCGGTGGCCGTCGGCACCTCGCACGCCATGCTCACCAGGGACGCGAGCCTGGACTTCGACCTGATCGGCAGGCTGCACGCCGGCGTGCCGGTGCCGCTGGTGCTGCAC
Organism: Amycolatopsis dongchuanensis; assembly: GCF_039542405.1. Taxonomy (NCBI): domain Bacteria; kingdom Bacillati; phylum Actinomycetota; class Actinomycetes; order Pseudonocardiales; family Pseudonocardiaceae; genus Amycolatopsis; species Amycolatopsis dongchuanensis. Next base: position 6,418 of record NZ_BAABIB010000153.1, read on the forward strand.
GGTTCCTCCGGCGTCCCCGACGACCAGTTGACCACCGCGGTGACCGCCGGGATGACGAAGATCAACATCGCGACGCAGCTCAATAAGGTGCTCACCGGAGCCGTGCGCGAGTGCCTTGCCAGGGAACCGCGCGCGGTGGACACCCGTCGCTACCTCGGTCCCGGCCGCGCGGCCGTCACCCGCGAGGTCACCAGGCTCTGCCGCATCCTGCGGCCGGTCGCTATCCGGTAGGGACACCGACGACGGTCCCGCAGTGGCGGGCTCGTTCCGCCGCGAACGCGACGAGGTGGCTGGCCAGCGACTCACCGGGCCCGGTCCGGATGGCGCGCGGGTCGCCGGTGGCGACGGCCGTGACGAAGGCGTCCAGCACTCCGGCGTCCCCACCGCCGTGGCCGGTGGCGGCGTCCGCACCACCGGCCACGGCGGCGCGGCGGTGGACTTCCGCGCCGGTGCGAAAGTCCACGATCCGCACTCCCTCGCCGTCGCCCTCCAGGAACCCGTGGGTGCCGAAGATCTGGGTGCGGCGGTGGGTCTGCTCGCGGTCATGGTGAAGGTGGCGGCGATCCCGCCGGCCAGCTCCATGGCCAGCACCTGGTTGTCCACGACGTCGTTGTCGCAGGCGTAGACACAGCGCCCGAACGGCCCTTCACGCAGGGCCAGGAGCACCCCGTCCTCGTCGGTGTCCTCGGTGATCGAACTGACCGGCCACACCGCACCCCGCTCGCGCTGGACACCCAGGTACAGGCGGGACGCCGAGTACGGGCAGGAGGGCTCCACCGCGCACTCGAGGCAGCGGTCGGCGGCCCCGGCCGGCCGGTTCTCCCGGCGGAAGTGCCGCAGCGAACCGAAACTGGAGACCCGCTCGATCCGCCTGCCGGTGACGTAGCCGATCCAGTCCAGGCCATCCTCGGCGCGGCAAGCAGCTCGCCAACTCGCGCACCTCGGCGCTGCCCGCCGCCACGCGACGGCGTGCTTCGGCACTCGGATCGGCGACGGCCCCCGTTACCTTTTTCGTGGTTCCTGATCAAGGAGCTGTGGTCGCCAGGTTCGGTATGACTGATGCCCCC
>NZ_BAABIB010000154.1:0-12493 GCF_039542405.1 Amycolatopsis dongchuanensis
CGCCGACTGACTGCAACACCAGCCCCACCAACCACAACACGAGTTACGAGACATCCCTTAGGAAATGTTGCGACGCCCGTTACCACTCGCATTTCACGGCCTGCCACACCTGTTTCCGGCAAGGAGTTCCCGTGTCCAAAAAAGCCTCCGCACTCGTGCCCCGCCGTTGGCTGCGGTTCATGCCGATCATTTTCATCACCTACAGTTTCGCGTCCGTCGACCGTTCCAACTATTCGATCGCCGCCCCCGGCGGCCTCGAACGCGACCTGGGCATGACACCGGCGCTGACCGGCCTCGCCGCGGGGCTGTTCTTCGTCGGGTACTTCTTCTTCCAGGTCCCGGCGGCCGGGTACGCCGAACGCAAGAGCGTCCGCAAGCTCCTGTTCTGGAGCATTCTTTCCTGGGGCCTGCTGTCCAGCGCGCAGGGCCTCATTTCCCAGCCGTGGCTGCTCATCGTGGACCGGCTGTTGCTCGGAGCGGCCGAGGCGGCGGTCGCCCCGGCGTTGCTCGTCCTCGTGCTGAACTGGTTCCACGCCCGCGAACGGGCGAGGGCGGACACGTTCTCGATGCTGGGCGGGCTCATCGCGACCGTCGGTATGTCGGTGGTGTCGGGCTACCTGGTCACGCTCGTCGGATGGCGGTGGATGCTCATCATCGAGGGGGCTCCGGCGCTGGTCTGGGCGTTCGTTTTCCGCGCTCTGGTCGTGGACCGCCCCAGCGAGGCCACCTGGCTCAGCGAGCCGGAAAAGCGGAGCATCGAAACCGCGTTGCGCGAGGACGAGGAAATGCCCGCGAAGCCGACCGGCTACCGCCACGCCTTCCTCTCGCCGACGATAATCCTGCTGACGATCCAGTACCTGGTCTGGAACTTCGGTCTGTACGGATTCCTCTTCTGGTTGCCGACCGTGCTCAAGGAGGCGACCGCGCACGGCCTGGGCGAGGTGGGCGTGCTCGCGGCCGTGCCCTATGCCGTGGCCGCGGTCGTGCTGCTGTGCGTGTCCTACCTCTCCGACCGGCTTCCCCGGCGCCGCGGCCTGTTCATCTGGCCCCTGCTCATCGTCGGCGGCGTGACGCTCTACGCGTCTTCGGTGACCCACCACTTCTGGCTGGCCTTCGTCCTGCTGATCGTTGCCGAAGCCGCGATGCAGGGGCCGCAAGGAGCCTTCTTCGCCTCGATCCCGACCTACGTGCCGCGTGACGTCGCAGGGGGTGCCATGGGACTCATCAACAGCTTCGGCGGACTCGGTGGATTCATCGGCGCCTACATCGTGGGCTGGTTCATCGGCCGCACCGGCACCTCCGGCGCCTTCACCTTCATGGCCGGTTCGGTGCTCGTCGCGGCGATACTGGCCTTCGTCGTCGAGCGGCTGCGCCGCCCAGCCTCAACCCCCTTGGCCGCGCAGGTGCCGCAGCAGCAGATCAGCTGAGCCCACCCCACCCATCACGAAGAGGAATGCCCATGCGTCTAGCGGTCATCGGCGCCGGAGCCATCGGCTGCGCGGTCGCCCGAGCGGCGGCCCGCCACGACGGCGTCGAGGTGACGTTGTTCGACAGGAACCGTCCCGGCGCCGGCACCACCGGCACCACCTTGGGCTGGATCAACGCCCACAACAAGGAACCCCGCGCCTATTTCGAGCTCAACCGGGCCGGCCTGCGCGCTCATGCGGAACTCCAGCGGAACGAACCCACCTCGCAGCGCTGGTACTTCCCGCACGGCAATCTGGAATGGGCGGTTTCCGGGGGCCACGTCCAGGACCTGCACGAAACCGTTACCCGGCTGCGTGAGCGGGGCTACCCAGCCGAATGGATCGATCGCAGACGCGCCGCGGCCATCGCGCCGGACGCGGTCGTCGGCGACGACGTCGAAGCGATCGCGTGGTTCCCCGAAGAAGGATTCGTGGTCCCCGCACTGCTGCTCGCCCGGCTCCTCGGCGAAGCCCGCGACCGGGGCGCGATCGTGCGCACCGGCCAAGCCGTCCAGCGGGTCGACACCACTTCAGCCGGCGCCGTGGTCCGGGTCGCGGGCGGCCCCGCGGAGCGATTCGACGCCGTGGTCAGCTGTGCCGGCCGCTGGACCGGACCCCTGCTCGCCGGCTCCGGCGTCGTCGTTCCGATGGCGGACCCGGGCGCGGCGGGCTCACCCGCTGTCGGTTACCTGGGCTACACCGATCCGGTGCCCAGCCGGCTGTCGTGCCTGCTCACCACGCCGGCCCTCAACGTCCGCCCGGAGGGCGGCGGAAGGCTGGTCGTCCAGGGACTCGATCTCGACGCGAGCGCTGACCCGGCTCGGGAACCGTCCGCCGCCGTCCGCGACGAACTACGCGCACGGCTGCGGACGCTGCTGCGTGGGGCCGAGCACGCGGAGGTGGCCGAAGTGCGGGTCGGGCAGCGGGCGTTGCCGGCCGACGGGCACACCGTCGCGGGGTTCGTCGACACCGCCGCGCGGCACTACACCATCGCAACGCACAGCGGAATGACCCTGTGCCTGCACCTTGCCGACCTGGCGATCGCTGAAGTCCTGGCGGGTCGCGAACAGGCGGAACTCGCCGGTTTCCGGCCGCAGAGGTTCACCGCCGGCACCGCCGATCCGAACCGGCTGGTGGCCGCACGCCGTCCCGGCCAGCAATAACGACGCCGACCAACGGAGACGAGATGACGACCGGAATTTCCACCGCGATGGCGCCGATAGCCGCCGCGGACTGCTTCGAGATCGAGACGGCCTTCGTCACCCCCTACAAGCTGTCCCACGGCACGTTGGCCACGACACGCGCCGTGCTGGTCAAGCTCACCGATGCCGACGGCATCGCGGGCTGGGGCGAGGCCGATCCCAGTCCCACCTTCAGCGGGGAGTCGTCGGGCGACGTCGCAAGCATCCTGAAGGAGTCGCTGTTACCGGCGGTGCTCGCGGCGGACAACCCTGAACCGGGCCGCATCGATGCGGAGCTCGACGCGCTGCTCGCCGATCACCTGTTCGCCAAGGGCGCGGTGAGCATGGCGCTGTTGGACATCCTCGGAAAACGGCTCGGTGTTCCGGTCGCCACGCTGCTGGGCGGCGCGCTCAGGCGGTCGCTGCCGGTGTTGTGGCCGCTGGGGAACGGAACCGCCGAGGACGACATTCGCGTGATCGAGGAGCGGGCCGCGCAGGGCTTTTCGAGTTTCATGCTGAAAATGGGCACGGCACCGATTCGGGAGGAGGTGCGGCGGGTGGCCGCGCTCGAGGAGCGGTACGGGTCCCGGCTCACCCTGATCGCCGACGCCAACCAGGGCTGGAGCCGGGACCAGGCACACGAGTTCCTCACCGGGGTCAGTGATTCCCGCCTCGCCTTCGTCGAACAGCCCGTCGGAAAGGACGATCTCGAAGGCATGGCCATGCTGGCCCGGGACAGCGCGTTGCCGATATCGGCCGACGAATCGGTGCTCGGACTCGCACACGCCGCGCGCCTCGCCAAGCTGGGCGCCGCGAGCGTGTTCAGCATCAAGAGCAGCAAGAACGGCGGCCCCTTGCGCGCCCAGCGCATCGCCGCGGTGGCACAGGCTTTCGGAATTCGCTGCTACCTGAACTCGATGCTGGAATTCGGCATCACGCAGGCGGCTTCGCTGCAGCACGCCGTGACGATCGGGAACCTGGTCGAGGTGGGGCATGCGTTCATGTCGCCGCTGCGTCTCGCCGAGGATCCGACCGACTTCTCCTCGTTCGTGCGCGACGGGGTGGTGCGGCTGCCGGCCCGCGCGGGGCTCGGCATCGAGGTCGACGAACGCCACATCCGCCGGTTGGCCGTCGCCGAATTTCATCTTGGTACCAGCCGGTCCAACCCCGGCTGACGGCGCGGAAGCGGGCCGGTTTGTGCAGTGCGAAAACGTGTGCCCCGGCGACAGCGCGCCGCCGCCGGGGCCGGCACCTCACTCAGTCATCGGTTCCCGGCCATGGTTTGGCCTTCTGGAGCTCGTCGTACACGAGCGCCAGGAACTCCCGCACCTGGGCCTCGGAGTACGGCGGCTCCAGCGCGGCGGTCACCGGATCCGGCTGCCGCAGCGCCTGCTCGATCGCCCTCGAATACGCCGCCATGCCGCGCGTGAAGTACTCGCCGCGAGCCATGGCCCGCACCAGGGACGCGGCTTCTTCCCGGTCGAGGCTCGGCGCGCTGAACAGCGTGTAGATGATCCCGTCCAGTTCACCACTGTTTTCGATGGCCATCACGGGGTCATCTCCAACTCGTTCTTCAACTTCGCCAGCTCTTTCGGGGGGATCTTCATGCCACCCGCTCCCTGCATGTGCAGGGGCGTGTCGCCGAGGCCGTGAATTTTCAACTCCTCCCACATGTTCACCGTCTGCTGCGTGCCCGGCCGGTAGTGCCCGCTGTTGTCGGTGATCTTGATTATCCTGCCATCCTTCACGAAGAGTTCGCCCGCAGCCGCGACGGGCCGGCCGTTCGTCAGCGTCGAGTGGTGGAACTCGCCTTCGGCCTGATAGTTCGAGGCGTAGACGTTGCCGTGCCTGTCCATGACGAAGATCGCCCTCCCCTCGTCTCCCTTGTGGACTTTCGTCGCCTTGCTGGTGTCGAACAGCGTGCCGTCCTTGGCGTACCGCATGCGGCCGTCCTTGTCGATGTACACGCGGCGTTTTTCGAGCTTCGTGTCGTTGAGACGCGTCACCTGCTTTCCCACGAACGGCGGTTCGTTCAGGCGCGTCTCGTACTTGTAATGGTCCTCCATCGGCTTCTCTTTGCCGCCGTACCTGTTGCCGGTTCTCGGCCTCGGCGGCGGATTCGGATCGACCCTGGGCGGCGGCGGTCCCGTCTCCACCGTCCTGCCCGGAGGTGTCTGGGGCCTGGGCGCCGATATCACGGGCGGGGGCGCGGTCGCGGGCTTCTTGGGTTCGCGGAACCAGCCGGCGATCTTCTTGAACAGCCCCTTGCCGCCTCCGCGTCTAGCCATTGAGCACCTGGTTGATGGCGAGGTCGAGCGCCTGGTCGAGCAGGAGCTTGGTGATCGTCCGGAAGATCGGTATCTCCGCCAGCGAAGCCCCGAAGGTCACCACCGCCGTGGCGATCGCCTGCGCGATCTGCACCGCCAGCGCCACCAGCTGCGCGATCACCGCGATCTTCAACGCCAGCAGGATCCCGCCGCAGACGCCCAGCCCCACGCCGATCATCGTCGCCGCGGTGGCACCGTCGTCGAGGTTCTTCTTCGGCGCCTCACCGCCGTTCCAGAGGGTCTTGAGCTGTTCGACCCCCTGCGAGTGGTTCTGGCTCCACACCGACTCCGCCTGCTGGTGCGCCGCGTCGACGGCGGGTGGCAACTGGTCGGCGAACTTCGTCCACTCGCCCGACATGTCGAAGATCTTGCCTTCGTCCCCCTGGGGGAAGTTGAAACCCAGCGTGCTCAGCACCTGCGTCAGCGCGGGCGGCAACACCATTCCCGTGGTCACGAGCCCAGCTCCTCCCGTAACTGGCCCAGCGTGTCGCTGTGGGCCGTCTCGATCTCGCGGTAGGCCTTGGCCATCTCGCCGATCCTGTCGCCGACGTCGGTGACGGTCTCGGCGTTGTCCGTGTAGGAATCCATCGCCGCCTCCTGGATCGCCTCGTAGATCTCCTGCATCGCCGAGCCGATGTCGTCCTCGCCGAACGGGTTCCCGTAACCCTCCAATGTGGACTGGAACGCGGTTATCCTGTCCCGGATGCTCGCCCCGGCGCTGGACACGCCTTCGCCGGACCGGCTCACCGCATCCGGGTCGACTTCGATATCCCCTGGCAAGGAATCCCCCTCACGGCTCGCCGATGCTGCGCATGATCGCGCTGAGGTTGCTGGTGTAGTCGGACAGGTGCCGCATGCTCTGCTCGCTCAGCGCCATCGCCCGGTCGGACAGCTTCAGCAGGGCCTCGTCGTCGACGTCGTCGGCCGACGGCAGGCCGTCCTCACGCTGTTCCTCCCAGTCGGAGAGCGCGTCGTTGATGGCTTCCTGCGCCGCTTCGCCCAGGTCCTGGGGTGACATCTTCCTGGCGTAGTTGGACAACGAGTCGATTGCGACCGTGCCATCGGGCCTGACGGTCACTTCGATTTCTTCGCCCTCGTCGTGGCCCTCGCCGTACACCTGGGCACCGCCGAGCCGCGCCAGTTCGGCCTGCGCCGACCGCAGCAGGTCCATCGCGTCGGCGAACATGTACTCCACCCCGTGCGGCGTGGGATCACCCCGCATTCCCGTGCGGTCGCCCACCTTCGCGATCGCCTCCGACAGCGCCGAACCGATCATCGCCATCAGCTGCCCGCCCTGCTCCGAAGCGGCGCGGAACTCGCTGCCGATCGCGGCGAGATCCGGCAGGGGGTCGGTGGCCGAAGGGGCCTGCGAGCGGTAAGCGGTGAGCGCGGAATTCGCCGCCTCCGCCATGAGCGCCCCGATTTCCGCGGACGGGCGCCCGGGCACCGAATTGTCCACGGACATTTCGCTGAGCCGCCCGCCGCGGACGACGGCCTTCACCGACCGGTCCGCCGACCAGCCGGTGACCTGGACGTTCTGCACCGGCGGCGGTTCCTGTCCGTCGCGCACGGAAGCGAGCATCCGGCGCTGCTCCGCGATTTGCTCCGAGAATTCCGGTGATTCCACGAACATTCCCTCGTCCGCCCGCTGGTGACCAGCGGATTCGCACTTCAGAACGACGACGTTACGGCACCTCTGGTACCGGGATACGGCAAATCCGGCCAGTCAGGCGGAATCGTGGACCATCGGGCAGAGGATCGAGCACGAGGAGGACTGCGGGGAATACGGTTTCGCTGAGGACGGGCAGCGTGGAGGGTCAGGCGCCCGGAATCGCGGTGAGCGGGCGGATGGCGTCGCGGATGTGGTCGCGGAGCCATCGTGACGAGGGGTCGTCGTTGACGCGGCGGTGCCAGCGCAGTTCGATGTCGGCGGTGGGCAGGTCGACGGGCACTTCGTGAAGGCGCAGGGGCACGCCGCGCTCGACCAGGTGTGCGGCCGTGATGCGCGGGACGAGGCAGATGACGTCCTGCTCAAGAGCCATGAGAGCACCCACGGCATAGGTGGGCACGACCGCCACGACGTTGCGTGCACGCCCGATCCGTTCCAAGGCGTCATCGAGCGGGCCGCGGGCGAGGCCGCGTCGCGAGGCTGAGACGTGGGGCAGGCGGCACAGGTCGTCGAGGGTCAGCCGCGGGGTCCGGCCCAGTTCCGAGTCGGCGGCGACGGCGGCGACGAAGTGGTCGGTGAACAACGTCGTGGTGTGCACGTCGGGTGGCGGTGGGCCGCCGACGAGGACGTCGAGGTCGATCGAGCCGTCCCGCAGCGGGTCGGGGTCCTTGTTGTCCTGGCGGACGAACCGCAGGCGGACCCCGGGCGCCTCGTCGGCGATCCGGCGGGTGAGGCGCGGGGCGAGGACCGGCACAAGGCCGTCGTTGAGCCGGATGGAGAAGGTGCGCCGCCAGGAGCGCGGGTCGCTGCCGGCGGGTTCGCTGCGCAGCCGGTCCGCGGTGTCGAGCAGTGCTTTGACGGTGGCGGCCGAGCGCAGGGCGAACGGCGTGGGCACCAGGCCGCGGCCGGCGCGGACCAGGATGGGGTCGTTCAGCACGCGCCGCAGCCGGCCCAGCGCGCGGCTGGTCGCCGGCGCGGACAGGTGCAGGCGCACCGCGGCCTCCTTGACGCTGCCGGTGTCCAGCAGCGCGTCGAACACGCGCAGCAGGTTGAGGTCCAGCTCCTCGGCCACGACCACCCCCATTCGTGCGTTTGACGCAAGTAGTCAGTACCAACAATGCACTGGGAATTATGCCTGGGCCAACCAATACTAGGTTCCGGGAGCTTTCACCGACGCGAAATACAGGAGTTCAGCCATGCCCAGGATCGTGCGACCGGCCGCCTACGGCACGCCCGACGTGCTCACCGTGGTGGAGGTGCCGGCCCCGCACCCGGCCCCTGACGGCGTGGTCGTCGAGGTGCGGGCGGCCGGGGTCAACCCGATCGACTGGAAGCTCTACAGCGGGGATTTCCACGCCGTGGACGACGACCTCAAGGACTCCGCCGGGATCACCGCGTCGCTGCCGTCGCTCGGTTTGGAGTGCGCGGGCGTCGTCACCGCGGTCGGCGCGGACGTGACGGGGGTTCGGGTCGGTGACGAGGTGATCGTGTACCCGGTGACGGCCGCCTACGCCGATTACGTCACGGCCCCGGCGACCTCGGTCCTGGCCAAGCCGACCGGCCTGGGGTGGGCGGAGGCGGGGTCACTGATGCTGACCGGCACCACCGCGTTCCACGCGCTGCACGCCGCCGGGGTGGCCGCCGGTGACACCGTGCTCGTCCACGGCGGAGCCGGCGGGGTGGGCCTGATGGGGGTGCAACTGGCCGCGGCCGCGGGGGCGACCGTGATCGCGACCGCCTCCGAACGCAACCACGCGCTGCTGCGTGAACTCGGTGCGACGCCGGTGGTCTACGGCCCGGGGCTCGGCGACCGGGTGCGCGCCGCCGCGCCGCGGGGCGTCGATGCCGCGGTCGACTTCGCCGGTACGGACGAGGCGCTCGACGTCTCGCTGGAGCTGGTGGCCGACCGCACCCGGATCGCTTCGATCACCGGTTCGCCGCGCCGCGCCGCCGCGGGCATCAAGTTGCTCGGCTACGGACCGGGACAGGACCCGGGCACCGAAATCCGCAACGCCGCCCGCGCGCACCTCGTCGAGCGCGCCGCATCCGGCGCCCTGCGCGTCGTCGTCGACACCACCTTCCCGCTCACCGAGGCCGCGAAGGCCCACGAGGTCGGTATCGCCGGCCACGCTCCGGGCAAGCTCGTGCTCATCCCCTGATCAGCGGTCTCGGCGCGGCCGTCGCCGCGTCGTCGGGTCGATCCCTGCCTTCGCGAGTGCCTCCAGACCGCGGTGCGTGGCGGCGACCAGACCGCCGCCCGGGACAGGTCGTCGAGTTCACCGGCAAGCGGGTGATCAGCTCGCTCAGCGCGCAGCCCGTTCCCCGGCCAGACCGTCTATGCCATGAGCAAGGCCGCCTAGCCAGAACCACCCCGGCCGCCCAGCAAGCCGGAGAGCACGTATTCGATGAGCACGCGGTAACTGCGGTCGATATCGCGGGAAAGTCCGAACGCGCCGGAGCTTTCGAGGCTCACGAAGCCGTGTATCGCCGACCGCAGCGCGCGGGCGGCGTCGATCGCGTCGTCGTCGTGCAGGCCGAAGCCGCCGAGGATGTCGAGGAGGGCACGCAGTGATTCGTCGCTGACGCGTCGGTCCTCCTCGTCATCCGGCGCGGGGGCGCGGAGGGAGGCCGCGTAGCGGCCGGGGTGTGCCAGGACCCAGCGGCGGTACGCGTCGGCGAACGCGTGTATCGCCGACGCGCCCGCCTTGCCGACCGCCGCTCTGGCCGTGGCGCCGCCCAGTTCGCGTTTGGCCTGCAGGGCGATGCCACGACGCAGGGCGTCCAGGGACTCGACGTGCCGGTAGAGGGAAGGGGAGCGCACGCGCAGCCGTTCGGCGACCAGCCCCATGGTCAGCGCTTCGAAGCCGACCTCGTCGGCGAGTTCCGCGCCCGCCGCGATGACGGTGGCCGGAACGAGGCCTGCCCTAGGCACGAGCACTCCCTTCACTCTGCATCACGAACGCCGCTCCGTCGGCGCGCTGCGGGCCGACGCACCCATCAGCCACCGCCAGCGCGGTTGCTCGGTGACCGTGACGAGCACGCAGAGCGCGGTCACCACCAGCGCCAGCCACAGCGGTCCCAGCACCCACGCCGCCGCTGTCGCGGCCGCGAGCTGGAGCAGCACCAGCAGGATCGTCACCACACCCGGCACGGGGACGACCGGGGTCCCGCGCGGCCTGTCCCCCGGCGTGTTGAACAGCGTGGGCAACCCGATCAACAGGAGCACGGCGGCGATCGCGAGGAACGCCGAACGCGGCCACAGCGCAAGGGGGACGAGCACCCACGCGATCAACTCGGTGAGGAACCGCAGACCTCCGGCGACGAAGCCGTGCCCCGGTTGCTTCTTTTCAGTCACGGCAAGGCCTCCTGTCGTTCGGTCGGCTAGGCACGCGGCAGGTTCTCGGCCAGGAACGGCAGGGCGAGCGCGAGGACCTCGTCAGGGGTCTGGGCGTGCGGGTAGTGCCCTGCCCCCTCGATGACCGCCAGCTCACCACGTCCCCGAGGCAGGTCGGCGATCACCCGCCGGGCCTCCGCACTCGGGTCGGCCCAGTCGGGATCCAGACTGCCCACGACGACCAGCACGGGGCAGGTGACGTTGGCCAGCTGCGCACCGGCGTCAGCGGGGCTGGCCTTGCACATCGCCTGCAGGACCTTCATCCGGCCGGGCTCGCTCAGCTTGGACTCGATGCGCGCGAGCTCGGTGTGCCAGTCCGCGGGCTTCACCGGCATCGCGAGGTCGAGGTACTTCTTCCAGCTCGCCAGGCTTCCCCCGAACATGACCTTCGCGATCTGGGTGTAACCACTGCGGAAACGCTTCACCCGCAGCAGCCCGCCCAGGTCCACGGACTGCGCACGCGTGAACGGCGCCAGCTCGACGACCCCGGTGATCACGTCGGGAGCGGTGGCGGCCGCGATGGTCGCGGCCCCGCCGCTGATCGACTGGCCGATGAGCACAGCGGGCCCACCGAGGTGGCGGACGACGGCGACCAGGTCTCCCGCGATGTCGGTGCGGCTGTAGCCGTCCCACCCGAGGCTGGAGTCGCCGCAGCCGCGGATGTCGACGTTCGCGACGCGGTACCCCTTCGCGGCGAGCGCCGGAGCGAGGAAGCGGTAGGAGTGGCGGCTGTCGCCGATCCCGTGGGCGAGCACGACGAGGGGCCCGTCCCCGAGCACGTCGTAGGCGATGGTGTTCCCGTCGATGGTCAAGTACTCGGTCATGCCGTCCTCCGCAGCGGGAACTAATCGTATTAGCTTCAAGCTAATTCGATTAGCTAGCGCTGTCAAGGTCGGCGGCTACGCCTTGATCTGCGCCGAGTCCAGAGGTCTGGTGGGCATCCCGCGGAGCAGCAGGTAGATGCGGGCCGTGGTTGGCGAGCAGGAGCGCGTGGCTGGCGGCGGCCGCTCTCTCCGCGAGCGGGCCGAGCGCGGGGTCGCCGGGTGCGTGGTAGGGGAGCAGCGGAAGGGCGCCGACCCGCATCGCGTAGTACGCGGTGAGCGGCGGCAGGACGTTCGTCTCGTCGAGGCCGGCGAGGCAGGACACCGCGACAGCATGGGTGCTGTGCAGGTGCACGACCGCGTTGGCGGCCGGGCGGGCCCGGTACATCGCCAGGTGCAGGAAGGCCTCTTTGGACGGTCGCGGCCCGGCTCGGTGCTCGCCGTCGCGGTCGATGACCGAAAGCGCGTCCGGTGTCAGGGCGCCCAGGGAAGAACCGGTGGGTGTGATGAGGATGTCGTCGCCGTCGCGGACGCTGATGTTGCCGGTTCGCCCGTGAGTCAGCCTGCGGGTGAACAGGGATGCGCCGAGGTCGACGACGTCTTGCCGGCTCACGGCGCGCCCACCGCCCGGAGGAGGAGGTCGGGCCGGCCGAAGTTGCCGGATTTCAGCAGCAGGGCGAGGGGTGTCTCGCCGCCGCTGAGGCACCACGGCACACCGCGATCCTCTTCTGCCGCGATCCGCACGGATCGGATGCCGAGGGCGTTGACCACGGCGCCGGAGGTTTCGCCACCGGCGACGACGAGGCGGCGGTAGCCGAGTCCGACGGCGGTCGCGGCGAGCACGCCGAGGGTTTCTTCCAGAACCGGGGCCGCGTCCTGGCTCGCGCGGTCCTCCGGCGGTGCGGAGGAGTAGACCATCACCGCACGGCCGTCCGCGTGTTCGCGCAGCCAGCGCACCGCCTCGTCCCGGTTCGCGGCCGGGTCGAGCCGCAAGGACGGCAAGGTCGTCTTGGCCAGCGCCACCTGCGCGAGGGTGGTCGCCGAGCAGCTGCCGGCGAGGACGATGCCCGGACCGGATGGCAGGGCGACCACTTCCTCGGTCCGGACGGTGCCCGACAGCATGCCGACGGCACGCGCCAGTCCCGCGGCGCCGGTGAGCAGGCGCAGGTCCTGGGTGGCACTGGCGATCGTGACGAGGTCGGTGTCGTCGACCGCGTCCGTCACCGCGTAGCGGATTCCCCGTTCCCGCAAGGAAAACAGCTCCGCGCGGACCGCGTCGGCGCCCTTGCGCACCGACTGCAGCGGCACGAGGCCCACGGGGTGCCGCGTCTGGCGGGCCAGCACGCGCACGAGGTCGGAGTCGGTCATGGGCGTCAGGGGATGGTGGCGCATCGACGACTCGGACAGCAGGTCCTGCCCGACGAAGAGGTGTCCCATGTAGACGGTCCGCCCGTGCTCCGGTGATGCGGGACAGACGACAGTGAGGTCCGTGTCGAGCAGCGCGTCGGTGACCGGTCCGATGTTGCCGGCGTCCGTGGAGTCGGACGTGGAGTCGGACGTGGAGCAGTCTCCTGGCCGCGGCTCTGCGGGATGATGGTCAGCAGCGGGAGCCGGCCGCGCTTCTGCGATTGGTGG
>NZ_BAABIB010000155.1:0-2988 GCF_039542405.1 Amycolatopsis dongchuanensis
CGCCGACTGACTGCAACACCAGCCCCACCAACCACAACACGAGTTACGAGACATCCCTTAGGACGGTCCGGGTTCTGCTGGTACATCCGGTGTTTGCGCACTTCAGCGTGGGTATAGCTACCGTCCGGGTCCAGGTGGTACATGAGCAGCACGCCCGCACCACCGTACCTTTTTTCAGATCATATAGATGGTACACTTGGGACGTGGCAACAGCGCGTAAGAACCAGGGCAGCGCGGACAAGCCCGCCCGCCGGACACGGGGTGCGGTACGCCGGACCTCACCCCAAGTGCAGGCGCTCGCCGACACACTCCATCGCGTCCGCCCCGACCGCAGCCCCGAACAGTGGGCGCGATGGATCGAAAAGCAAATCACCGACGGCAGGGCCCCACAGGTTCCCGCCAAACTCACTCGCCGAGTGGTCGAATACTACTTTCGACTGTCACTGCTGCTGCGTAGCGGACGCACGGCTGCCGGAGCGCTTGGCGTCTTGGCGTGTCTCGGGTTCACTGAGCTAATTAAGCCCGACACGTTGCGGAGCGATCTACGGAAATTGTGCTCGGGCTACGGATTGCCAGTGAACGAGCACACTGCCCGGATCCCCGATGACGAGTTGACCGAACATGCAAAACGCGAAGCGGCGCGGGTTATCAAGCGTGCGAGCGACAAACCCGAAGTCCGAGAACGCGTAAACGCGCTCCGCCAAGCTGCACGCAGCACGCCATCCCTGCAAGACAATCCGCACGAGGTCATTCACAACCTTGTGTCGGGCGCGATAACCTTCAGTGAAGGGGGAGACCTATACGGCGCTGACGACTTGTCAGACATGATGCCCTATTTGACCGGAACCGAACCATTGTCTCCGGAAGAGCTGCGCTCGATAAAATCACTAACGCCTGACAGCATTTCCCGAATTCTCAACATTGTGGACCTAGAGAAGATAATTTCAACGGCCCAATTGTTGATACCGAAGGCGATGGCACAGGAACACGCCCAAAGGTGGGACTATGCAAGTCCTCACGCTATCAAAGCCGCCATCGTCGATGCTGTGCTCACACTGGCGACGTTCGGACCGGAGAGCGACAAACTGAACGATATCCTAAATGAGCATCGCCGATTCAACGACGACCTTAACAACGTCCTGAGAAGCGGAAAGACCCCTCAATTCGAGTAACGGCGGCAATTCACCCAACCGTCGCGGCCCAACCCGACAACTCCACACATAAGCGACCCCGGCCGACGCGCCAACGTCGAACCGGGGTCTGACACCACGAGAGAACGGACTCACGTGACGCTGACCCAGCAGGATAGCCCTTCCGACGCAAACCCGACGGACGGCGCCGATTCGGCCACGGCCGCCGTGTACCGCCGCGAAACCTCCGACCCGACCGTCGTGGTTGCCGACGGCTACGGCATCAAGATCAGCGTCGAGCGCGGCCACCTCGTCATTGCCGACGGCATCGGCCGACATCGCCGCGTACGGAAGCTGCCTCGCGTCGAGCGCACCGTCCGGCGGATCATCGTCATCGGCCATACCGGATACGTGACGTGGGAGGCGGCCCGCTGGTGCGCCGACGTGGGGATCACCCTGGTGCAGGTGGACACCACCGGCCGGTTGGTGTCCTGCTCCGCTGCGCCTTCGCTGGATGACGCGCGGTTGCGGCGGGCGCAAGCCTGGTGCGGCGAGGGAGGACCCACTGAACACATCGGGTTGGAGATCACCAAGCATGTCTTGTCCGTCAAGCTGGACGGTCAAGCCGTCATCGCGGACGCCTTGGGTGTTCCAGAGGTAGCCGCCGCGATTCGAGACTATGCGGACCAGGTGGCCACGGCGTCCACGATCACCGGGGCGCGGGGCTTCGAGGGCGCGGCGGCTGCGAAGTATTGGACCGCGTGGTGCGGACGCGTCATTGTGCCCTTCGACCCGCGCGAACTGCGGGACGTGCCCGCGCACTGGACCACCTATGTCATGCGCAGTTCACCTATTTGCACTTCGACCGATAACGGCAAGGACGCGGCCGATCCCATTAACGCGCTGCTGAATTACGCCTACCGGCTGGCCGAAGTGGAATGCCGGTTCGCGTGCCTATCCGTCGGCCTTGACGCTGGAATGGGTTTCCTCCATGGCGACGAGTTGAACCGGGATTCGTTGGCGCTCGACCTCATGGAGACTGTCCGACCCGAGGTGGATCGGTTCGTATTGGACCTGCTGTCCACGTTTGGGCCGATGCGCTACCTGTCCCGTCGGCTGTTCATCGAACGCCCGGACGGCGGATGCCGGCTGGTGGCGCCATTGACTCACCAGGTCGCCGAGCAGGCCGGCCGATGGGCGCGAGTCGTTACACCGCACGCGAAGCATGTTGCTCGCACGGTCGCGAATGTTGGCAAGGGCGAGATTCGCCCGACCATCGCGGCTACGCAGGAACGGCACGTGCGGGCCAGTGGACGCGCTGCCCGTGCACAGGCTCGCGGCGGCCCGCTGCGCCTGGCGGGACCGGTCACGGTTGAGCGCATCATCCCAACAGACCTGTGGTCGCAGGTGGAACCGATGCTGCCCGCGAAGCGCACGAACCGGCGCGGGGGCCGTCCGTTCTGCGATGACCGCGCCGTGCTGGCGGGCATCGTGTGTGTCGAATTCCTCGGGTGCGCGTGGTCCAAGATTCCCGCCACGTTCGGCGTCAGCCGCTACACGTGCTCGGCGCGATTGGCATCGTGGCAACAAGCCGGGGTGTGGTCTACAGTGTGCGCCGCCTTGAACGCGACGGAGCATATTCGAGTGTTGAGCACCGAAGCTGCGCGGCATGCAAACGTCCCGTGAGAGACCGGAAGCCGCTCCCTCCGTGTCGGTACGCGTCACGCGCCGTCAGCCACGAGCCGAGAGACGTGTTCGAGGCGCACAGTCAGGCGGGTTGAGTTGACGCCCTCTCCGGTCTTAGTGAACAGTTCAGAATGGGCTGGCGTGTCGGCTTTGCTTGCGGTGCAGGATGTTC
>NZ_BAABIB010000156.1:0-13154 GCF_039542405.1 Amycolatopsis dongchuanensis
GCCGACTGACTGCAACACCAGCCCCACCAACCACAACACGAGTTACGAGACATCCCTTAGGGGTCGTCAGGCCGATTGCTCCCCGAGCCGGGGGAACGGCTCAGTGGAGAAGATCACCTCCACGCCGACCTCGAAGTACTGCGCGATCTTCAGCGCCAGGTAGAGGCTCGGGCTGTACTCGCCGCGTTCCAGGTAGCCGATCGTCTGGTAGTGCACGCCCAGCGCCTCCGCCAGCTGGCGCCGCGAGATGCCCCGCTCGGCCCGCAGCATGGCGATGCGGTTGTAGATCGTCTCGCTCATCCCGGTATCCGCTGCAACGCCTTCTCCTTGCGAGCGGCCACGGTCGAGCCGGACTCGCGCCGCGCCATCCTACGCAACACCAGCGGCGCCAGTACCAGGCCGACCACGGCCCACATGCCCAGCACACCCACCGTTTCCAGGTGCCGCCACGAGTGCCCGACCTCCACCGCCGACAACGCGTCCGGCAGCAGCGCCGAGCGCATCCCGAGGCCCACCCAGTAGACCGGGAAGACCTGGCCGACGCCCTGCAGCCACGAGGGCAGGCTCGTGATCGGGTAGAAGATCCCGGAGACGGCCACCATCCCCATCGTCGGCAGCATCACCAGTCCCATGCTGCGGGGGCTGGCCAGCAGCGAGCCGAGGACCGCGCCGAGCGGCATGGTCGCGACGAGCCCCAGCACGACCACGCCGAGCAGCGCGAGCCACGAGCCGGCCCCGAGCTCCAGCCCGTGCGTGACGAACAGCCCGGGGACGAGCACCAGCACGCAGGCGACCAGCGACATCCCGGCCACCTGCACGATCTTCCCGACGAGGTAGCCGATCATGCCGTTCGGCACGGCCTTCGCCCGCAGCAGCGTGCCGTCCTCGCGCTCGGTGACCAGCTGCTGGCTCAGGTTGACCAGCCCGGCGAACGCGATGTTCATGCCCAGCACGCTGGGCAGGGTCAGTGAGCTGAGCTGGAAGTTCATCCCCGGCACGGACGCGCCGCGCATGAAGATCATCACGACCGTCAGCGCGACGGCCGGGAACAGGTACGCCCACAGGTCCTGGACGGTGGTGAACGTCTGCCGCAGCTCGATGCGGCCGCGGACCACCCCGGCCCGCACGGCGCCGGCCAGCGGGTTCATCGCGTCCCCTCCTCGAACCGGTGCACCAGCGCCATGTAGGTGTCCTCCAGGCTCGCCCGGCGCACCTCCAGGTCGGCGATCTCCTCGCCGTACTGCCGGAACAGCTCGTACACGAACTTCGTCGACTCAGTGGTGGTGTGCACGTACCGCTGGCCGTCGCGGGTCCACTTGACCTCGGCCTCGGTGGACATGCGCTGCGACAGCTCGTCCGCCGAGCCGTCCGCGATGATCGCGCCGCCAGCGAGTATCAGGATCCGGTCGGCGAGCTTCTCCGCCTCGTCCAGGTCGTGCGTGGTGAGCAGGATCGTCGTGTCCTCGTCGTCGGACAGGCGGTGCACGAGGTCGTGGAACTCGCGCCGGGCCTCCGGGTCGAACCCGGCCGTCGGCTCGTCGAGGAACAGCAGTTCGGGGCGGCCGACGATGCCGATCGCGACGTCCAGCCTGCGCCGCTGCCCGCCGGACAGCGAAGCCGTGCGCTTGTGCGCGTGCTGGGTCAGCCCGACGGCCTCGATCAGCTCGTCCACGTCCCACGGGCGCTGGATGTGGTCGGTCGAGTAGTCGCGGTAGTACGAGCCGAGGTGCGCGAGCAGCTCCCGCACCCGCCATTTCGCGTGGTCGCGCCACGACTGGAGCACGACGCCGATGCGGGCCCGCCAGGCCTCGTCGCCGCGCGCCGGGTCCACGCCCAGGACGCGCACGTCCCCCGCGGAGCGCATCCGGAAGCCTTCGAGGATCTCGACGGTGGTGGTCTTGCCCGCGCCGTTCGGCCCGAGCAGTGCCAGGACCTCGCCGCGCCGGGCGGTGAAGTCCACGCCCTTCAGCACGTCCTGCGTGCCGTAGCGCATCCGCAGGTCACGCACGTCGAGCACGGTGGTGCCGGTGCGCACGGGGTCGGTCACCCCCCGAGGACCGTTCAGAACTGTCATAGTCCTTGTTCCCCCTGTAGTTGGTGTGCGGGGAAATGTAGCAGACCTACTACATCTGATCCAAGGATTACAGTGAGCACCATGCCCCACCGAGCCCGTCCTGACGCCTGTCCTGGCGTCTTCTCGACGCACGACGCCGCGGACGGCGCGCTCGCCAGGGTTCGCCTGCCGGGCGGCCGGATCACCGCCGGGCAGCTGGCTGTGCTGGCGTCGTGCGCGGAGGAGCTGGGCGACGGTTCGGTGCACCTGACCTCGCGGGGGAACGTGCAGCTGCGTGGTCTCTCGCGTGACACCGGGGAGCTGGTCGGACGGCTGGCGGACGCGGGCCTGCTGCCCGCGCCCTCGCACGAACGCGTCCGGAACTTCCTCGCGTCGCCGTTGAGCGGGCTGGCCGGCGGGCTCGTCGACGTGCGGCCGCAGGTGGCGGAGCTGGACGCGGCGGTGTGCGCGGAACCCGCGCTGGCCGCGCTGCCCGGCCGGTTCCTGTTCGCGCTCGACGACGGGCGCGGGGACGTCGCGGCGGAGGACGCGGACCTGTGCTGGCAGGCGCTCGACGCCGAGACCGGCGTGCTGCTGCGGGCCGGGGAGCCGGGGGAGCGGGTGCCGCGCGCGGACGCGGTCACCGCGCTGGTGCGGGAAGCGTTGCGGTTCCTGGAGATCCGCGGCAGCGCGTGGCGGATGCGGGAGCTGCCGGGGTTTTCCGGCGTTCGCCGACCCGCGCACCCGGTCGAGCCGGGACCGTTCGTGCGGGACGACGGGCGGCGCGGGTTGTGCGTGGCGCCGTTGTTCGGGCAGCTCAGCGCGGACCAGCTGCGGTTGTTCGGCACCGAGGTGGTGGTCACGCCGTGGCGCAGCGTCGTGGTGCCCGAGTACCGGCCCGAGCTGGCGGCCTTGTCGAGCGCGAGCCGGGTCAGTGCCTGCATCGGGCGGCCGGGGTGTGCGAAGTCACGGGCCGACGTGCGGGCGGACGCGCGGCGGGTGTCCGCGCGGGCGCACTTCTCGGGGTGTGAGCGGCGGTGCGGGAAGCCGCGGGACGCGGTCGACGTGGTGGCGGCGGACGGCGGTTACCTCGTCGAAGGCTCGTGGGTGCCCGCCGGGGCTTTGGTGGATGTGCTGGGACAGAAGGGAAACCGGTGATCGACTACCTGAAGGACGGGGCGGAGATCTACCGCCACTCGTTCGCCACGATCCGCGACGAGGCCGACGTCGCGATCCTGCCGGAGGACCTCGAGCCCGTCGCGGTGCGCATGATCCACTCGTGCGGCATGGTCGATCTGGTGGACGACCTCGCGTACTCGCTGGAGGTCGTCGAGTCGGCGCGGGCCGCGTTGCGGGCGGGCGCGCCGATCCTGTGTGACGCGCACATGATCGCCAGCGGCATCACGCGGCGCCGGCTGCCCGCGGCCAACGAGGTCGTGTGCACCCTGTCCGACCCGCAGGTCCCGGGCCTCGCGGAACGGCTGGGCACGACGCGGTCCGCGGCGGCGCTGGAGCTGTGGCGGGACCGACTGGCGGGCTCGGTCGTCGCGATCGGCAACGCGCCGACCGCGTTGTTCCGGTTGCTGGAGATGCTGGAGGAGGGCGCGGGCGTGCCCGCGGCGATCATCGGGGTGCCCGTGGGGTTCGTCGGGGCGGCGGAGTCCAAAGTGGAGCTGGTGAAGCGGGCGCCGGCGCCGTACCTGGTGGTGCACGGCAGGCGGGGCGGCAGCGCGATGGCCGTCGCCGCGGTGAACGCGTTGGCGAGTGAAGTCGAATGAGCACCGGGAAGCTGTGGGGTGTCGGGCTCGGGCCGGGGGACCCGGAGCTGCTGACCGTCAAGGCGGCGCGGCTGATCAGCGAGGCGCAGGTGATCGCGTACCACAGTGCGCGGCACGGCCGGAGCATCGCGCGTTCGGTCGCCGAGCCGTACCTGCGGGAAGGGCAGATCGAAGAGCGGCTCGTGTACCCGGTGACGACGGAGACGACCGATCACCCCGGCGGGTACGAGGGCGCGATCGCCGAGTTCTACGAGCTGAGCGCGAAACGGCTCGCGGAGCACCTGGACGCCGGGCGTGACGTGGTGCTGCTGTGCGAGGGTGACCCGTTCTTCTACGGGTCCTACATGTACATGCACGAGCGGCTGTGTGACCGGTACGAGGCGGAGGCCGTGCCGGGGGTGACGTCGGTTTCGGCCGCTTCGGCGGTGCTCGGCCGCCCGTTGGTGCAGCGGGACGAGGTGCTGACGGTCCTGCCGGGCACGCTCCCGGCCCCGGAGCTGGCGAGGCGCTTGGCGGACACGGACGCGGCGGCGGTGCTGAAGCTGGGGCGCACGTTCGGTTCGGTGCATGAGGCGCTGGCCGAGTCGGGGAAACTGGAAAACGCTTACTACGTCGAGCGGGCCACGTGGGAAGCGCAGCGGATCGAGCCGTTCGCGGACGTCTCGCCGGACTCGGTGCCGTACTTCTCGCTGGCCCTGGTGCCCAGTCCCGCTTATGCCGCAAGGAAATCCCCGGCTGTCTCGGAGGCGCCGGAACCGGCGGACGGCGGCGAGGTCGTGGTCGTGGGCCTCGGCCCGGCGGGCCCGCAGTGGCTGACGCCGGAGGCGGCGGAGGCGCTGGAGGCGGCGGAACACCTGGTGGGGTACGGCCCGTACCTGGCGAAGGTCCCGCAGCGCGCAGGGCAGCAGCGGCACGCCTCGGGCAACCGCGTGGAGGCCGACCGGGCGCGGGAAGCGCTTTCCCTGGCACAGACCGGTGCCCGCGTGGCCGTGGTGTCGTCGGGTGATCCGGGTGTTTTCGCGATGGCGTCGGCGGTGCTGGAGCAGGCGGCGCAACTGGAGAGCCCGGTCCCGGTGCGAGTCCTGCCAGGCGTGACGGCAGCGCAGGCAGCGGCGTCACGGGTAGGGGCGCCACTCGGCCACGACTACTGCGTCATTTCGCTGTCGGATCGCCTGAAGCCCTGGGAGATCATCGAAAAGCGCCTACGTGCGGCGGGTGAAGCGGATTTGGTGGTGGCCATCTACAACCCGGCCTCCCGCACCAGGACCACGCAGCTGGCCCAGGCACGGGAAGTACTGTTGACCCATCGCGGCCCCCAGACCCCGGTGGTCATCGCCCGAGACGTAGGCGGCCCAGAGGAAGAAATCAGGATCACCACACTGGGAGATCTGGATCCGTCCACAGTAGACATGCGATGCCTGCTGATCATAGGATCGAGCAAAACAACGGTGACAAACGGCCAAGTCTGGACCCCACGCAAGTACTAAAAGGACGCAAGCGACGCAACAGCGGAAGGCCCCACCGCCCGCACCCCCACGCCCGCCTCGATCCCCAGCTGCCTTACCATCAAGGGGATGGGGCGGGGGTGGGGCCCCCGAGTAGGGCGCTCCACGCCCGGTGAACCCCGGTGCCCGGGCACTTGGGCGGCCAGGGAAAAGAATGCCTCGCCGGCGGGCAGGCTCCAGGATGATCGGGGCCCAAAGGGATCTCACCTTGGGGTGGGTGGTCGAGTTGAGTGATCATCCCGTCGCCTGCGGTTTGTGCGTATCACTTTGAGGACCAGCCGCAAGCTTGGCAAGGCAACCGCGAGTCTCGAAAAAGGTTGCGGCTGCTCCTCAAAGTGATCCACCGGCATCAGGCGACGGGATGATCACCCAACTCTCGGTGGGTGGCCCTCACCACCGGTGCCAGGGCCCCGTGATGGCGAAGACGTACCCGGGTGTCTGGATGTTCGCGAACAGGATCCTCCCGTCCTGGCTGAACGTCGGGCCGGTGAACTCGCTGTCGTTCAGCTCGTTGCGGGCCATCGGGTACGCCTTGCCGGTGTCGGTCACGCCGACGAGGTGGGACAGGCCCTCACCGTCTTCGGCCAGGATGAGGCCGCCGTGGGGGGAGACGGTGATGTTGTCCGGACCGTCGTAGTTGGTGTCGGCGTCCGGGTCCGGGTTCACGCCGAAGATCGTCTTCAGCTCGACCGTTTCCGTGCGCGGGTCGTAGAACCACACCTGGCCGTCGTGCTCGTTGACGCTGCCGTCCGACGTCCTGGCGTAGCTGGCGACGAAGTAGGCCCCGCCGTCACCCCAGTACGCACCCTCCAGCTTCCGGCTGTGCGTCACCTCGCCCGCCGCGAACTGCTTGCGCACCGACACTTCCCTGGCGTCCCGCTCCGGCACGTCCACCCACTTGACGCGGTACCGCGTGCCCGGGCGGGTGGCCTCCGACAGGTCGTCGATGTGCTTGCCGCCCTTGAAGCAGCTCATCGCCTGCAGGCGCCCGGCGTTGTCACCGGCGGTCAGCTGCAACTGCCGCAGCGCGCCCCGGCGCCCGCGGAAACCCTTCGGCGGCGTCCACCGGAAGTACAAACCGTTGGGGCCGCTCGCATCCTCCGTCAGGTAGATCGTCGAGTCGTGCGGATCGACCGCGACGGCCTCGTGCGAGTAGCGGCCCAGGAACTTCAGCGGCACCGGGTTTTCGTTGGCGCGCCGGTCGAACGGGTCCACCTCGAACACGTAACCGTGGTCCTTCTGGTAGACGCCGCCCGCGCGCTGCTCGGTCTCCTCACACGTCAGCCAGGTGCCCCAGGGCGTGTGCCCGCCCGCGCAGTTGTTGTGCGTGCCCGCGAGGCTCGCGTACTCGCGCACGCGCCGCCCCCAATGGTCGACGAGGATGTTCGTCGTCCCGCCGCCGGCGCCCGGGTCGTAGGTGATGCCCGGCAGCGTCGGCACGCGGAACGGCTCGTCACCGCCGATCTCGTGGTTGTTCACCAGCACGAACCCGCTGCGGTCGCGGAAGCACGCGGTGCCGTCCGCGTCGCTCGGCGTGGGGTGGCCGCTCTCCAGCGTCGTCACCCCGGCCTGCGCCACCACCCGGTACGAGAACTCCCTCGGCAGCGCGAGCAGCCCGGCCGGGTCCTCGACGAGCGGGCCGTAACCGGTGGGCCGCCGGACGTTCGCGGCCGCGACCGGCGCGGCGATCGCGTCGATGCTGCCCGCCACCGCGATGCCCAGCGCCCCCGTCCGCAGCAGATCCCGTCGGGTGAGTGCCATGGCGACCTCCCTGGTCGAAGTGGGCGACCAGGGCATCCAAACGCGCGGCGGCGACGGGAACCGGACATCCAGCCCAACACCGGGCGAACGCTCGTCAGCGCGTCGGCGTGGAACCGTTCGGCTGCTGCGGGCCCGGACCCGGCGACCACCAGCCCCACACGGTCTTCTCACCGTGCTCGACGTGCGGCGTCGTGCCCTCCGTGTACGGCTCGATCTGGATCAGCTGGCCCCACGACTGACCCGGGTCGCCCTCCAGGTAGCTCGGCACCTCGGGCTCGCTCGCGACCTCTTCCAGCCACCCGTTCGGGCCACCGCCGATGTTGTCCGCGATGCCGGCCTCCGGGGCGAGCGTGCCCGCCGTGATGCGGTACGCGGGCACCTGCGAGATGCCGTCGTGCGAGGTCACCGGGTTCATGCACGGGTACACGAACGCGGCGGGCCAGTCCATGTACACCGGGGCGTTGCCGACGCGCTGCGTCAGCGTCGTGAACGTCGGCACGCGCGGCGCGGTCACGGCCACCCAGCCGTCGTCGGTCACGTCGTTGTCCTTCGCGACCACGCGCACCAGCGTCTGGTCCGCCGGGACGTTGTCGAGCTGGACGCGTTCGTCGGCCCACTTGCCGGTGTCGGTGCTGCTGCCCGACGTGGTACCCACGCCCTGCGGCAGCACGGTGTCCGTGCGGGCGACCTTCACGCCCTCCGGCGTCTCGGTGCCGAACTCCAGCGCCACGCTCGTCGCCTTGCCCGACTTCGCCGCGACGGCGACGACGACCTGCGCGCCCGCGCGGTCGGCGGGCAGCTGGTACCAGTCGGTGCGCAGCCTGCCCGTCGGCGTCGTCCCGCTCTCGTGGTAGCTGCTCCACATCGGCACGCTGCTGGTGGTGAACCCGTGCGGCGGCCCGCTCAGCGGGTCGTCGCTGTCCTGCGCGGTCGAGTGGAACCCGGTCTGCGTCTTGCCGTTGTCCTCCTGGGCGGGCGGCAGCCCCGGGGTGGGCTGCTGCTGCTCCACCGGCACGGTCTGCGCGGCGACCGGCTTGAGCACGCTCGACACCGGGTCCTGCTCCACCATCACGTGGTCGGACAGGTTGCAGCTGGTGGACACCAGGTGCGCCACGTTCGCCGCGCCGAGGCTGTAGCTGCCCCACTGCTTCTGGATCGCCTTGCCCATGCTGGCGAACTCGAACGCGACGACGAGCCCGCAGACCACGACGAGCGACATCGAGCCCAGCCGCAGTGCCCGCAGCCGCCGTTCCTGGGTGGGGGGCGGCAGCAGCCCGGGCCGCTGCGCCCTGACGTTCTCCACGAACGCGATCACCGCCGCCACGGCCGCCGCGAACAGCAGCACCGTGGACAGGTGGAAGCCGTGGATCGACGGCGCCTTGTCGAACCACGGCACGCCGAGGCTGGACACGAACCAGTACGCGTTCGGCCCGGTCGCGGCCAGCGCGGCGACCGCGAGCAGCCCCGCGGTGAACGCGGCCCGGTTGCGCTTGGAGCGCAGCACGGTCGAGCTGGTGGCCAGCGCGGTGAGCGCCGCCATCGCCGAACCCACCGCGGCGAACGCGCCGAAGTGGTGGGTCCACTTCGTCGGGGTCAGCGCCAGCAGCAGGAAGAACAACGCGGTCGTGCCGATGAGGCGGCGGGCCGGGCCCAGCGCGGCGCCCTGGATGCGGCCGCGGCGCAGCAGCACCACCAGGCACGCACCCGTGCACAACATCAGCAGCAGCACCGGGAACCGGCGGGTCATGGACCCGTCGGCGCTGTCGGCGAACAGCAGCTCGTACCGGGAAAGCTCGTTGTACCACGGCAGGTTCGGGCCGACGTTGCCGCGCAGCCTGGTCGCCTCCGCGACCGTCGCGAACGTCTGGTCCGCGAACACGACGATGAGCACGGTGAACCCGGCGGCCGCGATCGGCGCGAGCACCGACAGCCAGCCCGAGTCACGGGCCTGCGTGCGCAGCATGTGGAACAACGGCTTCGCGGCGACCAGGAACGGCGCCACGGCGATGAGCGCGGTGGGCGTCGCGGCGAGCGCGAACGCGGCCGCCAGCAGGCCGAGGCACAGCGGGAGCAGGCGCCGGGTCACCAGTGTCCGCTCGACCGCGCACAACGCGAGCAGCGAGCCGAGCGCGGCCCACGGCTCCGGGCGCACGCCGTTGTTGAACGGCAGCCACCACACCAGGAACACCATCGCGGCGGCCCAGCTCGCCGCCGGGCTCTGCCGGACCTGGTTGCCCAGCCGCGGCATGACCTCGCGGCTGATCAGCAGCCAGCAGATCAGGCCGATGAGGAACGACGGCAGCCGGATCCACGGCGGCACCGTGGACACCGTCGCCATCGCCTCGTAGATGTGGTCGTTCCAGCCGAACGGGGCCTCGGCGACACCGAACCACCGGTGGTAGTTGGTCAGGTAGCCGAACTGGTCGGCGACCCTCGCCATGGTCAGGATGTAGCCGTCGTCGGACGTCACGGGGCCGATGAACACCCACGCGCCCAGCACGCCGAACACCGTGAAGTCGCGGGGCGTGAGCTTCCACCAGCCGACCGGCGCCCAGCGCGGCGCGCGCCGGGCGCGCCCGCGGTCGAGCCGGTTCACCGCGATCAGGCAGCCGAGCAGCGACAGGATCCCGAACACCCCGATGCCGACCTTGAGCCCGGTCGGGGAGGACTGGTACCGCGTGTCCGGCGTGATCGACACGTTCAGCCCGGCGATCGGGTCGCGGTCGGACGTGAGGTCGGTGTAGATCCCGATGACGCGCGGCCGGACGTCACCGCCCGCGTCGTAGACCGGGGCGCCGGCGACCGACAGCGTCGTGTGGGTGGCGCTGGAGCTGAACGTGACGTCGCAGCCCGAGGCCGGCAGCGGCTGGCGCGCCACCTGCTGCCCCCGGCTGAACGCCGTGAGCACCCCGTCCTGCACGCGGAGGAACACACCCGCGCCGTTGCCCGTGCGCGCGCTGGGCACGGTGGAGAACAGCAGCCCGCCGCTCGGCATGCGCGAGTTGAGCGACTGGATCGTGGGGCACGGCAGGTCGACGCGCATGTCCTGCGCCCAGTAGCCGGTCAGCGGCGCGTTCACCGGACGGGTGTCGCTGCCGACGGGCCACGTGATGCGCGCCGTGTCCTGCACGACCGGCAGGAACGGGTACGCGATCGCGCACGCGGCCGCGAACAGGCCGAGCACGACGGACAACCAGTGCCACAGTCTGGTACCGGGCCTGGTCTGCGGTGCCTGCTCCGGGCGCGGCTGCTCCGGATCGGTCACCTCGGGAGAGGAGACTGTCGGCGTCCTGCTGGCCATCCACATTGCACGAACGCTATCGCCCTAGTGTGTCGAGGTTTCTTCGGGTTCTGTCGGGCAGAGATTATGCACGCCCGCCTGTTCGCCGAAGCGGCCGAGATGCGTAGCGGCGGCGAGCGGACGGCGGAATCGCCAGCCGTGCCGCTCCAGATCGGGCGTTTCGTGCAGCCTGCTCACCGGGCCCACACACAGCCAGGCCACGGGCCGGACCGCGTCGGGGATACCCAGCAGCCCGCGCAGGAAATCCTCGCGGTAGAAGCTCACCCAGCCCACGCCGAGCCCCTCCGCGGTCGCGGCGAGCCACAGGTTCTGGATGGCCAGGCACACCGAGTACAGCCCCGCGTCGGCGATCGCGTGGCGGCCGAGGACGCCGGGCGCGCCGCGGGCGGGGTCGTAGGTGACGACGATGCCGAGGCTGGACTCGAGGATGCCTTCGATCTTGATCCGCTCGAACACCGCGGCGCGGTCCTCGTCGAGCGAATCCGCGAAGACCTCGCGTTCGGCGAGC
The DNA here is from genome assembly GCF_039542405.1 of Amycolatopsis dongchuanensis. Taxonomy (NCBI): domain Bacteria; kingdom Bacillati; phylum Actinomycetota; class Actinomycetes; order Pseudonocardiales; family Pseudonocardiaceae; genus Amycolatopsis; species Amycolatopsis dongchuanensis. The sequence continues at coordinate 10,907 of NZ_BAABIB010000156.1, forward strand.
ACGTGCTCGCGGAAGGCCTCGCGGGTGCCGCGGTCGGGCACCAGCACGAAGTCCCACGGCTGCGTCAGCCCGACGCTCGGCGCGCTGTGCGCGGCTTCGAGCACGCGGGTGAGCACGTCGGCGGGAACCGGCTCGCCGGTGAACTCGGCGCGCACGTCCCGGCGCCGCCGGAGGACGTCGTAGAAGGCTTCGGTCATGCCCCCAGCATCGCCGACACCCACGCGAGCGCCGCGGGCACGTCCTCGACCGTGTGGACCCCTTCACGCGCGGGCCTGCGCACGACGACGACCGGGATGCCGCGTTCGCGAGCTGCGAGGAGTTTCGCGGTGGTCATGGTGCCGCCGCTGTCCTTGGTGACGAGCACGTCGATGCGGTGCTCGCGCATCAGCGCCGCTTCGCCGGGGAGGTCATAAGGGCCGCGGTCGAGGATGACCTCGATCTTCGGCGGCAGCGGGGGCTCCGGCGGGTCGACGCAGCGCGCGAGGAACCACTGTTCGGTGCAGCCCGCGAAGGCGGCGAGGCCCTGCCGCCCGCTGGTCAGGAAGATGCGCTCGCCGAGTGATGTGATCTTCCTCGCGGCCTCGTCGAGCGAGTCCACCCACTGCCAGTCGTCGCCGGGACCGGCCTGCCAGCCCGGACGTTGCAGGCGCAGCAACGGAATTCCGGCCTTGGCCGTGCCGGCCACGGCGGAGGCGCCGATGCGTTCGGCGAAGGGGTGCGTGGCGTCCACGACGGCCGCGACGTCGTTCTCGGTGAGCCAGCGCGCGAGACCGTCCGGACCGCCGAAGCCGCCGACGCGCACTTCGCCGACCGGAAGGCGGGGGTTCGCGACGCGCCCGGCGAGCGACGAGACGACGCGTACGCCGCGTTCGGCGAGCCCGGCGGCCAGTGCCCGGGCCTCGCCGGTGCCTCCGAGGACGAGAACGGTCTGCACGCCAGCCATACTCCCTGTTCATGCGGTACGGGTGGACCACGGGGGCGTGTGCGACGGCGGCGACGACGGCCGCCTACACCGCGCTGCTCACCGGCGAGTTCCCCGATCCGGTCGAGGTGCGGCTGCCGAAGGACAAGCGGCCGGCGTTCGCGCTGGCCACCGAACGGCTCGGCGAGGGCTCCGCGACGGCGGGCGTGATCAAGGACGCGGGCGACGACCCCGACGTCACACACGGCGCGCTCATCCTGTCCACGGTGTCACCGGGGGAACCGGGCAGCGGCGTCACGTTCCGCGCGGGGGAGGGCGTCGGCACCGTGACGCGGCCGGGACTGCCGCTGGCGGTGGGCGAACCGGCGATCAACCCCGTGCCGCGGCGGCTGATGACCGAGGCCGTTCAGCGGGTCGCGGCCGAGCACGGTGGCAGCGGGGACGTGGTCGTCGAGATCTCGATCCCCGACGGTGAGGAGATCGCGCGGCAGACGTGGAATCCCCGGCTCGGCATCGTCGGCGGGCTGTCCGTGCTGGGCACGACGGGTGTGGTGGTGCCGTACTCGTGCTCGGCGTGGATCGACAGCATCCGGCGCGGGGTGGACGTGGCGCGCGCGATGGGGCACGAGCACGTGGCCGGGGCGACGGGCAGCACGTCGGAGCGGGTGGTCGCGGAGCTGTACGGGCTGCCGGAAAGCGCGCTGCTCGACATGGGGGATTTCGCGGGCGCGGTGCTCAAGTACCTGCGGCGGCACCCCGTGCCCCGGTTGACGCTGGGTGGCGGGTTCGCGAAGTTCTCGAAGCTCGCGGCCGGGCACCTGGACCTGCACTCGAAGCGCTCGCAGGTGGACCTGCGGCTGCTGGCGTCACTCGCGCCCGCGGTGGGGGACGAGATCCTGGCGGCGAACACCGCGCTGCACGCGCTCGAGCTGGCGCAGGCGGCGGGCCTGCCGCTGGGCGACCTGGTGGCGGCGAAGGCGCGGGAGGTGGCGGTCGAGGTGCTGGGCCCGGCGCCGGTCGCGGTGGACGTCGTGGTGATCGACCGCGCGGGGACGATCGTGGGAAGGGCTTAGCTGTGATGTCCAGGGAGGTTGGTCAGCCGGGTGATTGGGGGTTTGCCGCCGGTTGAGCTGTGGGGTCGGTGGTGATTGTAGAAGTGCGGCCAGCCTGGTAGCGCGGTCCGGCGCAATGTTTCGGATGGGTAGAAGCGGGCGTAGGCCCAGCCCTCGGCCAGGGTGCGGTGGAACCGTTCGAGCTTGCCGTTGGTGTGCGGCCGGTAGGGCCGGGTCCGTTTCGGGGTGATTCCCAGCTCGGTGCACGTGTCGC
>NZ_BAABIB010000157.1:0-14749 GCF_039542405.1 Amycolatopsis dongchuanensis
GCCGACTGACTGCAACACCAGCCCCACCAACCACAACACGAGTTACGAGACATCCCTTAGGGGTGAGCGGCAGCTCAAGTCGCGGGCTGTGGGGGAAGGACGCACTGCTCCTTGTCCGCCGGAACTCACAAAAATTCTCTGGGAGCACATCTGGGAATACGGTTTCGCTGAGGATGGACGGCTGTTCACCGGTGACCACGGAGGCGAAGTTCCGATGATCACCTACACGCGAGTGTGGCGAGCCGCCCGGCGGCGGACCTTCACGGAGGAGGTTCAAGCGTCGCCTCTCGCGGCTCGCCCGTACGACCTTCGGCACGCCGCCGTGAGCACGTGGCTTGCGGCTGGTGTCGATCCGACCCGCGTCGCAGAGTGGGCGGGCCACTCGGTCGCGGTGCTCCTTGAGATCTACGCGGCGTTCCTGGACGGGGGAGAGGTGACAGCCCGGCGGCAGGTTGAGGCGGCTCTCGGTCACGGGCAGGCGTGGGCACGCATTGGGCAGAACAGCCCGGATTTGGCCGGATAAAGCCGGAGAGTGGGGAGAACCGGCCTGATTGGCCTTCGTGCTGGTCAGGAGCGGTTTCCCCGCTCCGGCGTATGTGCCCTCGGCAGGATTGCCCAAGGATGGGAACGGGCCTGACCAGCAGCGACTCACCGGCACGTTGACGATCGATGCCTGCTATGACCTGCCGGGGCCTCGGGAGGTGTCATCGTGAACCGTTCCTCGCGGGCCACAGCTCGGTTCGTGACGGTGATCATGGGCTTGGTAATAGGGCTGACGTTCCTGTTTGGTTTCGGGAACGTCCTGAGCTTGGCGTTGACACTCGGAGTTCCGGTCTACGTCGCGCCGTTGATCGCACCTGCGGTTGACCTCACCGTCTTGGGGCTGCTGATGGGCACCCGGGAGCTTGCGCTGCGTGGGGGTGATCGCCGCGCGTTGCGGCCGGCGCGGCGTCTGCTACTCGGAGCGAGCGGGGTGACGTTGGTGCTGAACGTGGCTGAGCCGCTGTGCACAGGGGCGTGGGGCAAGGCTGCTTTCGACGCGGTGGGGCCACTGTTACTCATGGGGTGGGCGGAGGCAGGCCCGGGGTTGCTCCAGTTGTTGAACGCGGCCGTCTCCGGCGGAACGAACATCGGGCAGAGCCCAGGGGATCGTCGCGTCCTGGATGCGCCGGGAGACCAGGAGGAGCGGGTGGAAGCAACAGATGGCTGTGGCCACCGCCCGTCGTCGTTCGACCCGGGAGAGCGTGACTTGCTGGTGCGTGCTCGCCAAGAGGACGCCCAGCATTGGCGGCGATACCACCGGCCGATCTCTGCCGAGACGCTCCGCAAGCGTATGCGTGTTGGCGCGGCCAGGTCACGGGCACTCGTTGCGGCGGTCCGTGCGGAGAGGCAGTTCTGAACGACGGTGCGTGAGTGGACGATGGACCTCTACCGTGCCGTGCGTGTCTGGGGGCCCTTTCCCTTCGGCCCTCGTTCCGGGGGCACACAAACATGGGAAACATCGGCAGGCGGCCGGTTGATACTGGAAGACACTTACCAGGTGTGAGCGTCAAGCAACGGGTGGTCGTTGATGAATGGGGTTTACCTGCGCCTTCGCTCACTCGGTTGGTGATGACTGTCGATCAGCGACCGAATCGCTTCACAGGTCTGCCACGCGCGGACGTCGAGGTCGGGTCTTGGCTGTCGGCGGCACGTGCAACGCCTCTGCGTTACGAGGTCGCAACGGGACAGACGTGGGGCGCCGGGCACGGTTAGGCAGTGATAGTGAAGGCTGCTTCGTAGCCCTCGGCTTGTAGATCTTCGTAGATGAGGGTTGGCGCGACTCGGTTCCATCGGTGGCCGAGCAGTAGGGCGAGACCCATCGGGCCGGCGAGGAATAGGTGCACACGGGCATGCCCCCTCACTTCGTGGCGTACGGCGTCGCGGATCCCGACGGCGAGGGCGCAGGCGTCAGCCGGACCGTTTACCGCGTTGTCCCGCGGCCCACCGGGCGGGGAGATGACGACCAGGCGTCCGACAGGGAGCTCGTGATCGCGTGAGAACGAGAGGACGTCGCTCGCGATCGGTGTCGCGATCTCGATGGCCACGCCGAGGTCCTGCCCGAGGCCCAGGTCGTGGCTTGTGACAGTTGGTGTGATGGGTGTGTCGTATGGCGTGTCCGATGACCAAAGTCGGCCGCGTTGGACGACGGCGAGGTCGGTGTTGGTGACCATGCGCAGTGCCGCGCCGACGGTGAAGGCGGTGGCTTGCCGGAGGCTTCCGGTGATGACGATGTTGGCGGCACCGCCGAGATGGCTGGGAATCTTTTCGATCTCTGTCTGCAGGTCGCTCCAGGTGGCGGGCGATTTGGGGTGCCGCTTGGTGTATGGGTCGTCGCCGTCGAAGCGGTCAACCCAGTCGAGGGTGTGGTGTGCCTGGTGCGCGAGGGGGTCGGGTTTGAGGGTGGCGATGGACACCACGGTACGTGGGGGGCCAGCGTGGAGCTGAAGTTCGTTAACGGCGTGTCGAATGGCGTCGAGGTTGAGTTCACGGTGCCCCTGTCGGACCTGTTGGGCGACCCAGCCCGCGCCAGCGGCTACTGCTGGGGGTTCAGCTCGCAGGCCGCTGACGAGCATGGTGAGCGCGACGGTCTCGTGTAGGTGAGTGGGGTCACGGGCGAGGTCGAAGCGCAGCACGGCGAGGAGGTCGAGCAGGTCGGGTTCGGTGAGTCCGGCGGCCGCTGCCCACGCCGCACGTGCTTGGCCACGGCGGGATCGGTGTCCGCCGGTCGCGGCGTATGGGAGTAGTAGGCCGGTTCGCGCGTCCCGGCCCGCGATCAGTGGATCGGCCGGGTCGGGGGCCCGATTGCTGATGAACCTGAGTTCGACGGGCTCGCCGGCTTGCGTGAGTTTGCGCCAGGAGTCGGCGAATTTGGACAGGATCGACGGGCCGCCGGTGTCGGTGGGCGTAGTGAGGTAGGTGGCGTTGACGGGGGTGCTGCTGTCGACGGTGTACTTCACCTGGTTGTAGGTGTGGGGCGAGTGCCGCCGGTAGAGAACGACATCGTCGAGGTTGCCAGCGCCGTCGACCTCGACGCCGACCGTGACGACGGGATTTGGCTCCCCGGTGAGCTGGTCGCGCAGGGTGGTGACGCACGCATGCCAGGCGATCAGCCACTGGTAGTGGTCACCGGCGATGCGGACGCCGGTGGCACTCGGTGGCGGCAGAGGCCCGGTCACGTGACGGTCTCGCGGAACTCGGGGGTCGGCTGCAGTTCGCGGGCGACGGCGAGGAGCGTGTCGTCGGTGAGGGGTTTGTCGGGGAAGGCGGCCAGGACCGCCGCGGGGATGAGGCGCTGGGTGAGGTCAGAGTAGGTGAAGCCCGGTTGCCGCTCGGTGGGTCCGGTCGCGGTGACGAGTTTGGCGACGGTTGCGCTGCTGACCCCGGTTCCGTTGAGGGCCTCGTTGAGCACGGTGCGCCGTTGCTCGTCGTCTGGGCGACCGAACTGGAAGGTGGCGGCGGCGCGGCGCGTGACGGCCGGGTCGAGGGCGCGTTCTCGGTTGGTGCACAGCACCACCAGCACCGGCACGCCTTCGCCCGCCAGGCTGTCAACCCCGGCAAGCAGTGCGTCGACTCCGGCGCGGTCCTCGTGGTGCATGTGCTCGGCGGCACGGGATTGGGCCAGCGCGTCCGCCTCATCGATAACCATGATGTAAAGGGTGGTGGGCCCCTTCGCGCTGCGCGCCTTGCGGCCGAGAGCCAGTAGGTGGCCGAAGGCATCGCCGATGAGTGTGGTCATCTCGCCGACAAGGCCGGTGCCGCGGGCGGTGAGCTTGAGCCGGTAGAGGTAGACGGGCAGGTCGAGCCGATCGGACAGGTCACAACCGAACGACTCAGCGAGAGCCGATTTCCCAGCACCCACGTCGCCGGCGAACACGAACAGCGGGCCGCGGTCGGCGAACAACGCCAGCGCGGGCAACTCAGCCCCGTGGTGCTCGAGCGACCAGGCCCGCAAGCTGGTCGGGTCGGCCAGCAGCCGCGCTTCGCGCCGAAGCCGGTCCTTGACATCGTCGAGCCCAACCAAGCGTTGGTAACGCTCCGCACGCACGGGTTCGGGTAGTTCGACGACGGGGTGGAAGATGTCCTCAACAGCGGCCATGATCCGTTCTCCTTACCAGGCGGTGTACACGTCGCGGTTCACCCCGACGCCGTTGCGGCCGTATCCGTGACCGGACTGGGTACTGCCCGCAATGGTGGTTGGTTCCGCCGCCCCGACGCGGGTGATCGGGAGGCCGTCCTTCACCGTCGCCTGCTGCGTGCTGGTCAGTAGCTGGAACTTCAGCGAGTAGGTGAGGTAGCTGGACCAGCCGTGGCCGGTGACGCTTGCCCTGGCCGGCAGGCTTCCGGGTCGGCTGTCGAGGAGCTGTCCACCGGTGGTGGCGGTGTAGCGAAGCCGGAGCTTCCAAACGTTGGCGCTCGTGTCCTTGAATCCGTAGTCCACGGTGCCGAGGTAGCCGTCGCGTAGCAGCAGGGCCACCTCCTCGGTGTAGTCGTCGATGTCGGTCAACACCGGACGGCCGTACAGACCGTTGATCATGCGGAGGTCCGCGCCGATCTTCGCGCCGACGTAGCGCGCCTCGGTGATGGTGAACGACGCGGTCGCGGTTCTCGTGCTGGTCATCAGGCGCCCTCGAAGGCAGGTCCGAGCAGGTTGCGCCATGCCTGGTTGGCGTCCCCCTTGGTGGGGGCATGGGCGGCCCACATGACGTCCTCCAAAGCGGTGGTGGCGGTCTTCACCAGCCGTTGCCGGTCGGCGTCGGTATAGGTGCGGGTAACGTTGTTGGTCGGGTTGACTGGGTCCCAAAACTGGATCGGGTCGCTAGACGGCGTCACCTCGGTCGCGGGATAGAAGTCGGTGAACACGACCGGGGCCAGCAGGTCGGTGTGGGCGATGTAGGACAGGACCTGTTCGAACGCCCGGGGATAGTTGTTGACCGCGAGCGCCTCGCCGTTCCAACCGTGGTCCCACAGGTGCGCGACGATGAGCTCAAGCAAGAAACTCTTGCAGCGGAGCTGGTCGTCGTTGCGCTTGGCCTCCCGGATCCAGGCTTTGAGCAGCCGGATCAGCTCGCGGTAGTTGGGGCCTGCAGCATTCCGGCGGGTGTGGATGAAGGCAAGGTGCAGGGTGACCGACGTGAGGACCTTGTCGCCCTGCCGAGTGACAAGGTGTCCCCGATCATCGGCCTCTCCCTCGTACAGCACCGGCGCGACGTCGATCTTCAAACCCGACCCGCGCAACGTGATTCCCACCGCGTGGTCGGAGATGACGAAGTCGTCGGCGTCCTTGGTAGCCCCGTAAACCTCGACGCATCGATCCTTGAGCCACTCGAGCAGGCCGCTGACCTCAACGCTGACACCTCCGACGCTGCTGGCGCGAACGTATGCGGCCACGTCGGCATCGGACCCCTCGCCGCGGCGGCGTCGGATAGCCGTGTGCTTCGCCGTGCTGCCCGACGCGCGGAGCTTGACCAGGTCGTAGTCCGGGTGCGCCGCGATGTGTGCCTCCAGGCGCGACCGGAGGTGGTTGACTTGCGTGCGGCGCTTGGCGGCATCGCCAGACGGGACGTTGACCTTGTTCTTGGCGTGCGTGGCCAACACCTCGTGATCCACATGGTACGCGGGCACCGGCATCCCTCCTTCCCTGAGAGAAAATCATGAACCAAGCCGGTTCATGATTTCGTCGGCGACTCTAGCCGCCAGGGAGGCCGATAGCAAGTGCTATCCTGCACCGAGCCGGTTAAGGATTCTGCGGAAGTGGGCGGCGATGATGGCTCTGCTGTTTCGCACCGATGCGATCCGCCGACATTGCTGCGATCTTGATCACATGCGTGCCACATGGGGACCCGACGTCGCCCGCTGCATCTCGCGACGGCTCCAGCAACTGGAGGCCATGTCGACGATGGACGACCTCGATTTCCTTCCGTTCGACTCGTACCGCATTGCCGACGACTGCATTCATGTGATGATCACCCCCGACCTGGCTCTCGTCATCGAGCCTGCCCCGGAAGCGACGAAGAGAGACACCATGCCTAGCATCACCGTCACCCAGGTACTCGTCACCTCCAAAGCAGCGCGGCCATCGTGATGACCTCCACTGGCCAGCTGGACTACAAGCCAGCCGAACTCGTTCACCCTGGTGAGACGCTCGCCGAGTGGCTCGACCACCACGACATGACCCAGGCCCAGTTCGCACGTCGAACCAGCCTGACGCCGAAGCACATCAATCAGGTGCTCAAGGGAGCGGTCGGCATTTCACCCGAGGTCGCGCTCGCATTCGAGCGCGTCACCTCAATCCCCGCCCGATACTGGTCCCAGCTCGAGGCGAACTACCAAACAGCAAAGCAGCAGGTTCTCGAGGAACGAACACTGAAGGAACAAGTCCATCTTGTGGATAAGTTCCCAATCAAGACGCTTGAACGGCTCGGACATGTCGCGCTCAAGAAATCCAAAGTGGAACAGCTGAAGGAACTGCTCAAATTCTTCGCTGTCGCAGATGCGCACGCACTCGACGAGGTGTGGCTCAAACCGGCGCTTTACCGTCGATCGCAGGCTTTTCAAGCTGACGAAGCCGCACTTGCCGCATGGCTGCGACTCGCCGAGCTACACGCTGCTCAGATTCCCACGAAGCCGTTCGATATTGGACGCTGCCGAAGTGTCATACCGGAGATGCGCTCTCTCAGCAGAATGCGTGGTGTCGACTGGATCAGACCATTGCAAGATGTATGCGCGTCCGCTGGCGTCGCACTGGTCATCTTGAAAGAACTCCCGAAGTGTCGGGTCAATGGAGCCACCCGGTGGTTGTCACCCGATAAAGCCATAATCGCATTGAGTCTGCGCCACCGTCGCAATGACATCTTCTGGTTCACACTGTTTCACGAAATGTGTCACATTCTTCGTCACAGCAAGAAGGAAACCTTCGTGGACACCAAAGGAAGCGGTATCGACAATGAACTAGAGAAGGAAGCCGACATCTTTGCATCACGAATCCTGATCCCACCCCACGCCGCCAATGAACTTCATCAGCTCACCACGGCGCGACACGTAGAAAAATTCGCAGAAAAGATCGGAGTCGCACCCGGCATCGTGGTCGGCAGAATGCAACACGACGGAATAATTCCCCATAGTCAATGGACAAATCTCATCGACCGCTACAGGTTCGCGGACGAATGAAGGGGAGAATGGCCAGGGGGACAACCTCGCGCCCAGCAGTCGCGCATCACCTCAACCTTGTCAAATACCCCGACCACGACGGGCGAACTGTCGTCGAGTCGTCGGTCGTACAGACTGTCCGCAACCAAAGCATACGAAGATGCCGTCGGGCGGTGTCCACCTGGCTGCAGGGGAACCCGCGCGGTTTGGCGACCGGTAGCAACTGCGCTCGCCCACCAAATCATCGACCTAACCTCCGCAATGGTCAAATAGAGCATTTACGCGACTGAGACCACCATGCGCAGCGGAACTACCGGGAGCAAGCCCCCCTCGACCGCGACAGTACTCGACTTTTTTCCGGTATCTGGAACGCCTCCGCGCTATGGGATCGCTCAGCAGAGTTGCGGTCGTGTCGTGGAGCACCGGATGTGTCGGTGCAGGCGTCAGTGCGTTACGCGTTGCTGGGAACGAGTTCGTCGAGGAGGGTGCGGACGCGTCGGTCGATTTCGTCGCGGATGGGGCGGACCTGGTCGACGTCCTTGCCGGCGGGGTCGTCGAGTTGCCAGTCGAGGTAGCGCTTGCCGGGGAAGATGGGGCAGGCGTCGCCGCAGCCCATGGTGATGACGACGTCGGCGGCTTGGACGGCTTCGGTGGTCAGTGGCTTGGGGAATTCCTTGGTCAGGTCGAGGCCGATCTCGTTCATGGCTTCGATGACGGCGGGGTTGATGGTGTCGGCGGGGGCGGAGCCGGCGGAGCGGACGGTGACGCGTCCGGCGGCGTGGTGGTCGAGCAGGGCGGCGGCCATCTGGGAGCGGCCGGCGTTGTGGACGCAGACGAAGAGTACTTCGGGTTCGTCGGACATGGTGGCTCCTTGGTTCTTGGCGGTGGCTTCCAGCCGCTGCCGGGCGAAGCGGGCGGCCAGGACGGGCAGGTGGGTGCGGATGCGCGCTGTGGCGGCGAGGTGGGTGTAGGAGTCCTCGACGCAGTCGCGGACGGTTTCGGGTGAGAAGGTGCCGGTGAAGTGCCGGGCGAGCTCGTCGGCTTCGCGGTTGAGCAGGGTCTGGACGTGGCGGTCGGTGAGGCGGCAGTCTTCGATGTCCTGGCAGGGTTCGCCTTCGATGTGGTCCATGGCTACTCCGGGGTGGCAGGGGTGAATCGGCGGCGCAGGGCGAGTGAGACGTAGACGAGCGCGACCAGGACGGGCACCTCGATCAGGGGCCCGACGACCCCGGCGAGGGCCTGGCCGCTGGTGGCGCCGAAGGTCGCGATGGCGACGGCGATCGCGAGCTCGAAGTTGTTGCCCGCCGCGGTGAAGGCGAGGGTGGTGGTGCGCTCGTAGTTGAGGCCGATCGTCTTGCCGAGGGCGTAGGACCCGGCCCACATGAGTCCGAAGTAGACCAGCAGTGGCAGCGCGATGCGGGCGATGTCGAGCGGACGGCTGGTGATCTGGTGGCCCTGCAGGGCGAACAGCACGACGATGGTGAACAGCAGCCCGTAGAGGGCGATCGGCCCGATGCGCGGCAGGAACCGGGATTCGTACCACTCGCGCCCGCGCGAGCGTTCACCGAAACGGCGCGTGAGGTAGCCCGCGACGAGCGGGACACCGAGGAAGATCAGCGTGCTCTTGGCGATCTGCCAGCCCGGCACGCTCAGCGACGTCGTGTCGAGACCGAGCCAGCCGGGCAGGACGGAGAGGTAGAACCAGCCCAGCACCCCGAACATGATCACCTGGAACACCGAGTTGAGCGCGACGAGTACTGCGGCGGCCTCGCGGTCGCCGCAGGCCAGGTCGTTCCAGATGATCACCATCGCGATGCAGCGGGCGAGGCCGACGATGATCAGGCCGGTGCGGTACTCGGGCAGGTCCGGCAGCAGCAGCCACGCGAGGGCGAACATCAGTGCCGGGCCGATCAGCCAGTTCAGCACGAGCGAGGGCCAGAGCAGTTTCCGGTCGCGGGTGACCGAGTCGAGCTTGTCGTAGCGGACCTTGGCCAGGACCGGGTACATCATCACCAGCAGCCCGAGCGCGATCGGCAGCGAGATCCCGTCGACCGCGACGGCGTTGAGCCCGGTCTCCAGGCCCGGGATCCAGCGTCCGGCCAGCAACCCGAGGACCATCGCCGCGCCGATCCACACCGGCAGGAACCGGTCCAGCGTGGACAGCTTGCCGACAACACCGGCCGGCGCCGTGTTGGTGGTGGTCACGCCGTCACCACCGACCCCTCGGCGGGGGTGAGGACGGCGGAGAGCCGGGCCAGGGTCTCGGGCTGGACACGGTAGTAGATCCAGGTGCCGCGCCGCTCGCCCGTGATTAGCCCGGACTCGCGCAGCACCTTGAGGTGGTGCGAGATCGTCGGCCCGGTCAGGTCGAACGCGTCGGTCAGGTCGCACACGCACGCCTCGCCGCCGTCATGGGAGGCGATCAGCGACAGCAACCGCAACCGGACCGGGTCACCCACCGCCTTGAACAGCTTCGCCAGGTCCGCGGCCTGCCCCGCGGACAGCGGTTCCCGCACCAGCGGCGAGCAGCACTCGGTCCCGGCGTCCACGATCGGCAACTGTTTCGACATGCCCCTATCTAAACAGACCTCTATCTTCACGTCCATCGATGCAGAGGGTCAAAGTGTTCATCGACAGGCATCGATCCTTTGGAGGTGTTCCGCGATGAGTGACCAGGAGCTGCGGGAACAGGTGCGCGCGTTACGCGGAGGCGGCGATGCGGGCGAGTGCGGGAGGGGTGGGGTCGTGCTGCGGCGACGGATGCTCCGGCGAGGGTCCCGACCTGACTGGCGGACTCTCCGATGAGGCGGAGCGTTCGTCCTTGCCGCCGGAGGCGGTGTCGGCGAGCCTGGGCGGCGGCAACCCGCTGGCCGTGGCCGAGTTGCGCGAGGGCGAGACCGTGCTCGACCTCGGGTCCGGTGGCGGCATCGACGTGTTGTTGTCCGCGAAGCGGGTCGGCCCGGCGGGCAAGGTGTACGGGCTGGACATGACCGAGGAGATGCTCGCCCTCGCACTGGCCAATGCGGAGAAGGCCGGCGCGACGAACGTCGATTTCCTCAAGGGGAACATCGGGGCGATCCCGCTCCCGGCGAACCGGGTGAACGTGATCATCTCCAACTGCGTGATCAACCTGTCCGTGGACAAACCGGCGGTGTTCGCCGAGATGTTCCGCGTGCTCAGGCCCGGCGGCCGGATCGGCATCTCCGACGTCGTCGCCGAAGACCACCTCACCGCTGCGGACCGCTCCGCCCGTGGCGGGTACACCGCTTGTATCGCTGGGGCTCTGTCGTTCGCCGAGTACCGCGAGGGGCTCGCGGCGACCGGTTTCACCGGCATCGACATCGCGCCGACACACGAGGCGGCCGAGAACATGCACTCGGCGATCGTGCGTGCGACCAAACCACGCCACGCCGTGGTGGGACTGGAACTCCCGCTGACCGAGGCCTCGCCGTCGAAGGCGTGCTGTGAGTAGGTTCGGCCCAGGGCTGTCGGTTACGTGGTCGGGGCAGCCGGTTCGTGCCCCTGTTCAGCGGGAAGCTGATCGAGGTTGATACGGTGGGTGGCGCCGTCGAGGTCGCGGATCAGGGCGATGGCGCCGCCGAACTCCGGGACGACCTCGTCGTGGTGTTCGCCAAGTTCGAGCGTCGCCGGCTCCGGAAAGGGCTCGCCGAGTAGTTCGGTGAGGCTGGCCAGGACGCCCAGGACGTGCTCACGCATGACGTCCATGACCGAGTCCAGGGCGTGCACTTCCTCGGGGTCGTCGCTGATCTGCAGGCAGGCCGTGTGAGCGAAAGTGGGAATCAAGTCCACGCTCGTTCCGCTGGGCGGCCGGCGCAGCTTGACGCGAGCGATGACGTCACCGTCGCTGGTCGGGCCCTCGCGGCGCCACTCGTCCGCGACCTCCAGCGGAGGTGTCGAGCGAACCAGCACCGGCCCGACGTCGAAGGCGGTACGCCCGAGGACGTGCACGGCGCGATGCTTATCCACATTGGACATCCAGCGCAGGATCTCCAGCGGGTGGGTGTGCGCTTTGTCGTTGCCGTGGAAAGGCTGCACCGACTCGATGAACTTCCACACGGGCGGGGCCACCAGCGGTTGCAGTTCTTTCGCGGCCTTGGCGAACTTGGTCGACTGGGTGTGGATCGGGAACATCACCCGGTGAGGCGCATCAGGCGTGCCGGTGTGCGCTTCCGCAGCCGCCCAGAAGCTGTGGTCCAGAGCGGCCCGCAGGTTGGTGAGCACGTCACCGATCAGCACGCTCCACCGTTCGGGGTAGGGGTGAACGATCCGCAGCCGCCAGTGCACGGCCAACAGTGGGTTCGTGTTGTCGCTGGCGTTGTCGGTCCGGTCGTAGACGTAGGAGTCGTTCGCGATCCACTCGCGTCCCTCGCGTGCGAGCAGGTGCTGGTGTTCGACCGCACGAGCCCATTTGATCCACGCCGAGCGCAACATCCGCCCAATCTAAACCAGAGCCACAGGCAGCCGCCGGGCCAGGTAGGCGGCGTCGCGGCCGACACCGCGGAGGGTGGCCGAGGAGAAGCTGCGCTGCCATTCCAGCCCGACGAACCCGAGGCCGGGATGGGTGGTGGACAGGCCCCGGTGCTGTTCCGGTAGCCCGGTGTCGGTGAGGGCGCCGAGCTTGTCCAGGTAGGGCATGGCGGGGCGGAACCCGGTGGCCAGGATGATGGTGTCCACCCGCTCGCGGGTGCCGTCGGGCCAGGTCAGTGTGTCGCCGTCGATGGCGGTGAACAGGCGCCGCTGGTCGGGTGCGCCGCCGTCGATCGCGGCGCGGTAGCCACCGGCGTCGAGGACGAGCATGCTCGGCTTGCTGCGCAGCCACGGGCCGATGGGCAGGATGTCGAAGCCGGTGACGGTGAACCAGAAGTGCACGTCCCGGCCCAGCGGTTTCTGCGTGGCGTAGCGGATCGGTGCACGGGTGGCGAGGGTGACGTGGGCGTGCGGCGTGAGGTCGATGGCGATCTGCACGGCGGAGTTGGCCGCCCCGACCACCACGACGCGCTGTCCGGTGAACGGGCTGGGTTCGCGGTACTCGCTGGAGTGCAGGATCGTACCGGTGAACTCGTCGAGCCCGGGCAGCGCGGGCCGGTGCGGGGAGGTGAACGCGCCGGTGGCGGCGATGACGATCGGCGCGGTCAGCTCCTCACCGGTGTCGGTGGACACCCGGAACTCCCGGTCAGGTCGGGTCACGGCGGTGACCCGCTGGCGGGTGCGGATGTCGGCGTCCAGTGCGGTGGCGTAGCGGCGGAGGTAGTCGATCACTTCGTCGCGGTGCGGGTAGCGGTCGGGGTCGCCGGGGAAGGCCATGCCCGGCAGGGAGCTGTAGCGGGCTGGGGAGAACAGGCGGAGGCTGTCGTAGTAGTGCGGCCAGGACCCGACCGGTTCGTCACCGGCCTCCAGCAGGACGGGCTCGAGTCCGCGCGCCGTGAGGGCGTGGACCGAGGCGAGCCCGGCTTGGCCGCCGCCGATCACTATGGCATCAGGCATGACGAAGAAACCCTTTCGAGACAAGGAGTTGAGCGGACCAGCTACCGGGGTACGCCGGCCACGGAGAGGACCACGGCCGCGCCGGCAGCGAGGGCCAGGACGAGGAAGGTGTGCGGGTAGCCGCCCAGTCCGTCGGCGATCGCGGCGCCCGCCCAGGGTGCGAGCGACATGGTGATCGTCAGCGGCGCGGACAGCACCCCGGTGAGCCGTCCATAGTGGACCGCTCCCCAGCGGTCGGTGATGGCGGTGGCCTGCAGCAGCGTGAACACGCCGCGGGCCATGCCGGCGACCACGGCCGCGATCACGAGTGCGGGTGCGCTGGTGAGCAGGCCCAGAACGCCGGTGGTGATGGCGACCGCGCCGAGGATGATCGCGGTGCGGACCCGGACGCTGGTGTGGCGGGTGAAGGTCGTGTAGCCGAGGCGGCCCAGCACCTGCCCGGCCCCGCCGAGGCCGAGCGCGACGGCGGCGGCATCCGGGCTGAGCCCGCGTTCGGTGAGCAGTGGCACCAGGTTGATCACCGCCGCGAACGCGGCGAACGCCGTCAGGCTCAACGCCAGCACCAGGGCCACAAACGCGCGGCTGCGCGCGATGCGTCCAGGATCGGTGTGCTCGGGGTGCGCGTGCGGCTCGGGACCCGGCCACGGTCCCCGTAGTCCCCACAAGTGGCCCGGGATCGTGATCACCGCCAGGACGGCGGCGAGGACGAGGTAGGTCCGACGCCAGTCGAGGTGGGAGGCCAGCGCGGCGGTCAGCGGGGCGAACACCGTCGACGCCAGTCCCGCCGCGAGCGTGAGCACGGTCAGCGCGCTCACCCGGCGCGGCCCGTACCAGCGGGTCAGCGCGGCGAACGCCGGCGGGTACAGCGTCGCGCCCATCGCCACCCCGGCCAGCAACCACGCCGCGACGAACCAGGCGAGGTTCTGGGCGGTCGCGATCGCCACCACCGCGGGCACCGCGAGGATCGAGCCGCCGGTCATCAGCCACCGCGGCCCGTGCCGGTCCAGCCACCGGCCCACCGGGATCCCGGCGAACGCCGCGACCAACTGCCCACCGGAGAAGCCCGCGGTGATCCGGGTCGACGACCACCCGGTCGCCTTCGCGATGCCGGGGGCCAGGACCGGGAAGGCGTAGTAGAGCACGCCCCAGCTGGTGATCTCGGTGACGCACAAGGTCACCAGGACCCGGCGCAGCCCGGCCGTCGACAGGGAGCCGGGCTGCGCGGAGGCCTCGACCGTCACCGGTCCGTCGAGGGGGCCGACAGCGAGATCAGCTCCGGTCCGGCCGGGGCGCCGCAGCACCCGCCCGAGGAGGCGTCGGCGGCGGGTTCGTCGAACAGGCCCGCCCCGCCGCACACCCCGGTCTCGGCCAGCACCAGCTCCACCCGGTCCGCGGCCTCGTGGTCACCGGCGAGCGCGGCGGCGATCGAGCGGACCTGCTCGTAGCCGGTCATGGCGAGGAACGTCGGGGCGCGACCGTAGCTCTTCATCCCGGCCAGATAGACGTTCGGCTCCGGGTGTGCGAGTTCCTTCGCGCCGTGCGGGTAGACCGTGCCGCAGGAGTGCACATTCGGGTCGATCAACGGGGCGAGCGCGATCGGCGCCTGCAGCGTGGCGTCCAGCTCCAGCCGCAGCTCCGACAGCCAGGACAGGTCCGGCCGGAACCCCGTCACCACCACGACCTTGTCCACGGCCTCGATCGTGCGCCCGTCCAATGAGCGCAACGCCAGCAGCCCGTGCTCGTCACGCTCGACCGCCTCGGTGCGGAACCCCGCGACCACGTGCACCAGCCCCGCGTCCACGGCCTCCTTCGCGCGCAGTCCGAGCGCGCCACGGGCGGGCAGCTGGTCGGCCTCCCCGCCGCCGAAGGTGTTGCCCACCGAGCCGTGGCGCAGGATCCAGCTGATCCGCGTCCCCTCAGCGCGAGCCAGGTCGGTCAGGGCGACCAGCGCCGTGAGCGCGGAGTGCCCGCTGCCCGCGACCGCGACGTGCTTGCCCGCTGTCCCGCGTCAAGAATCTGGCTCAGTTTTCTTGGATGAAAGTTGTGCTTGTTGATC
>NZ_BAABIB010000158.1:0-12644 GCF_039542405.1 Amycolatopsis dongchuanensis
CGCCGACTGACTGCAACACCAGCCCCACCAACCACAACACGAGTTACGAGACATCCCTTAGGTGATGCGCGGTGTGGCGGCCGCCTCGGGGACGACTGGTGGCGCGCCCTCGCCTTCTTCCGTGGCGGCCCCACAGGCCGCCAGCGCGGCGGCGGTGAGCGCCGCCGCGACCACCCTGGTGAGCCTCCGGGGGATTCCGGTTCCCGCTGACCGTTACCTCGACTTCAACGCCCTCGCCCTCCAGTTCTCGGCGTGCGACGACGCATTGACGCCGTCACCAGCGAAAACTAGGGGAGGGCGCGGTGCGTGCGGATCCCCTCGACAGTGACGATCGCGCCGGCCGCGCCCACCGGCCGCCCATTCGGGACCACCGGCAGCCCGGCGGCCACGAGCTCCGACTGGACGACACTGGCCAGTGCCTCCAGCCGCCAGCGCTGGTCCGGGTCCACCACGGGCGGGCTTTCCGTCATGGCCCGATCTTGGCAGAACCCCCTGACAGTTCACGCCGGCTAACCCACCAGCGACTGCGTCCCCAGGACGGTGACCAGCGCGAGGCGGTCAGCGTCCTCGCTGCCCGGTTCGGCCGTGTACACCATGATCCGCAGGTCGCTCCCGGCCACGGTGAGCACGTCGCAGTCGAGCGTCAGCGGGCCGGCCTCCGGGTGGTCGATCGTCTTGCGGGCGGCCTCGTGGTGTCCCGCGACGGCGGCGTGCCACAGCCCCGCGAACCGCTCGTTCTGGGTGAGCAGGTCCGACACCAGCCGCTGGAGCCGCGGGTCGGCGGGGTAGCGCGCGGCGGTGGCGCGCAGGTCCGCGACCAGCGCGGTCTCCAGTGCGTGCCGCGACTCCGGGGTGTGCCGGACCCGGTCGTTCAGGCCGAAGAAGTTGCGCCACACCGCGTTGCGTTCGTGGCCGTGCCACCCGGCCGGATCACCCATGAGCGCCGCGTAGGGCTGGTTGGCCAGGAGCAGCGTCCACGCCGCGTCGAACACCGCGACCGGGGTTCCCGCCATCCGGTCCAGTAGCCGCTGCACGCTCGGCGTGAGGTATGCGGGCACGCACTCCGGGCCCGGCGGCTGGAGCCCGCCCAGCTGGAAGAGGTGCCTGCGCTCCGCCGCCGACAACCGCAGCGCCCTGGCCAGTGCCTCGACCACCTGGACCGAGGGGTTGGTCGCCCGCCCCTGTTCGAGGCGGATCACGTAGTCGACCGAAATGCCCGCCAGGTGGGCGAGTTCTTCACGGCGGAGCCCGGTGACGCGGCGTTGACCGCCCGAGGACAGTCCCGCGGCCTCCGGCGACACCCGCTCACGCCACCGGCGGACCGCCTGCCCGAATTCCTTCGTCCCCACGAAGTCCAGTATGTCCTCGCCACCCCGGCGCCGCCTGGTACCGGCGTTCCCAGGAAGCCTGAGGACCTGGCTGGCCACCGGAACAGGCGGCAACCTCGGTGGCATGGACACCGCGAGACCGGTAGTCGGCTTCATCGGGCTCGGCGACCAGGGCCTGCCCATGGCCACGGCCATCGCCGAGGCCGGGTTCGCCCTGCACGCCTGGGCCCGGCGCCCCGCCTCCCTGCGGGGTCTGCGGGACGTGCCGCACGTCCGCCACGACAGCCTCCAGGAGCTGGCCGCGGCGTGCGACATCGTCGGGCTGTGCGTCAGCACGGACGAGGACGTGCTGAACCTGGTCACCGGCGGGCTCCTGGACGGGCTGCGTCCCGGCTCGGTCGTGGTCAACCACGGCACCGGCCTGCCCGCCAACGCCGTGCGGTTGACCGAGATCTGCGCACCCGCCGGGGTGGCGGTCCTGGACGCGCCGGTCAGCGGAGGGCGGCCGGGCGCCGAGGAACGGCGGCTCACCACCATGGTCGGCGGCCCGCGTTCCGCCGCGGACCGCTGCGAGCCCGTGTTCTCGTCGTTCTCCCGTCACGTCGTCCACCTCGGGGAGGCGGGTGCCGGACAGATGGCGAAGCTGTTCAACAACGCGCTGCTCATGCTGAACCAGGCCAACATCGCCGAAATCGTCGACTTGGCCGCGAAAGCGGGGGTGGACCCGGTGCGGCTGACCGGCGTGCTGAAGCTCGGCAGCGCGTCCAGCGCCGCGTTGACGCTGCTGAACACGATGGTGACGCTCGACGTCGTCGACCACCTGTCCGCCGTGGAGGCACTGGACATGGAGCTGTTCGACGCGGCGATGCGCGAGTCCGGTGTGGACGCCCGGCCGGTCACCGAACGAGGGCTGGCCGGTGCACGCGGCCTGCCCGGGCTGCTGCGCAGCCTCAACCCCTGAAAACTCCCGGAAAGGAAGAGAAGATGGACAAGCTCGCACTCGTCACCGGTGCCACCTCCGGCATCGGCAGGGCGTTCGCCGAACGGCTGGCGGCCGACGGTTACGACCTCGTGCTCGTGGGCAGGCGCAAGGAGCGCCTGGAGGAGTTCGCCGCGGCGCACCAGGACGTCAAGGTGCACACGGTCACCGCCGATCTGTCCACTCAGGACGGAGTCGACGAGGTGGCCGAACTCTGCGCCACGGAACCGTTGACGCTGTTGGTGAACAACGCCGGTGTCGCACACTACATGCCGCTCGCCGAGCTGCCGGCCGGGAAGGCGAGCGAACTGGTCAACGTCAAGGTCCTGGCGCCCACCCTGCTCAGCCGCGCCGCCGTCGCCGGGATGCAGGAGCGTGGTGAGGGCACGATCGTCAACGTCGCCGGCATGATCGCGTTCAGCGGGCCGGCGCCGCACTCGGTGATGCCGCGCCGGGCCGTCTACGGTGGCAGCCTGGCCTACCTGGTCGCGATGTCGCAGATCCTCAGCGCGGAGCTGGAGGGCAGCGGCGTCCGGGTGCAGGTCGTGTGCCCGGGTGTGGTCGCCACCGAGTTCCACGAGCGGCAGGGCATGGACCTGAGCGCGGTGCCGCGCATGTCGGCCGAGGACGTCGTGACCGCCAGCCTGCGCGGCCTCGAGCTGGGGGAGGTCGTCTGCGCCCCGGGTGTCGAGGACGCCGGTCTGCTGGAGGCGGTCTTCCAGGCCGACCTCGCCGTCTTCGGGGGCCAGAGCCCGGAGCTCGCCACGCGGTACCGGGCCGGGTGAGGTTTCAGGACACCAGCTGCGGCGTCGGCCCGGAACGCGTCGATTGCCAGGGCGGCGAAGCGACGTGAGGCATCGGGTCGGTCGCCCTCACGCCGCTGTTGGCCATGATGATGAGGATGAGGTCCTGCACGACGAAGTCGGGGCGGAGCTTTCCGGCTGCCTTCGCGCGGCGGGCCAGTTCGGCCGCGTTCGTCAGGGTCGCGGCGCGGGTGTGGTCGAGCGCCCGCGCCTTGGGGTACGCGGAGAGGAACGCGGCCGTGACGCCGCGGTCCTGGGCGTGCAGCTCGAACACCCGGTTGATCAGGGTGCAGAACCCGTGCCACGGATCGGGATCGGCGAGCGCTTCCTCGACGATCGCGCCGCATTTGCCCATCTGTTCGGTGAAAGCCTCCCCGCATCGGCACGGCCAGTCCTTCCGCCGAACACAGCGTGCGGGTGCCTGTTGCTCGTGGTCGGACCGGTGACGCTGATCAGCGGCAGCTCACCAGCAGCGGGGTCAGCACGGTGCATGTGGTGCTCGCGAAGTCGTTCGACGCGACGGGATCGAGGCTCGCGGACGCCGTCTGCCGGGCCGTGAAGGTGTAGGGCAGCCCGAGCGAAAGCAGGCTCAGCGGCACGGAGAACGTGGCCGTCCGGGCCTCACCAGCGGGAACGTCGGGGAAGGTGCACGCGACCGTGCCCGCTCCCGGCGTGCAGCCGCTCGCGTTGAGGCCGGACGGCAACGTGGTGGTGACCACCGCGTCCTGCACCGGGCCCGGGCCGAGGCTGCGCACCGAAACCGTGAACTCCAGGCGTGGCACGAGCAGGCCCAGCTTCGGGGTGGCGGTGAGGCCCACGGCGCCGTCGGCCTTCGCGGTGACCGTGAGCGCGGGACCGTCGATGGGCGGGGTCGCGTAGTTGCTGCCGGAGAGCTGGCCCTGCAGGGTTTCCTGCAGGTTCGGCGCGCCGGGCGCGATCCGCAGCGTGAAGGTGACCGTGGCGGAGGCGAACCCGTCCAGCGCTTCGGGCAGCGTCGCCTGGAAGCCGCCCGGCAGGGTCGTGCAGCTCGCCGAGCAGTCCACGAGCGACGCGTACTCCGTGAGGGCGTCGGGGGTGCTGAACAGCCGGACGGTCGGGTGCAGGATGGAGAAGTCGTGGACGTTGGTGACCTTTTCGGTGACGGTGACCGTGTCTCCGGCGAGCACAGACGCCTGCGACACGCTCGTCTCCACTTCGGCCGGGTCGGCGGCCGCCGACGGGGCCGAGGCCATCACGAGCCCGGCCGCGACCAGACCTGCCAGAACCGTGCGCTTGCGCATGGGCCACCTCTCCTTCGGCGTCGGACGGGTATTCGTCCAAGCGGTGGAATCCGTTACGCCGTGGGAAGAACTACCGCGGAGGCGGGGTGGGGCGGGAATCGCTCACCGCTCCTTCGAGGCAGGTGAATGACCCGCTCCGCCCTCGCCCGCCGCGGTGCTGCCGGTCAGTGGAGGAGTCGCCAGGACCGGCTAGCGCGCGGTAGTCCTACCGCGCCTTCAGCTCCTCCAGGTACACGGCCACCTCCGCGACGAGCCGCTCCGGGCGTTCGCGGGCGATGAAGTGGCCTTCGTCTTCGAAGAGGACCGCCTTCGAACGGCGGACGTTCCTCGCCGCGCGCAACGTGGACTCCGGCGAGATGACGCCGTCGCGCAGGCCGGCGAGGATGAGCACCGGCAGGTCGATCGTGCGCAGGATCGCCGCGAGTTCGTCGTTCGTCTTGGCTTCCGGGAACGGCATCCCCTGGTTGATCCGCGCCTCTTCGTCGCTGTACTCGAGGTGGTGCCGCACGAGCGCCGCGATCGTCTCCTCGCGGACGGCGGCCTGTTCCGGCGTGTCCGTGGCACCGCCGAGGATGCGGAACTGCTCCTCCAGCACCCCCGTGTCCTTCCGGTTTTCGACGATCGCGCGCCGCCCCGCCGACGACGACGTGTCCCCGGCACGGTCGTGCGGCGTGCCCACCACCGACACCAGCGCCTTCAGCCGTTCCGGATGACGGCGTGCGATGTGCCAGCCGATCCCGGCGCCGTGCGACACTCCCGTGTAGACGAACCGCGACACGCCCAGGTGGTCGGCGAACGCGAGCACGTCGTCCGCCCACTGGTCGAGCCAGCCCTGCTCCGGCGGCGCGCTGAGGTGGCTGGACCGCCCGAACCCCCGCGCCTGGATCGTGAACACGTGGCAGCCGGTGGGCGCGTCCGCGAGCACCGCCGGGTACCGGTCGAAGCCGGACGCGCTGGACAGCACCACCTCGTCACCGCTGCCGTACTCGTCGTACCACAGCTTGACGTCCTGCAACTCGAAGAAGGGCATGGGAAACCTCCGGATTCACGATGAGGGGAGCAAGTGCAGGGCGCGCTGCTCCGCCGCGGCCAGCAGCGGTTCGGCCTCGCCCCAGAGCAGGAAACCCTGATCCACCAGGGCGAAACAGCTTTCGCGGTACCGGGTGAGGTAGTCTTCGGCCGTGGGGTACCGGCTGCTCAGCAGCTCGGCGGGGAAGGGAGTCATGTTGCCCGTCAGCCAGGTCATGGCCTCGGGCTCGATCATCGGCATCCACGGCGAGGGCACGCACGCCCCCGGCACCGGCGTGCTGTGCGGGTGGTACCGCGCGACGGGAACCTCCACCCACGGCGTGCGGATGCCGCCCAGGACGTTGCCCTGGTCGTCGCGTGCGAGGTCGCCGTCGGCGAACGTGAACCGGTCCGCTCGCGGAGGCGGCGTCCCCTCCGCGACCCACCGGTCGAGGAGCGAAAACACCGCGCGGGCCACGAAATCGAGCCGCGCATCGCTGGGGGTCTCGACGATCCGCTGGCTGGGCACCGGCAGCCCGCGGCGCCGGTACTGTTCCTGGTTCGTCAGAACCTGCCGAGGGCCGGTGCTGTCGTGGGAGGTGCCCGCGATTTGGTAGAGCCGGTAACGGTCGTCCGGCTCGTCGCTGTCCGGGCGCAGGACCGGTTCGTGGGTTTCCGACTCGGCCTCGCTGAGCAGTTCGACCACCGGGACGTCGTGCCCGCCGATGGTCCGCCGCGCGTCGTCCATCGGGGGCATGTCCGACAGGCCCGGGTAACCGGCGCGTTCCGCGCCGCCCGAGGAAATGGCGACCACGTACCCGTCGAACACCGGTGCGCCACCGGGCAGGCGCCGCCGTTCGTGGAAACCTTCGCCGAGGAACACGCGGCAGAAGCTGCCGGTCATCGACCAGCCCGAGAGGTACGCACGCACGATTTCCGGCCCGTCCCAGAGCTTTCCGGTCCGCAGCGCCGTGACGACGTCCGCGACGATGTCGTAACGCAGGCTCGGCGCGGGGATCGAGAGCGAGCCGTACCGGCCGGGATCGAACTCGGTGCGCAGGGATTCGGCCATCCGCGGTTCCTGCGTGATGCCCACCCACGCCGCGCCGGTCCGCAGGATCCACGGATGCAGCGCGCGCCACGTGGGTGCGGTGTCGTACTCCGGGTGCAGCGGTTCGGCCTGCACGACCCCGTTGAAACGCGCGGGATCCACCGGTCGTCGGACGAGGATCCGCGTCGTGTAAGGAACTTCGCTGTCCTCGGGTACCGCGCGCATCCGCGAGTCGTACGTCCACGTGGTCGCGTTGCCGCTGAAGAGGTACTCGTCTTCGCGGTACCCGGCGGATTCCAGGTCCACACCGAAACCGGTGCCGGGAAGCCGCGCGGTCCCGAGCGGCGCCGTCATGCCACCTCCTCGACCTGGACGGCCGGCAGATCGCCGTGGCGGTGGCAGGTGACGATCCCTCCCGCAGCGCCCGGTTGAGGCACCGGTTGCCGCTGGAAACACGCGTCGACGGCGAAGCCGCAGCGGTGCGCGTACGGGCACGAGTCGGCCAGAGGCAACGCGGGGCCGCGCTGGACGCGGTAGCTCTCCCGCAGTTCCCGGCGCCGGCGTTGCCGCGCCGGGTCCTGCACGGGAGCGGCCGCCAGCAGCGCCCGCGTGTAGGGGTGCTGGGGCGACCGGACCAGCTCGCGGGCGGTGCCGGTTTCCATGACGCGCCCCCGGTAGAGCACCAGGACCCGGTCGGAGATGTGCTCGACGACGCTCAGGTCGTGCGAGATGAACAGGTAGCTGACGCCCAGTTCGCGCTGGACGTCGGACAGCAGGTTGAGGATCTGCGCCTGGACGGACAGGTCCAGCGCGCTGACCGCCTCGTCGCAGATGACGAGCCGGGGCCGGACGACGAACGCCCGCGCGATCGCGATCCGCTGGCGCTGGCCGCCCGAAAACTGGGCGGGGTAACGGGAAGCGGCACCCGCGGGCAGCCCGACCAGTTCCAGCATCTCCGCCACCCGCCGGCGCACCTCGGCCCTGTCCCCGCCTTTCCGGGCGAGCAGGGGCTCGGCCACGGTGTAGCCGACGGTCTTGGCCGGGTCGAGCGAGCTGACCGGGTCCTGGAAGACGACGCCCATGTCGGTGACCGGGGTGCGCCGCCGCACGCGCCGCGGGTCCAGCTCGACGCCGTCGAACCGGATCGTGCCCGAGGTGACCGGCGTGATGCCCAGGATCGCCTTGGCGATCGTGGATTTCCCGGACCCCGATTCGCCGACCAGCCCCAGCGTCTCCCCGGCGGCCACGGTCAGGTCGACACTGTCCACCGCGCGGAAGCTCTGCCGCCGTTTGACCGGGTAGTCGACGCACAGCCCCTCGACTTCGAGCAACGCGGTCACCGGCTCACCTCCTCGCCGAGCAGGGCTTCGATCCTGATGCAGCGCGAGATCCGGTCTCCGGAAAGCGCTTCCACGGGTATCGCTCCCTCCGTGCACTCCGGCCGCGCGAGGTCGCACCGGCTCGCGAAGCGGCAGCCGGTCGGCCATTCGTGTGGTGAGGGCACCGCGCCGGGGATCGCCCGGATGCGTTCGCCGAGCGGGGTGTTCTCCGGGCTGGACTGCAACAGCGCCCGCGTGTAGGGGTGCGCGGGCCTGCTGAAGATTTCCGCGGCGCTCGCGGTCTCGACCACCTGCCCGGCGTACATGACGACGACCTTCGTGCACAGGTCGGCGACGACACCCCAGTTGTGCGTGACGAGCAGGATCGCCATGTGGTTCTCCCGCTGCAGCGAGCGCAGCAGGTCGAGGATCTCCGCCTGCACGGTCACGTCAAGCGCGGTCGTGGGTTCGTCGGCGATGAGCAGCTCCGGGCGCCCGGCCAGTGCCATCGCGATCGCGACCCGCTGGGCCATCCCGCCGGAGATCTGGTGCGGGAACCGGCGGGCGACGCCCTCGGGGTCGGGGATCTCGACCATGCGCAGGAGCTCGACCACCCTGGCGCGCAACGCCGCGCCCTTGAGGTCGTCCACCGCGCGGACGACCTCGGCGACCAGCGACCCGATCCGGAAGGACGGGTCGAGCGCGGCCATCGGCTCCTGGGAGATCATCGCGATCCGCCTGCCGCGCAGCTCGCGGAACGCGCGCTGGTCCAGACCGTGGATGGGCTTGCCGTCGAACACGACCGCCCCGGAGGCGATCCGGCAGTTGCGGGGCAGCAGGCCCATCACGGCACGCGCCGTCATGGTCTTGCCGCTGCCCGATTCGCCGACCAGGCCGACGGTCTCCCCGGCCTCGATGTCGAAGCCGACCCCGTCGATCAGGGCGAGCGGGTGCTCACCATCGGTCGCGACCGACAGGTCCCGCACCGAGAGCAGCACGTCTTCCCGCGGTGTGGCACCGGTGGCCGGGGCCGCGTGGCGCCTGCGGCGAGCCCGGGGTGCGGCGGCCTGCTTCTCCGCGTTGGCATCGCGGACGACGTCACCCAGCACGCCGAACGCGAGCACGGTGAGCGCGATGGTGACGCCGGGCGGCACGAGCATCCACGCGTCCTGGTTGAACACCGAAGCGGCGTCGGCGACCATGCCGCCCCACGTCGGCGCGGGCGGGGGCGGTCCCAGCGACAGGAACGTCAAACCGGTCTGCACCCCGAGCGTGACGGCCGCGAACAACGACGCCTGGACGACGATGACGCCGCGGCAGCGGGGGAGCACGTGCCGCACGACGACCTGCAGCCGTGACAGGCCCATCAGCTCGGCCGCCGTCACGTACAGCTCCTCGCGCGCGGCGAGCGCCGCCCCGCGGACGACCCGCATCAGCCCCGCCGAGCCGAGCACGCCGAACGCGATCATGGCCGACGTCATGCTGCGGTCGAAGATCGACAGGACCGCCAGCAGGATGATGATGACCGGTACGGACATCACCACCTCCGCGACACGCATCGTGATCCGGTCGAAGGCGCCGCCGCGGTACCCGGCGAACAGTCCACAAGGGACCGCCACGACCAGCTGCGCGACGACGGCCTCCAGCACACCGAGCAACGAGCTGCGGCCGCCGTGGAGCAGCCGGCTGAGCAGGTCGCGGCCCAGGCTGTCGGTGCCCAGCCAGTAGTCGCCCGAGGGCCCCGCCCGGACCGCGGACAGGTGCTGCGCCAGCGGGTCGTACGGCGCGATGAGCGGCGCCAGCACGCAGGCGAGCACGAGCAGGACGAGGAACGCGACGGCGATCGCACCCCGGGGCGACGTGAGCACGGAGCGGACCAGGCTCGTGCCGGACGCCGGAGGGGCGGTCGCCGGTTCGGGCACTGTGGTCATGACGCCCGCACCTTCGGGTTGAGCACGCCGTACGCGAGGTCGACGAGCAGGTTGATGACGATGACCACCACGGTGAAGTAGACGCCGATGCCGAGGATGACGGGCAGGTCGTGGTCCGTGGTGGCCTGCGTGGCGAGGCTGCCCAGCCCGGGGAGCACGAACACCCCCTCGACGAACACCGTGCCGCTGAGCATCGAGACCGCGACCACGCCCAGCACCGTGACCACCGGGATGGCGGCGTTGCGCAGGACGTGCTTGAACACGATCCGCGATTCCGCGACGCCGTTGCCGCGCAGCACCCGGATGTAGTCGGTGTCCAGCACGTCGAGCGCCGAGTCGCGGGCCTGCTTCGCCACCGCGGTGATCCCGAACAGGCTGAGCGCGACCACCGGCAGGACCAGCGAGCGCGCCCACTGCCCCGGCGACTCGGCGAACGGCACGTAGCCGGTCGCCGGGAACAGGCGCACCTTCACCGCGAACAACGCCACCAGGACGATCGCGACCCAGAAGTTCGGCAACGCCAGCCCGGCCAGCGACAGCACGTCGACGACGCGTGCGGCCGGGCCGCCGCGCACCGCGCTGAACAGGCCCAGCGCGGTGCCGACCACGGCGCTGACGACCACGCAGCACAGCACCAGCGACACCGTGATGCCCAGCCGCGTGTTCAGCGCCGACACGACGTCGTCGCCGGTGAACAGCGAGGTGCCGAGATTTCCGTGCAGCAGACCGGAAAGCCAGTTCCAGTAGCGTTCGAGCCACGGCTGGTCGAGCCCCATCTGCTGGTGCAGCGCCGCGATGCTCTCCGGGGTCGCGGCCTGCCCGAGCACGGTCTGCGCCGGATCGCCGGGCACGAGCGACTCGAGCGCGAACACCACCACCGAGACCAGCAGGATCAGCGGGATCGACAACGCGATCCGGTGGGCCAGCAGTTTCAGCACGGCAGTCGTCCTCCTTCCCGCGTCATCGGTTCCCCCAGGCCTACTTGTTCCGCCAGGCGAGTTCCGGCGTGGGCGCGACCGGCATCGGGTTGGGGTTGAGCTCCGAGGTCTTGACGTTGTCCAGCTTCGGGCTGACGTAGAGGAGGTTCTCGGTGGAGAAGACCGGCACGTACCAGGCGAGGTCCTGGTAGCGCTGCGAGGCCTGCTGGTACAGCCGGGTCCGCTCGGCACCGTCGGCCGCGAAAGCCTGCGCCAGCGTCGTGTCCAGCTGCTCGTCCTTGTGGCCGAACGGGTTGAACAGCCCCGCCGAGATCTGGTTGTGCACCTGGAACAGGTCGGTACCCGCGCTGGGGAAGATGATCGCGGCGTACTGCTTGCTCAGCGCGTCACCGGAGAACTGGCCGATGCCGGTGGCCTCCACGTGCAGGGTGGCCTTGATCCCGATGGCACCCAGAGCGTCCACAATGGCCTGTGAGTAGGTCGTGTTCCGGTCGATCACCGACTCGGTGAGGACGGTCAGCGGGAACCCGTCGGGGTAGCCGGCCTCCGCCATCAGGCTCTTCGCCTTGGCGAGGTCGTAGGTGTAGCCGGCCTCGGGGACGTACCCGTCGAGGCCCGGCAGCAGGACCTGCGTGCTGGGGCCGGCGTACTGGCCGCCCAGCGCGTTGGCCAGGCCCTTGCGGTCGAGCGCGTACGCAATGGCCTGCCGGACGCGGACGTCGCCCAGCGGCTTGCTGACCGTCCCCGCCGCGTCGGCGAGGATCAGGTTCCAGTTGAAGAACGGCGCCGAGAGGACCGTGAGGTTGGCCTGTTTCGCGGCGTCCACGGTGGCGGAGCTGCCGGCCGCGAACTGCACCTGCCCGGTCTGCGTGGCGGACAGCACCGCCTGCGCGTCCCCGATCACGCGGATGCTCACGCCGCCGAACATCTGGGCGGAGGGGTTGAAGTAGGCCGGGTTCTTGTCGTAGTCGTAGCGGCTGTTGGCCACCGACGTCTTGCCGTTGTAGACGTACTGCCCGGTCCCGTCGCTGGTGGTCAGCAGCGACTGCGGGTCGGCAAGGCCCTTCGGCCCGATGATCGAGCCGATCCCGTAGTACTGCGTCATGGTCATGGCGGCGTCGGGGTTCGCCGACTTGTACGTGACGCGGACCTTGTCGGGGGCCGCCGCCGTGATCGAGTCGATCGGCCCGGCGTTGCTGACGAGTCCGCCACCCGCCTTGAGGAAGTAGTTCATCGACGCGACGGCTGCGTCGGCCGTGAGCGGGCTGCCGTCGGTGAACTTGACGCCCTGGCGCAGGGTCAGCTCGAAGACCTTGTTGCCCTCGCCGACGTAGTGCCACTCGGTGGCCAGGTCCGGGACCAGCTTGCCGTCGCCGCTGAGGTAGATCAGCGGGTCGTAGGCGAGCGCGGTGTACATCGTGGACAGTCCATTGCCGCCCAGCGCGGGGTTCAGGCTGATCGGCGGACCGGTGAACTGCAGGGTGAGCTTCGACGCGGAACCGCTGGACGGCGAGCCGCCGCCGGCCGGCGAACAGGCCGCGGCCGCGAACAACGCCAGTGACATCGCGGTGGCGGTGGCGAGCACAGCGGGGGCGCGCCGCCTGCCCGGCGAAAGTCTGCGCATCGTGTCCTCCTCGACACTGGGGAGCGGCCGAACGCCGGCTGCCCGGTGCGCGCGCAGCCGGTCGCCGTCCGGCGAGTGTGGGCTGGACCATAAGCCGGAGATCTTCCGACTGTCAATGATTCTGTCGTGTATCGGCTGGACCTGTGCTGGTGTGACCAACGGGTTTGATGATGCACGTACCGTGACTGACAGGGAGTTTTCGGTAAAAACGCGGTACTTTCCCATCACATCTTGTCAACTTGTGTCGTGCTAAGTCATGCTTGGACGAGTTCCGTCGCGCTGGTGCGGCTGGCCCGATCGCAGGCCGGTTATGCTTCGTCGACCCGGGGGGGTGTCCCTATGTGGTTGTCAAGCGGCGGCGGGCGTGTTTTTGGGTTGCGGGG
>NZ_BAABIB010000159.1:0-61975 GCF_039542405.1 Amycolatopsis dongchuanensis
CACCCTCGGAGCCGCCATCACCTGCTACAAGAAACTCACCAAGTGAGACAAGCTCTTAGCAGTTTTGCTACGTGGCCTGTGGCTCGGACGTTGTAGAGGGCCTTCTCGATCTTTCCTTCGGCATCTACCACGAAGGTGGACCTGATCACGCCCTGGATGATCCTGCCGTAGTTCTTCTTTTCCCCGAAGGCGCCCCATTCGTTGAGCACCGTCTTCTCCGGGTCGGACAGCAACGGGAAGGTCAGCTGTTCCGCTTCGACGAACTTCGCGAGCTTTTCCGGCTTGTCGGGCGAGATTCCGAGGACCTGGTAGCCCGCGCCGTTCAGCTCTGCCAGGTTGTCCCGGAAGTCGCACGCCTGCTTGGTGCAGCCCGGGGTGCCCGCGGCCGGGTAGAAGTACACGACGACCCGCTGACCCCGGTAGTCACTGAGCGAAACCTTCTTGCCCTCGCTGTCGGGCAGGGTGAAGTCGGGAGCCGGATCGCCGGGAGAAAGTCGCTGCATACCGCGCAGCGTAACCGGTCAGGCGGCCCCGCAGTACACCGCGACGACGGCGCTCGTGGCGGTCGGCCGCAGCGACAGTTTCAGCTCGGCGGGCTCCACCGGCACGGCGAAGGCCAGCGTGAACCGCACGTCACGCCCCGTCGGCACGTCCTTGCCCGCGTCGACGATGCCGCTGTAGCCCTGCGTGGGGTCGACGAGCTGCTTCGCGCCGGTGCCGGCGACTGTGGCCGACACCGACAGGCCGGACAGGCGGTACGGCTGGGGCCCGTCATTGCGGACGGCGATCTCGAAGGCGGCCGCGCGGTCGCTGTGGGGGTACGCGCTGACGCTCGGCTGGAACGACTTGGGCGTGGACACCGAGATCGTGATCCCGTCGGCGAAGCGGTACTGGCCACCGAAGTCCAGCACCTGCTGGGCGGGCACCGGCGCCGCCTGCACGGCCGGGCTGCCCGCCTCGTTCCGCGCCACGGTGGCGGTCTGCGCGGGCGCGCCGCACGCGACCAGCCCGATGAGGGCGGCCGCGGCCAGGACGTGCCTCGGGGTGCGCACAGCGGCAACTTCCTTTACTCGTCAAAGTCGCCTCCGGCTGCGCCGTTCGGGGTAGGCACTTCTGCCGGGGGGACCCGTCCACTCTGGCCGGTCGGACCCGTCGCGGCGAGGCGTGGCACGGGGTTGAGGCGCACCTGGTGTAGGGCTGTGGCCGATCCGTGATCGGAACGGTACCGGCGGTGAGCGGCGTCACCGGGTCAGGTGGCGAGCGCGAAGAACAGGATGAAACCGCCGACCGCGAGGACCCACACGACGATCAGCCAGCCGAAGTCGCGCCACGGGTCCACCGTGTGGTTGTCCTCGCCGGGCACGTAGACGCCGCGCTGCTCGAACCAGTCGGCCCAGCGCGACATCCAGCCGAACGGGTTACGCCGCATGCCCCTACGGTACGGCCTCCCCGGTGGTTCCACTTCCGCTACCTCGACTTCACGGAGAGTCGAAAGTCGCCACCAAAGTCTGTGACGGTCGTCACGATGATGACAACGAACTGGTAACGACGGTTAAGTATGTTGCTGACAGTGACGAACGAGAGGGTCGTGAGTGTGCCGAGTAATGAGGTGAATTCCCGACAGGGTGACGACGGCGAGCAGTTGACCGTCGCCGAGCTGCTGCGGCGTGAAGGCGTCACGCAGGAGCTGCCCGTCGTGAAGGACCCCGTCGATGACGCCCCGACCGAACGCATCCCCGTGGCCGAGCTGCTCCGCCGCGAAGGCCGCTGGGACCGCCGGAAGGCCAGCCGCGTGGGCGTGCTCGCCGCCGGGGTCGCCGCACTCGCCGGGGTGGCCGTGACCGCGCTGAGCACAGGCCAGCTGCACGATTCGGCGGCGAACGCCGCGGGTGGCGCGGGAGGCCCCGTCGTGGGCCCCGAGCCCGTCACGAGCGTCGCCTCCTCGCCGAGCCTCGCCTCCAGCGAGACGACCACGGTCGACGGCACCACGGGCGCGTCGACGTCCGGCAGCACCGCCGGCACGTCGTCCTCCGGCACGCACACCGCTTCGACGGGCGGTCAGGCCCGCAGCGCGTCCAGCGGCCAGGAGAACACGTCGTCCGGTGGTCAGGCGCCGGTCGCGTCGCAGCCCGCCGGCTCGTCCACCGCCGACAGCAGCACGTCCGGCTCGACGGGCACGACGACCACGCGGTCCGACCCGCCGCCGCAGACGACCACCAGCAGCCCGCCGCCGCAGAACGTGCAGCCGCCCGCTTCGACGCCTTCCTCGTCGAAGCCCGCGCAGGAGCCGGAGAAGAACCCGGGCCTGCTGGGTGGCCTGCTCAACGCCATCGGCGGCCTGCTCGGCGGCTGAACCATAAACCCGGTCGATACCGACTAGCCGAAGGAGTTATTTCTCTCTGGCGCACAACGGTTTCTAGTGTCGACGTGAGTCCCGTCACCGTAGACAGGAGCGTCGATGCCGCATCCGTTGACCCAGCTCGCCGTGCACACCGTCCGCAAGCCGGCGGTCGCGCCGGCGCACGAGATCACCGCCGACGTGTGCGTCGTCGGCGCGGGTGTCGCCGGCACCTCCGCCGCCATCGAAAGCGCCAAGCTCGGGCGCGACGTCGTCCTGGTCGACGCGCAGCCCGTGCTCGGCGGGCAGATGGTCAACTCGCTGATCGGCCTGTTCTGCGGCGTGTTCGGCAACGCGCCCGAATACCGCCAGCTCACGCACGGCATGTTCGACGAGATCTTCGCCGACCTGGGGCCGACCGGCGACCTGCACTTCAACCGCGGCCACACGATGACCGTGCAGTACGACGAGGTGGTGCTTGGCCGCTGGATCGAGGAGCGGATCCGGCAGCTGGGCATCCGGGTGGTCGTCGGCGCGGTGATCCAGGGCGTCGAACTTCACGAGGGCCGCATCGAGACGGTGTCCTTCGCGACGCGCTACGGCACCGTCACCGTCCGTGCCACCGGTTTCGTCGATTCGACCGGTGACGCGGCCCTCGCGTGGGAGGCCGGGCTGCCGTGCCGGATCCCGGAACGCACGATCTACGGCTCCCAGCAGATCGTCCTCGAACACCTCGACGAGACCCACAAACCCGACGCGAAGGAACTCGCCGCACGGGTCGACGCGAAGGCCGAGGAGTACGGCCTGATGCGCCACGACGGGCTCGCGTTCTTCTTCCCCGGGCGCAACACCGCGGTCATGAACATGACCCACATCGAGGCGCCGCTCGACCCGGTCGCCGCCTCCGACGCGCAGCTGGAGGGCAAGGCCCAGGCCGACCGCGTGGTGCACTTCCTGCGCACCGAGTACCCGAAGGCGTTCGGCAACGCGAAGGTGCGCGCCTACGGCTTCCCCGGCCGCCGCCAGACCCGCTGGCTCGCCGCGGTGCACCAGCTGACCCTCGACGAGGTCCGCACGGGCCACCGCTTCGAGGACTCCGTCGCGCGCACGGCGTGGCCGATCGAGCTGCACGACCGGCCCGAGGGCTACGTGTGGGAGCTGTTCGAGGCCGACCACGTGCACTACGTGCCGCTACGCAGCATGCTGCCGCCCGACGTGCACAACCTCGTCGCGGCCGGCCGCTGCGTGGACGGCGACGCCGCGGCACTGTCGAGCATCCGCGTCATGGGGCCGTGTGCGGCGATGGGCATGGGCGCGGCGCACGCGCTCGACCTCGCGGGCAAGGAGAGCGTGCACGACGTGCGGCCGGAAGAGCTGCACGACCGGCTCAGCGAGAACCTGGACTGAAGCCGTGGAACTGCGGAGCAACTTCGAGAGGGGCAGCTCCCGGTGGGCCACCAGGCGCGCGCAGTGGCGGGCGCTGGGACTGTCCGATGAGGACATGGAGAAGCCCAAGATCGCGGTGGTGAACTCGTCCTCGGACCTGGCGATCTGCTACAGCCACCTCGACCAGGTGGCGCGCTGGGCGAAGGAGGCGATCCGCGCGGCGGGTGGCGTCGGGTTCGAGGTGCGCACCACGGCGCCGTCGGACTTCATCCACAGCGCGGGCGGCCGCGGCGGCTACATCCTGTCCAGCCGTGACCTGATGGTGAACGACATCGAGGCCGCGGTGGAGGGCGCGCTGCTCGACGGCATGCTGTGCCTGGCCTCCTGCGACAAGACCGCACCCGCGCACCTGATGGCGGCCGGGCGGCTGGACATCCCGACGGTCGTGGTGCCGTGCGGGTACCAGCCGTGTGGCACGTTCCGCGGCGAGCACTGCGACATCGAGGACGTGTTCCTCGCCGCCGGGCACGTCGCGCAGGGCAGGCTCGGGATCGACGAGCTGACCGAGATGAGCGAGCAGGCCGTGCGCGGGCCCGGGGTGTGTGCCGGGATGGGCACGGCGAACTCGATGCACATCGTGTGCGAGGCGCTGGGCATGGCACTGCCGGGCACGACTCCGGTCGCGGCGAACAGCCCCAAGATGTGGCAGGCGGTGGAGGACGCCGGGTACCGCGTCGTCGAGATGGTGCGGGAAGGGTTGAAACCCCGCGACGTGCTGACCCCGGCCGCGTTCGCCAACGCCGTGAGGGTGGTGCTAGCGATCAGCGGTTCGATCAACTGCGTCAAGCACCTGCAGGCCGTCGCCGCCGAGGCGGAGTCCGATGTGGACGTGTACCGGCTCTTCGAGCGGTACGCGGACGAGGTGCCTCCGCTGTCCGCGGTGCGCCCCAACGGCCCGCACTCGATCGAGCAGTTCGAGGCGGCCGGTGGTGCGGCAGCGGTCCTCAAACAGCTGGAACCCCTGCTGTACAGGGAAACCATGACGATCACGGGCCGCACGCTGGGTGAGAACCTGGCGGGCGTGGAGGTCGCTGAGCCGGACGTGATCAGACCGCTCGGCGACCCGATGGGCAGGCAGCCCACCGTGGTCGTGGTGCGGGGTTCCCTGGCGCCCGCCACCGGGATCGTGAAGCTCGCCGTCGCCGAGAAGCGGCGGTTGTCCTTCGAGGGCACGGCGGTCGTGTACGAGTCGCCGGAGGACGCCTTGGCCGGGCTGCGGAACGGCGAAGTCCGCGAGGGGAACGTCCTCGTCCTGCGCGGGCAGGGTCCGAAAGGCAGTCCTGGCATGGGAATGGCCTCGCGGCCGGTGTTCGCTTTGGACGGTGCCGGGCTGACCGGGAAGGTCGCCGTGGTCACGGACGGGCAGCTGTCCGGGCTGGTGAACAAGGGCATCGTCGTGGGTGAGGTGTCGCCGGAGGCGGCGGACGGCGGACCGCTCGCGCTCGTGGAGAACGGTGACCGCATCGCGATCGACGTCGCGGCCCGCACGGTCGATCTCGTGGTGCCCGAAGAGGTTCTGGCCGAACGGCGGGCGGGATCGGTGCGTGCACAGGACGGAACACGGGGCTGGCTGGCCCTCTACCGGAGCGCCGTGCGGCCGCTCCAGGAAGGTGCGGTGTTACGTGCTCGGTAAGACGTGGGTGAACGCAACATATGTCGCCTTGCTCGCACCAGGCGGCCCCGTGTTCACTGAGGATCTCGGTGATCGGCTTCGGAGTGCTGGGACCCGCCCCGCGGACAGAGGAGTACCGGAGAGGGAGTTGCAGCGGTGAACCTGACCGATGAGGAGAAGGCGATGATCGACGGGGCCGAAGGCCCCGCGGTGGCCGCCGCGATGGATCTGCTCGTCCGCTACGCGGAAGCCCTGGACTGCGAACGGTTCTGCGACGTGCGCAACGTCGCGGGCACCATGACGCAGCCGTCCCCGGCGAAGGCGAAGCTCGTCGCCGAGCACGGGTGGGACAAGGCGTACGCCGTGATCAACCTGGACTCGGACGGGGATTTCGAGGTCCCGGCGATGAAGGTGCCGACGTGCCAGCTGCAGCACGGGTTCAGCGACGACTCGGTCGGTGTCGCGCCGTACCCGAAGCAGTACGTGGAACTGCAGGCGGACGCGGAATCCTTCTACGGCCGCAAAGGCGTCAACATCCTCGCCACGTGCACGCCGTACCAGGTGGGCAACCTGCCGGTGCGGGGTGAGCACATCGCGTGGATGGAGTCCTCCGCGGTGGTGTACGCCAACTCCGTGCTGGGCGCGCGCACCAACTGCGAGGGCGGCGCGTCGACCGGCGCGGCGAGCCTGACCGGCAAGATCCCCTGCTGGGGCAACCACCACGAGGAGAACCGGCGCGGCACGCACCTTATCGATGTGCGCGTGCCGGTGAAGGACTTCCTCGACTGGGGCCTGCTCGGCTACTTCGCGGGCGACCTGGTGCAGGAGGAGCGCCCGGTCATCGTCGGTGACTTCGCGCAGCCGGAACTGGTGGACCTCAAGCACTTCGGCGCCGCGGCGGCGTCCAGTGGCGGCGTCGAGATGTACCACATCCCCGGCGTCACCCCGGAGGCGCCGACGGTGGAAGCGGCGTTCGGTGGTGCCGCGCTGCCCGAGGCTGTCCACTATGGACAACGCGAACGCCAGGCGGTGTACGACGACCTGAACTCGCAGGGCGACAACACCGACGTGGACTTCGTGCTGCTCGGCTGCCCGCACGCCTCGATCGACCAGATCTGGCGCGCGGCCCGCGCGCTCGAAGGCCGCAAGCTCAAGGCGCAGCTGTGGATCATGGTGCCACGTGCGCTCAAGGTGGTCGCGGACCGCAGCGGCTACACCGAGATCATCGAGCGGGCAGGCGGGCGCGTGCTGTCGGACTCCTGTCCTGCGATGTCCCGCTCGGCGCCTCCCGGCACGCGTGTTTTCGCCACGGACTCGGCGAAGCAGGCGCACTACCTGCCCGCCATCCTCGGCATCGAGGCGTGGTTCGGCACGCTGGAGGACTGCGTCGACGCGGCCGTCACCGGCCGCTGGCGGGGTGAGCTGCGATGAGCATCGTGTTGCGTGGCAGGGGAGTGGTACCCGGCGTCGTGGAGGGGGAGGCGCTCGTCTCGCACGAGACGATCTCCGGCTGGGGCGGGATCGACCCGGCGAAGGGCGTGATCATCGAGCGGCGGCACGAGCTGTACGGGGTGTCGTTCGCCGGGAAGATCCTCGTGTTCCCGGGCGCCAAGGGGTCTTCCGGCTGGTCGGGTTTCTTCCAGAGCACCCGGCTGATGGGCACGGCGCCGCTCGCGATGGTGTTCACCCACCTCACGACGAAGGTGGCACTGGGCGCGGTCGTCACGCGGGTGCCGAGCATGACGGGCTTCGACCGGGACCCGGTCGAGGTGATCACCACGGGGGACTGGGTCCGCGTCGACGCCGACGCGGGCGTCGTCGAGGTCAAACCGGCTCTGTAGTCCACACCTGAGCGCACAAGGGAGTGTGTCCATGTCAAGTCCCGCCGTCGACGTCCTGCCGATCATCGAAAGACAACGGGTGGGCCGGTTCTGGCTCGGCCTGTTCGCCGTGTCGTGGGGTATCACGTTCCTGGACGGGTTCGACCTGCAGATCCTGTCCTTCGCCGGGCGCTACATCAAGAAGGCGTTCACCCTCACCGACACGCAGCTGGGCACGCTGGGCACCATCGGCATCTTCGGCACGCTGATCGGCGGGCTGGCGATGGGCTACCTCGGCGACCGCATCGGCAGGCGGCCGTCGATCCTGGTCGCCACCACCGGTTTCGGCATCTTCATGATCCTGTTCGTCTTCGCGACGGACTACACGCAGCTCGCGGTGCTGCGCTTCGTCTCGGGCCTGTTCCTCGGTGGCGTGCTGCCGTTGACGTGGGCGCTGAACACGGAGTTCGCCCCCGCGCGGTTCCGGTCCACGTCCGTCGTGGTGATCATGTTCGGGTACAGCCTCGGCACCGCGGCGGGCGGCCCGGTGTCGAACCTGCTGATCCCGGAGTTCGGCTGGCAGTCCGTGTTCGTCGCGGGCGGTGTGGCCTCGCTGCTGATGGTGGTCCCGGTGGCGCTGGTGCTGCCGGAGTCGGTGAAGTTCCTGGCGCAGAAGGACCTCAAGCAGGACCGGATCGCGAAGATCCTGCGCCGCATCGACCCGTCGCTGCGGTTCGAGCAGGGCACGAGGTTCGTCGCGGGGATCATCGACAAGAAGCGGTTCACGCCGGCGCAGCTCTTCCGCGACCGGCTCAGGACGATCACCAGCCTGCTGTGGATCGCCTACATCTGCTCGTCCGCGGTCGTGTTCTACCTGGCGTTCTGGACCCCGATCCTCAACGAGCGCTTCGGGTTCTCGACCTCCGCCGCCGCGACGGTCGCGGCGGTGGCCTCGGTGTGCGGTGCGGTCGGGCAGATCCTGATCGGCCGGTTCATCGACCGGCGCGGGGCGGGCACGATCGCGTTCATGCCGCTGCTCGGCGTGCCGTGCCTGCTGCTGATCGGGCTCGCGCCGTTGGACAAGCCGCTGTACATCGTGGTCCTGCTGCTCGCGCAGCTGTTCATCGTCGGCGGGCACGGCGGGATGCACAGCATCTCGGGCATCTTCTACCGGCCGGCGATCCGCGCCAACGGCGCCGCGTGGGCGACCTCGATCGCGAAGTTCGGCGCGATGCTCGGTCCCTGGCTCGCGGGCGTGATCATGGACAACGGGCTGGGCGCCAAGGGCACGTTCTACGTGTTCGCCCTGTTCCCGCTGCTGATGTCCGGCCTGCTGTTCGCACTCGGCCGGGTGCAGAAGCGGCTGCCGGGCGACGCCGAGGGCGCGCTGGCGCCGGTCACCGAGGCAGCCGTCGCCAAACGGTCCGGGGAACCAGTCGCATAGCGAAGAAGACGGGGCGGAGCACGGCGGGGACCCACACCTCGCCGCGCCCGCGCCGCAACGCCGAGACGGTCGCGTCGGCGACCTGGCTGGGCGTGCTGGAGAACGGCGCCGGCGGCATGCCCGCGGTCATCCGGCCGATCACGAAGCCGGGCCGCACGAGCAGGAGCTTGACCGGGCCGCCGTGCAGCGCGTCGGCCAGGCCGCTGGCGAAGCCGTCGAGCCCGGCCTTGGCGGAGCCGTACACGTAGTTCGCCCGCCGGACCCGGATCCCGGCGACGGAGGAGAACACCACGATGCGCCCCGAACCCTGTGCCTTCAACAGGTTCACGAGTTCGGTCAGCACGTGGACGTGGGCGAGGTAGTCGGTGTGCGCGATGGCCGCGGCGTGCGCGGCGTCGGCCTCGGCGCGCCGCTGGTCGCCGAGGATGCCGAAGGCCACCACCACGACGTCGAGCGGACCGTGCTCGGCGGCGACCCGCTCGAGCACGGGCCGGTGGCTCGCGAGGTCGTCCGCGTCGAACTCGACGCGGACGACGTCCGCCGCACCGGCCTCGCGCAGCGCGGCCTCCTGCTCGCCGAGGTCCGCGCTGCGCCGTGCGGCCAGCACGATCTTCCTGCCGGGCTCGGCCAGCCTGCGCGCGACTTCCAGGCCGATCTCACTGCGCCCACCGAGGACGAGAACCGTTCCGCTCACGCGGAGCAGTCTGCCTGACGGGCGTCAGTGCGCCGCGGTGTGGCTCCGCCGCAGCCAGGATCCGCGCCGCCGCTCGCCCGGCCGGGCCTCGGCCTCCGCCTGCTCCGGGACGTCCGCGCGGGTGTCCCCGCCGGTCCGGATCGGCTCGGTCGGTGCGGTCGTGGTGGTGGTCGTGGCGGTCGTCGCCGGTTCGGGCTCGACGACGTGCACGACCTTGCGGGCGGGCATCACCGCGATGATGAGGCCCAGCACCGCCGTCCCGACGTGCAGCCAGTTGTCGGCGTTGTTGAGGTTGAGCGGGTTGCCCAGGTTCGCCACCGGGTTCGACGAGATCACGCCGGTGATCATCAGACCCCAGATGGCGATCAGGCCGTAGCCGACGAACAGCACCCAGCCGTACGTGCGGGCGAGCCCCGAGTACGTCGCGGTCAGCAGGCCGAGCACGCCGACCACCACGTGCACGAGGTTGTGCAGCGGGTTGATCATGAAGCCCAGCAGCATCTCGTGCTGGTTGCCCGCGAAGTTCCCGAGCCCGGTCCGCGCGAACCCGACGATCCCGGCCGCGAGGTAGACCAGCCCGACGAGCCCCGCGAGGACCTGCACGGGCTGCAGTCCCTGGACCCGGAGGTGTGCGTCTTTCGAACGAGCCATCATCTCGTCCCCTTTGTCGCGATGGGGCACCACACTGCTGTAGTGCCTCCGGTGCGCGCAGGGGTACCCGGTGGTGAATTCCGACAAACTCCTCAGCGCGCGAGGCGTCCCAGCAGCGCGGACGCGACGCCGATGGCGGCGAGCATCGCGCCGACGAGCACCCCGAAGTCGAGCCCGAGCCGTGCCGGGGTGCCGATGAGCAGGCCGCGCAGCGCCTCGACCTCGTAGCTGAGCGGGTTGACGTGGTTGACCACCTTGAGCCAGCCCGGCATCAGGTCCACCGGGTACAGCGCGTTGGAGCCGAAGAACAGCGGCATCGTGATGGCCTGGCCGATGCCCATCAGCCGGTCCCTGGACAGCACCAGCCCCGCGATCACGATCGACAGGCAGCAGAAGAACGCCGACCCGAGCACCAGCGCGACCGCCATCCCGACGAGCTTGAGCGGGTTCGGCGTGATCGACACCCCCAGCAGTGCCGCGAGGATCAGCACGATCACCGCCTGCACGAGTGCGCGCAACCCGGCCGCGAACGCCTTGCTCGCGACCAGCGCGGCCCGCGGGGTGGGGGTGACGAGCAGTTTCGCCAGCACCCCGGCGTCGCGTTCCCAGATGATCTGGATGCCGTAGAAGATCGCGATGAACAAGGCGGACTGGGCGAGGATGCCGGGCGCGAGGTAGTCGAGGTACGGCGTGTTGCCGGTGGGGATCGCGCGCAGCCGCGTGAAGGTCTCCCCGAAGATCAGCAACCACAACGCGGGCTGGATGGCCCGTGTGACGAGCTCGGTGCGGTCGCGGCGGAGCTTCTGCAGCTCCATCAGGCACATCGTGCCCATGCGCGACAGCAGCAGCCCGACCTGCCGGAGCGGACCGGGGCTAGCCCAGGCGGCGGGCGGTGCGGCGAGTGGCGCGGACATCGCGGATTCCTCCTCCATCGAGCTGGTCGCCGGTCATCGCGCGGAACACGTCGTCCAAAGTGGACCCCTCGCCGAGACCGGCTTCGAGTTCGGCGGGGGTGCCGAGTGCGCGGATGCGGCCGCGGTGCATGAGCGCGATGCGCTCGCAGTACTGCTCGGCCTCGTCCATGTAGTGCGTCGTGACCAGCACGGTCATGCCGGTCTCGGCGCGGATCTGCTCGATGCGCTCCCACACCGCGGAGCGCGCGACCGGGTCGAGGCCGATCGTCGGTTCGTCCAGTATCAGCAGCCGCGGCGAGCTGATCAGCGCCTGCGCCAGCTCCAGGCGGCGGATCATGCCGCCGGAGTAGCCCGAGGCCTGCCGGTCGGCGTCCTGCGTCAGGCCCACGGCGTCGAGCGCGCGCTCGACCTGCTCACGCCGGTGCGCGCGGGGCACGTCGAACAGCCGCGCGAACAGGGTGACGTTCTCCCGTCCGCTGAGCGTCGCGTCGGCCGAAAGCTGTTGGGGCACGTAGCCGATCAGCCTGCGGACGGCCATCTTCCTGCGCACGTCGAGCCCGAACACCTCGATGTGGCTTTCGGTGACGGGCAGCAGCGTGGTGATCATGTGGATGGTGGTGGTCTTGCCCGCCCCGTTCGGGCCGAGCAGGCCGAAGATCTCCCCGGCCGCGATCTCCAGGTCGAGCCCGTCGACCGCGGCCGTCTCGCCGAAGGAGTGCCGCAGCCCGGTGCACCTCACGGCGGGTGTGTCACTCATGTCTCCTCCTCGATCGCTTTGAGCAGGCGGTTGAGCGCGGGCAGGGCCGACTCGATCGCCTCACGGTCCACATCGGACAGAGCGGCCAGCCGTCCGGCGACGAACTCGGTCCTCGTGCGCCGCCAGGTGGCGAGCCTCGTGTGCGCGGCGGGCGTCAGCTCCAGCCGTGCCGCGCGCCGGTCCGCCGGGTCGACCTGGCGCTCCAGCATCCCCGCGTCGACGAGCTGGTTGACGAGCGTGCTGACCGAGTTGCCCGCGAGGTGCAGCCGCCGCGCGGCCGCGGCGACCCCGATGCCCGGCTGCTTCTCCACCACGCGCAGCAGCTCGATCTGCGCGCCGCGCAGGCGCGGGTCGAGCTCGGGCAGCCGGGCGGCGACGTGGCGGCGGACCAGCCTGCGGAGGCCGGCCACCGTCACCATCAGGTTCTCGGCGAGCTGGGCGGTCACGGCTCCGAATATAGCTCTCAATCAGAGTATTTAGCAATGCTCATATTCCGTGGGGCGAGAGGGCCCTTGTCCCACACCCACCGCGGGGCCAGGCTCGATCACGTGGACGGGAACCTCGCGACGGTCCTGGAACGTCTCGCCGACGAGCTGGGGGACCGGCTCGCCGTGGTGCACGGCGAAACCCGGCGGACCTGGCGCGAACTCGACGATCACGCCGCGCGGCTGGCGGCCCGGCTGGCAGCCGAAGGTGTCGGTCCCGGCTCACGCGTCGGCATCGCGCTGTACAACGGCCCCGGCTACCTCGAAACCGTGTTCGCGGTGACGAAGCTGCGCGCGCTGCCGGTCAACGTCAACTACCGCTACCGGGAGCGGGAGCTGGTCGAGCTGCTGGGCGGGGCCCGTGCGGACGCGCTCGTGTACGACCCGGACCTCGAGTCCCGGATGCGCCCGGCGCTGGACCGCCTGCCTTCGGTGAAGGCCGTGCCGTTCGGCGAGCTGACCCTGCCGCCGATGCCCCGCATCGACCGCTCGCCCGACGACGAATGGCTGATGTTCACGGGCGGCACCACGGGCAGGCCGAAGGGCGTCGTGGCGAGCCACCGGTGGCTGAGCGAGGTGGTCGGCGCCAACGCGGCGAAGATCCAGGGGCGGACCACGCTCGTGGCGCCGCCGCTGATGCACGGCACCGGGCTGTACCTGAGCCTCGGCTGCCTGACGAGCGGCGGCACGGTCGCCTACCTGCCGTCCCGTTCCTACGACCCCGGCGAGATGGCGCGCGAGATCGAGCGGCTGCGGGTGGCGGTGCTGGTGGTGGTCGGTGACGTGTTCGCCGGCCCCCTGGCCGACGCGCTCGACCGCGGCGACTACGACGTGAGCAGCCTGAAACGCGTGGTGAGCGCGGGTGTGACGTGGAGCGCGGCCGTCAAGGAGCGGTTGCTGCGGCACTGCGACGCCGAGCTGGAGGACGTGCTGGCCGCGTCGGAGGGCGGGCCGTTCGCCCGGTCGGTCACGGCACGCGGGCGGCGTGAGCGGTTCGAGCTGCTGCCGGGCTGCCGCGTGTTCGGCGACGACGACCGTGACGTCGAGCCCGGCTCGGGGCAGGTCGGCAGGCTCGCCGCGCCGACCCAGCCCGAGACCCGCTACCTCGACGACCCGGAGGCGAGCGCCGCGACGTTCCGCACGATCGACGGCGTCCGCTACGTCTTCTCGGGCGACC
This sequence comes from Amycolatopsis dongchuanensis, assembly GCF_039542405.1. Taxonomy (NCBI): domain Bacteria; kingdom Bacillati; phylum Actinomycetota; class Actinomycetes; order Pseudonocardiales; family Pseudonocardiaceae; genus Amycolatopsis; species Amycolatopsis dongchuanensis. The sequence continues at coordinate 13,339 of NZ_BAABIB010000159.1, forward strand.
TGGTCACGGTGGAGGCGGACGGTTCGCTGACCCTCCTCGGCCGCGGCAGCCGCGTGATCAACACCGGTGGGGAGAAGGTGTTCGCCGAGGAGGTCGAGCAGGTGATCGCCGCCCACCCCGCCGTGGCGGACGTGATCGTGACCGGCGTGCCGGACCCGAGGTGGGGGCAGCGGATCGTCGCCGTCGTCGCACCGCGGGGAGAGCTGACGGCGGAGCAGGTCACCGACCACGTGGGGGCGGAACTGGCCGGGTACAAGCGCCCGCGCGAGGTGCTGTTCGTCCCGGAGATCCGGCGCAGCCCGGCGGGCAAGGCGGACCTGGCCTGGGTGCGGCGGCTCGTCACGGCGGCCCCGGTGTCCCAAGCGGGCTGAGCGGTCGTCAGTTGCCCGCCGCGAGCCCGGGCAAATCCAGCCGGTAGCCGAGCTGCCGGTGCTCCCCGATGCGCGGTCCGGCCGGCAGCTCCCTGCCGTCCTCGCGCCAGCCGTACTTGGCGTAGAAGGCGCGTGCCGTCACGTTGAAGTCCCACACCCACAGCCGTGCCGCGCGCACCCCGGCCGCCTGCCACAGGGCCACCGCTTCCGCGTGCAGCGCCGAGCCGACACCCTGCCGGAAGAACTCCGGGTGCACCTGGATCTGGTACAGCTGCGACGTGACCGCCGGATCGGGCTCGGGGTGGTAGCAAGGTCCGAGCACGAGGAACCCGATGACCTCCCCGTCCAGCCGCGCAACGCGGACTTGCCGGTCGAGAGCGCGGATGATCCCCCGGTACAGCTCGGAATCGCGCTCGTTCTGCTCCGCGAGGAGCTTCTCGGGCACGAAACCGCGGTAGTACGTGCTGCGAGCGGCGATGTGCACGGCGAGGATCTGTGCGGCGTCCGCCTCCCGGGCAGGTTCGACTCGCATCTCTGCCATGTAGCCAGGACGTTCCTTGATCACTCCGGTTGCTCCTCGGGCCGGTGCCGGTGTGCGCCGGCTGTGCTTCTAGTGTTCCGGGCGTGACGTCCCGGATCCCGAACTCGGCCGAGGAGGGACTGTCGCAGGCGGACAAACTCAGGAAATGGGTCGGTTCGGGAAAACCCGTTACGGCCAAAGGGGTGTTGAAGCCTGCGCAGTTGCCGTCGGCGGCAGCCGCGCTCGGCGTGCGGTTGCCGGCGAAGGTACGCACGGCGGCCGAGGTGCCCACGGTCCACTGGCCGTGGCTCGCCGCCGAAGCCGCCGGGCTGATCGAGATCGGCCCGGCCAAGGCGGTCGCGCGCGAGCCCGAGGGCGATCCCGCCGAACTGTGGCTGAAGGGGCTCGACGCCGTTCTGACCGCGGAGTCGCACGATCCGGAGCGCCGGGGCGCGCGCACGCTCTGCCGCGCCGTGCTCGCCGCCGCGGAAGGCGGGGACGTCGCAGAGATCCTGGCGGGCTACGAGGACGCGGCCGCCGCGTACAAGGCGTTCCGGCAGACCGGCGACCTGCCCGTCGAGGACGCGGTGGCGTTGCTGACCAGCTTCGGCGCGCTCGACGGCGGGCGGTTGACGGATCTGGGCCGGTGGGCGCGCGACCGGTTCGAGGCCCGCGCTCCCGAGTCCGTCACGCCTGAGCTGTCGGCGGGCGAACTGCTGACCCGGCTCGCCCCGCTGCCGGAGGACGAGACGTGGGAACTGGCGTTGCGCTGGTTCGGCGATCGCCGTCCGGTCTTCGGCGCGGCCCAGCTGCTGCACGCCGCGGACTTCGCCACCCCCGTCGAGCGGGTCGCGGCGGTGGACGTCGTCGCGGGCTTCGGCGCGGAGGTGCTGTCCGCCTGGCGCAGCGCCCTGCGGTACCGGAACCTGCGTGCCCACGCGATGGCCGCGCTGGCGAGCTGGGGTGAGGGCCGCGGCGTCGACGAGCTGCAGCGCCGCTGGCTCGTCACCGAATACGCCCTGGCCACGCGCGTCCGCCGCGGCCTCGAGAACGCCTTCCACTACGTCCGCGACAGCGGCGGCCTCGGCGTCCTCGCGGCCAGCGACCACCCCGACGCCGCCGGGCTGCACGACGCGCTGGTGAAGGCGAACTTCCGCGTCCGGGTGCACCAGCTCAAGGTCGAAGCGGGCACGGGGGAGTGGTGGCGGGTGCAGGTCCCGGCCGGCACCACCCTCGGCGCGCTGCACGAGGTCCTGCTGCCGCTGGCCGGGCACGACGGAACCGAGCTGCACGAGTTCACCGTCGACGGCGTGCGCTACGCCGACCCGCGCTCCGGCCTGCCCGGCCGCCGGGACGAGCACGAGCTGCGACTGTCCACAGTGTTCCCGCGCCGGGGCGGCGAGCTGCACTACGCCTACGACCTCGCCGGCCCGTGGACCTACCGGATCACCTGCGAGAAGGTGCTCGATCCCGACCCGGCGTGCACCTACCCCCTGGTCGTCGCCGACGGCGTGACGCGGTAGTTCGTCACGGACTCGGTCAGCGCGCGCAACGTCGTGCGCAGCTCGGCCAGCCCGGCGTCGTCGAGGCCCATCGCCTCACCGATCGTCGTCGGCAGCGGGATCGCCTTCTCCTTCAGCGCCGCGCCCTCGCCGGTCAGCGTGATGCTCACCGAGCGCTCGTCGTCACTGCGCCGTTCGCGCCGCACGAGCCCGAGCTTCTCCAGGCGCTTGAGCAGCGGCGACAGCGTGCCCGAGTCGAGGCTCAGCGCCCGGCCCAGCTCCTTGACCTGGCAGCTGTCGTGCTCCCACAGCACCAGCATCACGAGGTACTGCGGGTACGTCAGGTTCAGCTCGTCCAGCAGCGGCCGGTACAGGTTCGTCACGGCGCGGGACGCCGCGTAGAGCGCGAAGCAGACCTGATCGTCGAGCCGGGGTGCTTCTCCGGACATCTCGGTCACCTCCTGGCACCCATGGTGCCCGCACCTGGTCATGCGGGCAATTCAAGTGCTCTACATCTCATTGTGTCCAACTAAGTTGTGCACAACTGAATGGCGCGCTACCTTCATGTCATCCGGTTCGACCGACGCAAGGAGAAGGACATGACCGCGAACCCCCGGAACCTCGCTCTGGAACCCGCCGCGCAGGCGTTCGCCGAGGCCACCGCCAACCCGCCGTACCTGTACGACCTCGGCCCGGCCGAAGGCCGCAAGGCGGTGGACGAGGTGCAGTCGGGCGAGATCGCCAAGCCCGAGGTCGACATCGAGGACACGACCGTCGCCGACGTGCCGGTGCGCATCCTGCGGCCGAAGGGCGCGACGGGCGCGCTGCCGGTGGTCGTCTACATCCACGGCGCGGGCTGGGTGTTCGGCAACGAGCACACCCACGACCGCCTGGTGCGCGAACTCGCCGTCGGCACCGGTGCCGCCGTCGTCTTCCCGAAGTACAGCCTCTCGCCCGAGGCCCGCTACCCCGTCGCGATCGAGCAGAACTACGCCGTCGCGAAGTGGGTCGCCGAGCACGGCGCCGAGAAGGACCTCGACGCGAGCCGCATCGCGATCGCCGGTGACTCGGTCGGCGGGAACATGACCGCCGCCGTCACGCTGATGGCCAAGGAGCGCGGTGGCCCGTCGTTCCGGCAGCAGGTGCTGTTCTACCCGGTCACCGACGCGAACTTCGACACCGGCTCGTACGAGCAGTTCGCCGACGGGTACTTCCTGTCCCGCACCGGGATGAAGTGGTTCTGGGACCAGTACACGACCGACGAGAAGCAGCGCGCCGAGATCACCGCTTCACCGCTGCGGGCGAGTGTCGAGCAGCTCGCGGGCCTGCCGCCGGCACTCGTGATCACCGGCGAGGCGGACGTGCTGCGCGACGAAGGCGAGGCGTACGCAGCGAAGCTGCGCCAGGCCGGTGTCCCCGTGACGGCCGTGCGCTACCAGGGCGTCATCCACGACTTCGTGATGCTGAACGCCCTGCGCGAGACCCCTGCCGCCGGTGCGGCGATCGCTCAGGCTGTCGCGTTCCTCAAGGCCGCGCTCACCGCGTGAGCCTGCCCAGCACGAACTCCCCGAGGCCGTCCACGTCGGTGTCCACCGCCACCTGGACGGCACTCGGGGCGACGGCACCCTCACCCTCGCCGCGCATGCCGGCCCGCCGGCGGTCGACGAGGGTGGTGCCGCGTCCGGGGCCGAACGTGCAGTCCACGTCGACCGGGTAGGACTCGGTGCGCAGGATGCCGGGGCTGATCGCCTCGGCGACGGCGACGGCGTCGTGCAGCACGATCCCGTCCCAGCCGAGCGAGCGCCGGTAGGACGCCAGGTAGTCGGGGGTGAGCGCTTCCAGTGCGGCGCCGATCCGGCCACCGGCCGCGAGTTTCCCCAGCCAGGCGGTGGAAACGGCGCAGCGGTGCGTCAGGTCGAGCGGCACCATGACACACGGCACGTCCTCCTCGACGAGCACGCGCCGGGCCGCTTCGGGGTCGCTCCAGATGTTGAACTCGGCGGTCGCCGTGCTGTTGCCGCGGCCGACGCCGCCGCCCATCAGCACGATCCGGCCGATCTTCTCCTTGACGTGCGGGTGCGCCGCCAGGAGCAGCGCGATGTTGGTGAGCGGCCCGATCGGCGCGATGGTCACCGGCTCGTCGGCCGCTTCCAGCAGCGACACCAGCAGCTTGACGGCGCCGCCCGGCTCGGGTCCGCGCTCGGGCTCGGGCAGCGCGGCGGAGCGGCCGGACAGCCCGTCCTCGCCGTGCACGTGCCCGGCCCGGGCGGGCTGCGGGTGCACCAGCGGGCGCGCGGCCCCGGCGGCGACGGGAACGTCGGGGCGGCCGCAGAGTTGCAGTACGCGCAGGGCGTTGCGCGTGGTGGCTTCGAGCGAGACGTTGCCGAACACCGTCGTCACCCCGAGCAGGTCCACGTCGTCGCTGAGCGCGGCGAGCGCGATCGCGAAGGCGTCGTCCACGCCGGGGTCCGTGTCGATGATCAGCCGTGTGCCCATGGCCAGCCCCTTCCCCGCCGCCGCCCTTGAGGGAGGCAGTTACCCTTCCAACCTATGACATCCATGTGGGGATCGCCGGTGCTGTCGAGGGTGGGTGCGTGGCGCCGGGCGCGGAAGGACCCGCGGCAGGCGAAGTTCCTGACCGCCGATTCGCTGCGCTGGCTCCTCCGGAACCGGGCGTACACCCCGTGGTACCTGGTCCGGTACTGGCGGCTGCTGAAGTTCCGGCTCGCGAACCCGCACATCATCCTGCGGGGCATGGTGTTCCTGGGCAAGAACGTCGAGATCCACTGCCGTCCCGGTTACGGCAGGCTGGAGATCGGGCGCTGGGTGCACATCGGTGACGGCAACGCCATCCGTTGTCACGAGGGTTCGCTGCGCATCGGCGACAAGGCCGTGTTCGGGCGGCAGAACGTCGTCAACGGCTACCTCGACATCGAACTCGGTGCGGCGACGCTGGTCGCGGACTGGGTCTACATCTGCGACTTCGACCACGTGACGAGCGACATCACCCTGCCGATCAAGGACCAGGGCATCGTGAAGTCGCCCGTGCGCATCGGGCCGGACACGTGGATCGGCACGAAGGTCTCGGTCCTGCGCGGCACGCGCGTCGGGCGCGGCTGCGTGCTCGGCGCACACGCCGTGGTGCGCGGGGACATCCCGGACTACGCCATCGCGGTCGGCTCCCCGGCCCGCGTCGTGCGCGACCGCCGAGCCGACTACGAAGCCGACGCGGCCCGCCGCGAGGCGATCAAGGACATGGCCCGCAAGGCGGACAAGGCACTGCAGAAGACGTTGGAACAGGGCTAGTGCCCGGCGTCGCGGAGCTGTACCGCCGCTTCGCCGAGCACGAGACGGCGGGCCGGTCGCAGGTGTACACCGAGATCTGCACGCGCATCGCCGAAGACGCGGAAGTGCTGGCGTTCCTGGAGGAGCTGCCGCAGGCGAAGCGGCAGCCGAACCTGTTCCTGGCGGCGGTGCAGTACCTGTGTGGTCCGACGCGGGATTGGGCGTCGTTCCGGGAGTCCTTCGCCGAGCGCCGTGGTGACATCCGCGAAGTGATCGTCAGCCGTTCGACGCAGACCAACGAACCCGCGCGGTGCGCGACGCTGCTGCCCGCGCTCGCGGCTCTGCCGCAGCCACTCGCGTTGCTGGAGGTGGGCGCGTCGGCGGGGCTGTGCCTGCAGCCCGATCGGTACGGCTACGACTACGGCCGCGTGTCCCTGCCCGGCGAGCCGGTGCTTCCCTGTCGGGCGAACGACGCCACGCCGCTGCCGTCGCGTGTGCCCGAGGTGGTCTGGCGGGCCGGACTCGACCTCAACCCGCTCGACGTGCGTGATCCCGCCGAATGCGCGTGGCTGGAGGCCTTGATCTGGCCGGGGGAGGAGGAGCGCCTGCCCCGGCTGCGGGCCGCGCTGGAGGTCGCCCGCCGGGACCCGCCGCCGGTGCACCGCGGGGACCTGCGAACGGACTTCACCGCGCTCGCGGCGCAGGCCCCACCGGAGGCGACGCTCGTCGTGTTCCACACCGCCGTGCTGGCCTACGTCCGGGACGCGGGCGAACGCGCCGCCTTCGCCGACGCGGTCCGCGCCACGGGCGCGGTCTGGCTGGCGAACGAGAACGCGGCCGTGATTCCCGGTTGTGAGGTCTCTGCTGTGCCCGGCACGTTCACCCTGGCCCGCGACGCCCAGGCCATCGCCCGCACCGACCCACACGGTTCGTGGGTCGAGTGGCTACCGGCGTGATTTCCTGTGCTGCTTCGCTGCTACGACGGCACTCCGCCCGGGCGGCGCCGCGGGCAGTCGAGCCGTGCCCCGGCTCGCGGTCGCTTCCCCGCGCTGCTTCCCCGCTGCGCGATCCGGGCCAGCGCCTCCGCCCAGGCGGCTTCCGGTGCGGGCGGCTGCGCGACCCGCGCCGCCGCGTCGCGGGTGGCCGAGCCGTGTCTGGCTCGCGGTCGCTTGTCGCCCGGTTGTGCCGCTGTCCCCGCGCCGCTTCCCCGCTGCGCGATCCGGGCCAGCGCCTCCGCCCAGGCGGCTTCGGGCGTGGGCAGCTGCGTGATCCGTGCCGCCGCGTCGCGGGCGAGCCGTGCCCTGGCTCGCGGTCGCTTCCCCGCTGCGCGATCCGGGCCAGCACCTCCGCCCAGGCGGCTTCGGGCGCGGGTAGCTGCGTGATCCGTGCCGCCGCGTCGCGGGCGAGCCGTGCCCCGGCTCGCGCCGCTTCACCCCTGCGCGAGCCGCGCCAGCACCTCCGCCCAGGCGGCTTCCGGCGCGGGCAGCTGCGCGATCCGCGCCGCCGCCTCGCGGGCAGTCGCGCCGTACTCCGGCTCGCCGAGAACCGTCGCCACCGCGTCCGCCAGCCGGTCCTCCGCCTGCCGCGGGTCCACGACCGCCGCCGCGCCCAGCGACGCCGCTCGCTCGGCGAGCAACGGCTGGTCGGCCACCATGGGCAGCGTCACCATCGGGATGCCGTGCCCCAGCGCCGCGATGAGGGTGCCCGCGCCGCCGGTCGTGATCACCACGTCCGTGCCTTCGAGCAGGTCCGCCAGCGGGGTGAACCCGACGAACCGGACGGCGTCCGGCGCGTCCGGGACCGGATCGGCGGTGACGACGACCTCGACGTCCAAAGCGGACAGTGAAGCCAGCAGCCTGCCCGTGACCACCGACATGTCCCCCGTCGTGCCGAGGGTGAACAGCACCCGCCGCCGCTCGCCCCGCGCCAGTGGTGCGGGCGCGCTGCCCGGCGGCCGGTAGGGCAGCGGCCGCACCGGAACCAGGTCGGCGGGCGGGCGGTAGCCGTCGAACTGCAGGAACGACGGCCACAGGTCCAGCAACGCGCTCCGCGGCGACACGCGCAGGCCCCTCGCCTCCGCCTGCCGCCGCACCTCCTCCTCGAACAGCCGGGCCAGCGGCTCGGGGAACGCGGCCGAGATGCTGTGCGCCACCCACGGCACCCCCAGCGCCGCGGCGACGAGCGGGGCGACCAGGTCGGCCACCTCGGCGACGACCAGTTCCGGCTGGAACGCCTTCGCCGCCGCCAGCGCCGCGTCGAACGTCAGCCCGATGCGCACGTCGCCGAAGAAGGCCGTCACCGCCGGCAGGTCTTCCGCGCGCCGGGGATCGCGGGACCCCGGCCGTCGCGCCTGCTCGGCGAACAGCTCCGGCATCTCCGGCCCCGCGGGCAGGAACCGCAGCTCCCCGACCACCTCACGCAGCGAGGCGCCGGTCGACACGGCGACCTCGTCGCCCGCGGCACGGGCGGCGCCCGCGGTGGGCAGCAACGGCAGCACGTGCCCGTGCGTGGGCATGCTGCTGAACAGGACGCGCATGCCGCCGACGGTAGCCACGCCCGCGGCGGTCGAGCGGGGACGTTGCCCGGTCAGCTCTTCGGTACGGCCGGATGGGGCACGAATGTTCTCGTCCGCCGTGGGACCGCAGGCTGACGGTAGCCGCGCCCACGCCGGTCACACCGAGAGGTTGCCCGGTCAGCTCTTCGGCACGGCCGGATGGGGCACGAATGTTCTCGTCCCGCCGTGGGACCGCAGCCTGACGGTAGCCGCGCCCCGCCGGTCACACCGAGGCGTTGCCCGGTCAGCTCTTCGGCACGGCCGGATGGGGCACGAATGTTCTCGTCCCGCCGTGGGACCGCAGCCTGACGGTAGCCGCGCCCCCGCCGGTCACACCGAGACATTGCCCGGTCAGCTCTTCGGCACGGCCGGATAGGGCACGAAGGTGCTCGTCCCGCCGTGGGCTGCTGACCGGTCGTGGGACCGCGGACTGACGGTAGCCACGCCCCCGCCGGTCACACCGAGACATTGCCCGGTCAGCTCTTCGGCACGGCCGGATAGGGCACGAAGGTGCTCGTGTTCTCATCCACCGTCAACTGCTTGCCGATCGTGGGGAACGCGCGCTGCGGGCAGGCCGGCCGGTCGCACACCTTGCAGCCCATGCCGATCGGGGTCGCGGCGGCGCGGTCGTCCAGGTCGAGGCCCGTCGAGTACACCAGCCGCCGCGCGTGCCGCAGTTCGCAGCCGAGGCCGACGCTGAACATCTTGCCCGGGCTGCCGTAGCCGCCGATGTTGCGGGCGACCGTGCGCGCGATCCAGAAGTAGCTCTTGCCGTCGGGCAGGGTCGCGATCTGCGTGATGATCTTGCCCGGCTGCGTGAAAGCCTCGTAGATGTTCCACAGTGGACACGCCCCGCCCACGCGCGAGAAGTGGAAACCCGCCGCCGACTGGCGCTTCGACATGTTCCCCGCCCGGTCCACCCGGACGAACGAGAACGGCACCCCGCGCATCTTCGGCCGCTGCATCGTCGACAACCGGTGGCAGACCGTCTCGAAGCCGACCCCGAAGTGGTCGCACAGGCGCTCGATGTCGTACCGGAACCGCTCGGCCTGCGACAGGAACGGCCCGTACGGCAGGATCAGCGCGCCCGCGAAGTAGTTCGCCAGCCCCACCCTCGCCAGTGACCGCGCGGCCGGCCCGGAGAACGCCCACGAGTCGGCCAGTTCGGTGATCAGGTCGTCGTACTCCAGCAGCGCGATCTGCGAGGCCATCCGGAACGACCGCTGCCCGATGCGCAGGCTCGGCGCGAGCCGCAGCACGCGGGCGACCGGTTCGTACCGGTGCTGCTGGCCGCGGGCCTCGTCGATGCCCTCGGTCGTCACCTGGACGCCGTAGTGCCCGGTCAGCCGGTCCTGCAACGTCCGGTGCACGCTGCCGGGCCGCAGGTCCATCGCGACGGCCATCTTCTCGGCGCGTTCGTCCAGCTCGGCGACGTAGTTCTCGCGCTCGTAGAAGAAGTCGCGCACCTCCTCGTGCGGCAGGGGGGCGGCGGCGCTGCCGTGCAGGCCCATGCCGTTCTCCGTGACCAGCGCGGCCGTCGTCTCGACGGCGTTGCGGTAGCTGCGGTGCAGCTTGACCAGGGCCTGCGCGACGGCGGGCAGGTTGGTCGCCAGCTCGTTCAGCTCGCTGGTCGTCGCCTCGACGCCGACGGCCTCGTCGAGGAGGGCTTCGCGGACGTCCGCGACCAGCCGCGCGGTGTCGTTGTTGGCGAAGAACTCGGTGTCGACGCCGAACGCCTCGGTGATGCGGAGGAGCACTGGAACGGTCAAGGGACGGGCGTTGTGCTCGATCTGGTTGAGGTAGCTGGGGCTGATTTCCAGCAGACGGGCGGCGTCCGCCTGGCTCATCGAGCGGCTCTCGCGCAGGTGCCGCAGTTTCGCGCCGGCGAAAGTCTTGTCCATTCCGGGCCTCCCGGTCGGAGATCTTCCGTGCCTGACCGATCAAGAAACCGGTTCAGTCACGAAACTTTCTGGTGGCTGCGAACACAGCGTTCGCAACCTTCACAACATGCTACGGAAAATTCGCAGAAATTGGCAAATTGGAGCGCTGGCGCTGTTTCAGCAGGTCATGTCATCGTCAATGGCATCAGCGAGTCATCGCAAAGTTTGCAAGGGTGGAGACATCTCATGACACAGAACTTCGAGCAGGCGGCCGCCGAGCTGGCCAAGCAGTGGGAGACCGACCCCCGGTGGAAGGGTGTCAAGCGGTCCTACAGCGCGGCCGACGTGATCAAGCTGCGTGGCAGCGTGGTCGAGGAGCACACGCTGGCCCGCCGCGGCGCGGAGAAGCTGTGGGAGCTCCTGCAGACCGAGGACTACGTCCACGCGCTGGGCGCGCTGACCGGTAACCAGGCCGTCCAGCAGGTCCGCGCGGGCCTCAAGGCCATCTACCTGTCGGGCTGGCAGGTCGCGGCCGACGCCAACCTGGCGGGCCAGACCTACCCGGACCAGAGCCTGTACCCGGCGAACTCGGTCCCGGCCGTCGTGCGGCGCATCAACAACGCGCTGGGCCGTGCGGACCAGATCAACTGGGCCGAGGGCAACACGGACATCGACTGGTACGCCCCGATCGTCGCCGACGCCGAGGCCGGCTTCGGTGGCCCGCTCAACGCGTTCGAGCTGATGAAGGGCATGATCGCGGCCGGTGCCGCGGGCGTGCACTGGGAGGACCAGCTGGCGTCCGAGAAGAAGTGCGGTCACCTCGGCGGCAAGGTCCTCATCCCGACCAAGCAGCACGAGCGCACCCTCAACGCCGCCCGCCTCGCCGCGGACGTGCTGAACGTGCCGACCCTGGTCGTCGCCCGCACCGACGCGCAGGCCGCGACGCTGATCACCAGCGACGTGGACGAGCGCGACCAGAAGTACATCACCGGCGAGCGCACCTCCGAGGGCTTCTACAAGGTGCGCAACGGGATCGAGCCGTGCATCGACCGCGGTCTGGCCTACGCCGAGTACGCCGACCTGCTGTGGATGGAAACGTCCACTCCGGACCTCGAGGTCGCCCGCAAGTACGCGGAGGCCATCAAGGCCAAGTACCCGGACCAGATGCTGGCGTACAACTGCTCGCCGTCGTTCAACTGGCGCAAGCACCTGGACGACGCGACGATCGCGAAGTTCCAGCGCGAGCTCGGCCACATGGGCTACAAGTTCCAGTTCATCACGCTGGCCGGCTTCCACGCACTGAACTACTCGATGTTCGACCTGGCGCACGGCTACGCCCGCGAGGGCATGACCGCCTACGTCGACCTGCAGGAGCGTGAGTTCGCGGCCGAGGAGCGGGGCTACACCGCCACGAAGCACCAGCGCGAGGTCGGCACCGGCTGGTTCGACCAGGTGTCCACCGCCCTGAACCCGGAGAGCTCGACCACCGCGCTCACCGGCTCCACCGAGGAAGCCCAGTTCCACTGACCGGTTGAGGGGGGCCGGTGCGCCGCACCGGCCCCTTTCCCGTTCGCGCCGAAGAGCCGAAGAGAGGTTGTCATGTCTGCACGCTTCACGTCCCGGATCGAAGTCGCCGGTCCCCGCGGGGAAAGGTTCGACGAAATCCTCACCCCGGCCGCGGTGGACTTCATCGCGAAGCTGGACAACGCCTTCGCCGGCCGCCGGCGCGAACTGCTCGACGAGCGGCGCCGCCGCTGCGAGGAACTCGCCGCGGGGGAGCGCACGCTGGACTTCCTGCCCGAGACGCGCTGGATCCGCAACGACCCGTCGTGGCAGGTCGCGCAGCCCGCGCCGGGGCTGGAGGACCGCCGCGTCGAGATCACCGGCCCGACCGACCGCAAGATGACGGTGAACGCGCTGAACTCGGACGCGAAGGTGTGGCTCGCGGACTTCGAGGACGCCACCTCGCCGACGTGGGCCAACATCATCGGCGGCCAGCTGAACCTCTACGACGCGATCCGCCGCAACATCGACTTCGAGTCGAACGGCAAGCAGTACCGCATCGGCGACAACCCGGCCACGATCGTCGCGCGGCCGCGGGGCTGGCACCTGGTGGAGAAGCACATCCGCATCGACGGGCGGCCGGTTTCGGCGAGCCTGGTGGACTTCGGGCTGTACTTCTTCCACAACGCGCGCCAGCTGATCGCGCGGGGCAGCGGGCCGTACTTCTACCTGCCGAAGCTGGAGAGCCACCTGGAGGCCCGGCTGTGGAACGACGTGTTCCGCATGGCGCAGGACGAACTGGGCATCCCGCAGGGGACGATCCGCGCGACCGTCCTGATCGAGACGATCCCCGCCGCGTTCGAGATGGAGGAGATCCTCTACGAGCTGCGTGAGCACGCGGCCGGGCTGAACGCCGGGCGCTGGGACTACATCTTCTCGATCATCAAGAACTTCGCCGACGCCGGTGCCGACTTCGTGCTGCCGGACCGCGCGGAGGTCACGATGACCGTGCCGTTCATGCGGGCCTACACCGAGCTGTTGGTCAGCACGTGCCACAAGCGCGGTGCGTACGCGATCGGCGGGATGGCGGCGTTCATCCCGAGCAAGGACCCCGAGGCCAACGCCGTCGCCTTCGAGAAGGTCCGGCAGGACAAGGAACGCGAGGCGAACGACGGCTTCGACGGTTCGTGGGTCGCGCACCCCGGGCTGGTCCCGGTGTGCGACGAGGTGTTCACCGAGACGCTCGGCGGCTGGCCGAACCAGCTGGGCCGCCTGCGGGACGACGTGTCGGTGACGGCCACCGATCTGCTCAACGTGGCCAGCGCGGGCGGCGACGTCACCGAGGAGGGTGTCCGGAGCAACATCAACGTCGCGCTGCGCTACGTCGACTCGTGGCTGCGTGGCACCGGTGCGGCGGCGATCTTCAACCTCATGGAGGACGCCGCGACGGCCGAGATCGCCCGGTGCCAGGTGTGGCAGTGGGTCCGCAACGGCACGAAGCTGGGCGACGGCACGGCGATCACGCCGGAGCTGGTGCGGCAGTGGCTGGACGAGGAGCTGGCGTCGGTCCGCGCCGAGCTGGGCGACAGCAGGCTGGACGACGCCCGGGAGATCTTCGAGGAGACCGCCCTCGGCGAGAAGCTGCCGAGCTTCTTCACGACGTGCGCGTACGCCCGGTACCTGACGGACGTGCGGTGAAGCGCTTTCCGCCCGAGGGGCTGGTGAGCTGGTCGCCCTCCTTACCTCCTGACGGGGAGGGCGACGTGCGCTGATCTCTGGCCGGACAGCGCGCGGGAAGACCCGGTGGGAAGTCCCCAACCTTCCTGCCGGGTTCTTTTCGCACTAGCGAGGAGAACGCGCGTTCTCTAGGCTGGCCGACATGAGCCGACCCCCGTTCCCGCCGTTCGACGAGACCACCGCCGCCCAGAAGGTCCAGGCCGCCGAAGACGCCTGGAACACGCGAGACCCGGGGAAGGTCGCGCTGGCGTATACGGAGGATTCCGTGTGGCGCAACAGGGACCGGTACATCGTCGGCCGAGAGGCGATCGTGCGTTTTCTGACGGAGAAGTGGGAGCGTGAGCTGGATTACGCGCTGCGCAAGGAACTCTGGGCGTTCGGGGGCAACCGCATCGCGGTCCGCTTCCAGTACGAGAGCCACGACGCGGCGGGGCAGTGGTACCGCAGCTACGGCAACGAACTGTGGGAGTTCACGGAGGACGGCCTGATGCGCCGCCGCGAGGCGAGCATCAACGACGTCCCGATCACGGAAGCGGAGCGGCGCATCTTCGGCTCCCGGCCGGAGGAGGAGCGTGGGGTGGGGTTTCCGGTTTTCTGAGTTCGACGGCACTGGGGTCCACCGGGCGCTGGGCGCCCTGCTCCGGGGCCCACCCCCGCCCCGATCCTTGAGTGTTCACGGCCGCTCGGGGCGCGTAAAGGGCGCCTTCGGCGTCGCTGCGCGATGGGCTTCGCCCACCCTTGACACGCCGGAGCGGCCGTAAGTGCGGCTGGGGATCGGGGCGGGGGTGGGTGTGGGCGTTGGCCCCTGCTCGCTTCCCGTTGCAGGGTCACTGTTCGGGGCTCGCCTTCACGCGAAGGCGTTCCCCGTCGGGATCTTCGGGCGCGGGAGTTCGCCGTGGTCACCGGCCTTCGCGCGGCGGTAGACCGCCGCCGTGGCTTCCGCGATCCTCGCCCAGTCGAAATCCTCCGCGAGGCGGGCGCGTGCGGTCCTGGCACGGCGCTTCGCCGCCTTGCGGTCCCGCAGCACGGAATCCACCGCCGAGCGGATCGCCGCGCTGTCGCCCGGTTCGAAGGCCAGGCCGGTGATCCCGTCGATCACCACCTCGCCCAGGCCACCGGCCGTCGAGGCGATCAACGGCGCCTCCGCGGCCGCCGCTTCCAGCGCCACGATCCCGAACGGCTCGTACCGGCTCGGCAGCACCACCGCGTCCGCCGCCGCGAGTGCCGCGCGCAGTTCCCGGTCCGGCAGGTGCCCCGTGAAGTGCACCGCCCGCCGCACCCGCAGTTTCCGCGCCTGCGCGACCAGTTCGTCCAGGTGCCGCCCCCGTCCGGCCACCACCAGCCGCGTCCCGGGGTGGTCACGGCGGATGGCGGGCAGCGCGGCGAGCAGGTCCTGCACGCCCTTCTCCCACTCCAACCGTCCGAAGTAGAGCAACAACGGCTCACCGCCGGGCGCGTACTCGGCGCGGGCCTTCGAGACCTCCGCCGCCGGCACGCGCCAGCCGCGTTCCTCGATCCCGTTGTGGATCACCGTGATGTCGTCGGCAGGCACGTCGAACAGCCCCGCCACCTCGGCGCGCATCGCCTGCGAGCACGTGATCAGCGCGTCGGACCGGTTCGCGAGCCACCACTCCGCCGAGTGCACCTGCTGGTTGAGCGGGTACGACAACCAGCCGGAATGCCGCCCGGCCTCCGTCGCGTGGA
Source organism: Amycolatopsis dongchuanensis (assembly GCF_039542405.1). NCBI lineage: Bacteria > Bacillati > Actinomycetota > Actinomycetes > Pseudonocardiales > Pseudonocardiaceae > Amycolatopsis > Amycolatopsis dongchuanensis. The sequence goes on from NZ_BAABIB010000159.1 coordinate 28,395, forward strand.
TGGTGCCGACCAGCGGTTTGCCGGACGTCTCCGCGAGCGTGATCGCCGGGTGCGCCACCAGCCAGTCGTGGGCGTGCACGACGTCCGGCTGCCACGTCCGCAGCAACGCCAGGCCGTGCCGCACCATGGCGTGCCCCATCGCGAGCGTCCACGCGATCAGGTCCTGCTCGAACGTCACATGCATCGGGTCCTCGGCGACGCGGATGACGCGCACGCCGTCGACCACGCGATCGGTGGTCGGGTGCGTCTGCGCGTCGGTTCCCGCCACGTGGCGGCACAGCACCACGACCTCGTGCCCGTCCTTGGCGAGGTGCCTCGCCAGCGCGTGCACGTGACGCGCGAGCCCGCCGACGACGACCGGCGGGTACTCCCAGGACAACATCAGCACGCGCATGAGGCGAGGTTACTCGCGAGTCAACAACCGCGCGTCGAGGTGCCCGAAGACGCGGTCTTCCAGCGGCAACGGGCCCCGGCCCGCCACGAGCGCGTCGAAGCGGTCCGTGTGCACGCGCGCCCGGCGCCGGGCGTAGTCGGCCGCCGAGTCCTTCGTCACCATGAACGCCCAGTCGCTCGACAGGGCCAGCATCGCTTCGCCCACGGCCAGGTCCAGCACCGGATTCCGCACCGCCCCGGGCCGCAGGGCCAGCAGCCGCCGCTGCAGCGCCGCGTTCGCCTCGACCATGTCCGCGACCTGCTCGCCGTCCCACACGCGCCAGTCCTTGCCCGAGCCCCACGACGACGCCGGCAGGTCCACGGGTCCTCGCACGTGCCCGGCTTCGACCGCGCCACGCAACGTCGTCACCCGCACCCCGGCCTCCGGCAGCGCCCGCAGGACCCCTTCGAGCCACGCCGGGCCCTCGTGCCACCAGTGCCCGAACAACTCCGTGTCGTACGCGGCGACGACCAGCGCCTCCCGCCCGTCACGCTCCCGCAGCTGCCGCAACCGCGTCACGACGGTGTCCACGAAGTCCTTCACGTGCTGCCGCACCGCGTCCGCCGCCAGCGCCGGGTCGTAGGGCGCCTTGTGCTCCGGCGCGACGTGGTGCCCGGTCACCCGCGACGGCTTGACCCCGACCTCGTGCGCCCACGTGTGGAAATCCCGGTAGTGCGCGTGCCCCGGGTAGCCCGACTTCGGCGACCACACCCGGTACGTGACCTCAAGATCACGCCCGAAGCACACGACGTCCGACGAGCCGACCGTGCGTGCCCCCGCGGTGTCCCCGCGCAGCGACGGTCCGTCCACGAGAAAGCGCTTCACGCCCGCGGCCGCGTACCCATCCTCCATGCCCGGCGCGTAACCGCACTCCGGCGCCCAGATGCCCTCGGGCCGGTGCCCGATCCGCAGCCGCGTGTCGTCCAGCCCGGACCGCAGCGCGAACGAGCGGATCCGTTCGTGCAGCAGCGGCTGGAACGGGTGCGTGAGCGGCCCGCCGAGCAGCTCGATCGTCGAACTGTCCACAAGGGACCGCAGAATCGGAGAAAACCCGTGCCGCCACCGGGTTTCCAGCTCCTCGGTGGCGTGCACCGCGGCCCGGTGCTCGGCCGCGCCCAGCTCCCGCAGCAGCGGGTCGTCGCGCCACAGCGTGCTCGCCTGGAGTGCGCGCAGCTGCCAGTGGCCGAGCCACTCGTGGAAGGTCCGCAGGCTGTACGGGTCGTCGAGCTGCGCGGCGAGCACCGGCGTCACGCCGAGCGTGAGCACGTCGCGCCTGCCCTCGTCGGCGAACCGGCGCAGCAGGTCCACCACCGGCAGGTACGAATGCGCCCACGCCTGGTACAGCCACTCCTCGCCGACGGGCCAGGACCCGTGGTGCGGCAGCCACGGCAGGTGGCTGTGCAGGACGAGGCAGAACGTGCCCTCGGTGGTCACGGGCGCACCGCCACGGCGATCAGGTCGAGGCTTTCGTCCAGGCGCCCGGCGGAGATCTCGAACCCGGCGGCCTCGATGGCCGCGATGTCGGCGAGCAGCTCCTCCGGCCACTCGGCCTGCCCCGGCAGCTGCCCCATGACGACGTCGAGCTGCGCGTCGATGATCGACCCGCCGTACCGCTCGTCCAGGGCGCGCACGGCGGGACCGTGGTGCAGCCCCCGCAGCGACTCGACCTCGAACCCGGCGTCACGCAGCAGCGAGTCCAGTTCGGACGGTGCGAGTTCCCTGGTGTGGTACGGGTTGAGCGGGGTGTCGCTGTCGGGCGTGAACGTCAGGCGGTTCGGCGTGGTCACCAGCAGCCGCCCGCCCGGCCGCAGCACCCGGCGGCACTCGGCGAGGAATCCCGCCTGGTCCCACAGGTGCTCGATCACCTGGAAGTTCGCGACGACGTCCACAGTGGACGCACCGAGCGGCAGGTACGCGAGATTTCCCCGCACTGTCCCCAGCTGTGGATAACGCCGGGCGACGTGCGTGACGGTCGGCTCGTCGTAGTCGAGCGCCACCACACGGGCGGCCCGCTCGGCGATCAACGCCGCGCCGTACCCCTCACCGCACCCGGCTTCGAGGACGGTCGCGCCCGCGCAGAGCGGCAGGAGCGCGAGGTAGGCGGCTTCGTGCCGGCGGAACCAGTAGTTCTCGCTCGGGACGCCGGGCACCGTGCGCTCGCCCGTCAGGTGCAACGCAGTGCTCCTGCCTGCGACTTCGACGTCCACTCGGCCTCCCGTCCGCTGTGCCCGGTTCCCCCTACGCTAGCGTCCGGCGTTTCCCGATCTTCATCCGATCCGGCGACGTTCGGGAACCGGTGGGCGGATATGCGCGACCCTCTATGCGTTGGTTCCACCGACGACGGGAGAACGATCATGGCGCACGAAGAAGAGGTCCCGGCCCCCGGCTGCTGCGGCAACAGCTGCGGCAAGTGCACCGGCCCGGGCTGCGGCTGCTGCTCCAACTGCGGTTAGGGCCACTTCCGCAGGACCACGCACCACGAGGAGTCGTCGACGCGGAACTCGGGGACCGGGTTGCCCGCCCTCGCCATGGCGGACCGGATGCGCCAGATGCCGCGGCCGAAGCGGTTGACGTATCCGAGCGCCTTCATCGCCCTGGCGAGCCCCGGGTTCCGGTAGTCCTGCACGCGGTCGAAGTTGTCCACCCGCACCTGGCCGTACGGGCCGCCCGGGTTGGTCACCTCGATCCGGTCCTCGAACCACGCGATGCGCACCGGCGCGTGGGAGCGCTCGTAGTCCCGGTGCATGACGGCGTTCATGCACGTCTCACGCAGGGCCTCGGGCGGGTAGTCGGGCAGGGCGTCTTCCCGGAAGAGGCCCTCGCCCTCCTTCAGCTTCGTCCGCAGGTTCGCGCCCACCAGGGCGCTGAGCCGCGTCGCGGTGTGGACCAGGTTGCCGCGGATCTCGTGCTGGTCGACGACGGGCGCGTCGAGGTCCAGGCCCTGGTACCGGATGAACTGCACGTACGCGCCCGGCACGTGCGCGCTCGGATCAGCGCCCACGGCGAGCACGCCCAGGTTCGTGGGCGCGCCGCCGGGCGTCGTGAGGCGCAGTCGCGCCAGTTCCGCCTCGACCGGCCGCGACGTCTCCTCCGGGGACTCGAACGCGGGCAGGTAGGTGGAGCTGAACAGCCGCAGGTCGAGGTCGTCCACCCGCGCCGTCTGCGCCGGCCTGGCGTCGAACGGCGCGGCCGCGAACCGCCTGATCTCCGCGACGAGCCGTTGCTCGTCGTCGGCCGCTTCACGTGTGGTCGTCGTCCCCGTCAGCACCCGCGGCTCCCTCGGCTCGTCCGGACGGGGGTGACCCTATCGGGTGATAACGGCCGAGTGTTACAGCTTCACGGGAAGTTATCGATCAGTGTCCGCGTCGGCGGTTCGCCAGCTGCCTGCGCACCTTCTCCACCGCGTCCTTGGCCTGCTGGCGGCGGCGCGGGTCGTTGGCGAACTGCTTCGCCTGCTGGATCGCGCGACGGCCCTGCGGGCTGTTGGCGAGCCGGGCGATGCGGTTGAACAGCGAGGCCACGGTTCCTCCCGTATGTCGGTTTCCGCTACCGCTCCAACGGCGGCGGCACAGGGGGAGTTCCCCAGGTCAAACCGGAGAAACCGTCACACTCATCGCACCGGGCCCGACATGGGAGCCGACGACCACGCTCGCCTCGACGATCGAGAGGTCGCGCAGGTTCGGGATGCGCTGCCGCAGCTGGCCCACCATCGCCAGCTCGCGCTCGGTGGGCCGGAAGCACGAAACCGCCACCTCGCTCGGGTGCGAACCCGCGCGTTCGGCCGCGAGGTCCACCAGCTTGTTCAGCGCCCGCTTGGCACCGGGGACGCGGGCGAGCGGCGCGACCTCGCCGCTCTTGACGGTCAGCAGCGGCTTGATGTTCAGCGCGGTGCCCACCATCGCCGAGGCGGCGCCGATCCGGCCGCCGCGGCGCAGGTATTCGAGCGTGTCCACGTAGATCAGCTCGGACGTGCTGGTGAAGCGCCGCTCCGCCGCCTCGATCACGCGGTTCACCTGCGCTCCGGCGGCCGCGGCGCGCGCGGCCGACAGCACCGCGAAGCCCAGGCTCATCCCGACCGTCCCGCTGTCCAGCGTGTAGACGGGGATGCGCACCTGCTCGGCGGCCTGGCGGGCGGCGTGCACGGTGGCCGACATCCGGCCCGAGATGTGCACGCTCACGATCGCGGCGGCACCCGCGCTCGCCGCGTCCTGGTAGGACCAGAAGAAGGCGCCCGGATCGGGCGGGGCGGTCGCGACGTGGCGGCCGGCCCGCAGCGACTCCACGAGCTCCCCGCGGTCGAACCGGTTCTCGTCGTCGATGCGGTCCTCGACCTGGAGCTGCAGCGGGATCACCTTGATCCCCCATTGCCGCACGAGCTGCTCCGACAGCGAGGCCGTCGAGTCGGTCACTACCGCCACGTGAGGAGACACGGTCAGTGAGGTTAGCCCGAAAGGTCTACGACGTGTAGCCCATCCGCCGACAAGGCCACTCGGAGTAGCGCGATAGGGTGGACAGAAGTATTGGGACCATCGTCCTAGTAAATTGCGATTCTCGGTGAATGGCATCACCTCAGCGCGCCAACGCCGCCGAACCTCCCTACGCTACCGACGAGTAGGGCTGGAATCCGGGAGGTCGAAGGGGACCCATGACGAAGATTGTCGTTCTGGTCAAGCAGGTGCCAGACACCTATTCGGAGCGGAAGCTCTCCGACGCTGACCACACGCTGGACCGCGAGTCCGCCGACGCGGTGCTCGACGAGATCAACGAGAAGGCCGTCGAAGAGGCCCTCAAGATCAAGGAGGCCGGGGAGGGCGAGGTCACCGTGATCTCCGTCGGCCCCGACCGCGCCACCGACGCCATCCGCAAGGCGCTGTCGATGGGTGCCGACAAGGCCATCCACGTCTCCGACGAGGCGCTGCACGGCTCCGACGTGATCGCCACCGCGAAGGTGCTCGCCGCCGCCATCGGCAAGGTCGAGGGCTACGACCTGATCATCGCCGGCAACGAGGCCTCCGACGGCCGCGCTGGTGCGGTGCCCGCGATCCTCGCCGAGCTGCTGGGCCTGCCGCAGCTGACCTACGTGCGCCAGCTGACCGTTGACGGCACGACCGTGAAGGCCGACCGCGAGACCGAGGACGGGCTGACCCACCTCGAGGCGAGCCTGCCGGCGCTGGTGAGCGTCAGCGAGAAGATCAACGAGCCGCGGTACCCGTCCTTCAAGGGCATCATGGCCGCGAAGAAGAAGCCCGTCGACACGCTCACGATCGCCGATCTGGGCATCGACGCGGGCGAGGTGGGCCTCGGCAACGCGTGGTCGCAGGTCACCGAGGCGGCGCCGAAGCCGCCGCGGCAGGCCGGTCAGCGCGTCGAGGACGAGGGCGACGGCGGCACGAAGATCGCCGAGTTCCTGGTCGGCCAGAAGCTCATCTGAGAGGAGAACGAACAATGGCTGAGGTTCTGGTTCTCGTCGACCACTTGGGCGGCGAACTGAAGAAGCTGACCTTCGAGCTGCTGACCGCCGCGCGCGAGCTGGGCGAGCCGTCGGCCGTCGTCGTGGGCGCCCCCGGCACCGCGGGCAAGTTCAAGGAGCAGCTGGCGCGTTACGGCGCGGCGAAGGTGTACGTCGCCGAGTCCGACGACGCCGACAAGTACCTGGTGACCCCGAAGGTCGACGTGCTGGCCAAGCTGGCCGAGCAGGTCTCCCCGGCCGCGGTGCTCGCCGCGGCGACCGGTGAGGGCAAGGAGGTGACCGGCCGGCTCGCGGTACGCCTGGGCAGCGCGCTGCTCTACGACGTGGTCGCCGTCAACTCCGACGGCACCGTCGAGCAGTCCATCTTCGGTGGCGCCTACACCGTGAAGTCGAAGGCGGGCAAGGGTTTCCCGGTCATCTCGGTCCGCCCCGGCGCGGTCGAGGCCAGCGAGGCCGAGGGTGCGGCGGCCGAGGAGTCCGTCGAGGTCCCCGCGACCGACGCGGCGAAGGCCGCGAAGATCACCGGCGTGGAGCCGGTGGTCGGTGGCGACCGGCCGGAGCTGACCGAGGCGTCGATCGTCGTCTCGGGTGGTCGCGGTGTCGGTTCCGCCGAGAAGTTCGAGGTCGTGGAGAAGCTGGCCGACTCGCTCGGCGCGGCCGTCGGCGCGTCGCGCGCCGCGGTCGACTCCGGCTACTACCCGGCGCAGTTCCAGGTCGGCCAGACCGGTAAGACGGTTTCGCCGCAGCTGTACGTCGCGCTGGGCATCTCCGGTGCGATCCAGCACCGCGCCGGTATGCAGACCTCGAAGACGATCGTCGCGGTCAACAAGGACCCGGAGGCGCCGATCTTCGAGATCGCCGACTTCGGTGTCGTGGGCGACCTGTTCAACGTCGCCCCGCAGCTGACCGAAGAGGTCGCGAAGCGCAAGGGCTGAGCCTCGCGCTCGCTCAGGGGCCATCGCCGTTCCCACGGCGGTGGCCCCTTTCCTTGCGCACGGTCGTCGTGTCCGGGTCCACCGGTTCGCCGCGCGAGTCCGTGGGGCGCAGCTCGGGCAGCTGGTGACCGCGGTGGTCCACGAGAACCGAGTGGTCCTCGCCTTCGGTGAACGCGTGCCGCTCACCCCACTGCCGCAGGGCCACGACGACGGTGAAGAGGTCGCGCCCGGCCGCGGTCAGTGTGTAGACCTGCCGTTTCCCGGATGGCGCCGTCTCGCGGTGGAGGATGCCGCGCTCGGTCAGGCGGCGCAGCCGGTCGGTGAGGATGTTGCGCGCGATGCCGGTGCGCTGCTGGAAGTCGGTGAAGGCACGCGCGCCGTCCATGGCGTCGCGGACGATGAGCAGGCTCCACCGGTCGCCGACGAGGTCCACGGTCCGGGCCACCGGGCACGTCGGGTCGGTCCAGGTCACGTCCTCGGTGCGGATGTCCGGCTGTGCCACCACGCCTCCAGAAGAGTTGCTGATTGAAACCATTCTGCCGTACGGTACGAATAGTTGCAATTTGCTACTGATCGGAGGATGGGCATGACCCGTGGCCGCACCGTGCTGTTCGCCTTCGTCTGCGCGGTCGCCGTCGCGACGCTCTACGCGGCACAGCCCGTGCTCGCGCAGGTCGGGGGAGACCTGGGCGTGCCGGACGCGGGGCTGGGCTGGATCGTCACCGCCGGGCAGCTCGGTTACCTGGTGGGACTGGCCTTCCTCGTCCCGCTGGGTGACCTGACCGACCGGCGCCGGCTCATCGCCGTCCACCTCGTGCTGGCCGGGGCCGGTGCGACGCTGGCCGCGGTCGCCGGCCGCCCGTGGCTGCTGCTGGCCGGGCTCGCCCTCGCCGGCCTGTTCGCGGTCGTCGTCCAGACGACGGTCGCCTACGCCGCCGCGTTGTCCACGCCCGAGGCACGTGGACGCACCCTCGGCACGGTGACTTCCGGCGTCGTGGCCGGCATCCTCGGTGGACGCGTGCTCGCAGGTGGTCTCGCCGCGGTCTGGGGCTGGCGCAGCGTCTACGGCGCGCTCGCCGTGCTGCTGCTCGTGCTGGCGTACCTCGTCATGCGGCTCCTGCCGCCCGACCCCCGCACCGACCGGACCACCTACCGGCAGGTGCTGACGTCGCTCGGGCGGCTGTTCCGGGAACGCCTGTTCGTCTCGCGCGGGCTGATCGCGTTCTTCCTGTTCGCCTCGTTCGGCACGCTGTGGAGTGGGCTGGCGCTGCCGCTCGGCTCGGCCCCGTGGCACCTGAACACCGCGCAGATCGGCTTGTTCGGGATCGCGGGCCTCGCCGGGGCGCTGGGTGCCGCCCGGGCCGGACGGTGGGCCGATGCGGGATTCGTCCGTGTCGTCACGGGCGGGGCGCTCGTGCTGCTCGCCGCCTCGTGGGCGGCCACGGGTCAGGCCTCGTGGTCGCTGTGGCTGGTCGGCGCCGGGGTGGTCGTGCTCGACTTCGCCGTGCAGGCGGTGCACGTGAGCAACCAGCACCTGCTCGTCACCGCGTACCCGTGCCGCACCAGCAGCGTCATCGGCGGCTACATGATCTTCTACTCGCTCGGCTCGGCTCTCGGAGCGACCGCCACGACCACGGCGTTCTCCCTCGCGGGGTGGACCGGGTCCAGCGCGCTCGGCGGCGCCTTCGCCCTTTGCGCGCTTCTGGTCTGGGCCGTTTCCGGCCGAACCGCCTAGGGTTTTCCCGTGGACGGCTGGTGGGGCGGCGATGCCTACGAGCGGTACATGGGCCGCTGGAGTGCGCGGGTCGCGGAGGTGTTCCTGAAGCGCCTCTCCGTGCCCCGCCGCGCCCGGTGGCTGGACGTGGGGTGCGGGACCGGCGCGTTGACCGGTGCCGTCCTCCGTTACCGCGAGCCCGGGCTGGTGCTGGCCGTCGATCCGTCGGAGAGGTTCCTCAGCACCGCGCGGACCCGCTCCGGCCGCGCGGGGTTCGCGGTCGCGGACGCACGGGCGCTCCCGGTGCCGGACCACGCCTTCGACGCCGTGGTGAGCGGGCTGGCGCTCAACTTCGTCCCCGAGCCCGCGCGCGCCGTCGCCGAGTTCGCGCGGGCCGCGCGGCCCGGTGGTGTCGTCGCCGCGTACGTGTGGGACTACGGCGGAGGAATGGCGATGCTGCGCGCGTTCTGGGACGCCGCGGCGGAGCTGGACCCGGCCGCCGCCGAACTGGACGAGGGCCGCCGCTTCCCGTTGTGCCGCCCCGGACCGCTCATGCGCTTGTGGGCCGACGTCGGCCCCGTTTCCGTCGCACCGCTCGAGATCACCACGCGGTTCGCGGACTTCGACGACTACTGGACGCCGTTCCTGGGCGGCCAGGGACCCGCCCCGGGGTACGTCGTGGCGTTGCCGCGGGACCGCCGGGAGCGGCTGCGGAACCTGCTGCGCGAACGCCTGCCCTCGGGGCCGTTCTCCCTGCCCGCGCGGGCCTGGGCGGTCACGGCGCTTCCGGTCCGTTGAACGTGTGCACCCGCTCCCGCCCGTCCGGGCTGTCGCCGAACAGGCGGGCGTCGTCGCCCGGGGCCTCTTCCGGTTGGTGCGACGCGGGAATCGTCGGGACGCGTTCGGCGCGCAGGCGCGGCACCGCGTACGGGTGCTTGCCCCGGACCCACTGCACCAGCTGCTCACGCACGAGGCAGCGCAGGTCGAACAACGTCGGCGCGTCCACGGCACTCACCAGCGCCCGCACGCGCACCAGCGTGTTCGTCGCGTCCGTCACCTGCAGCACCGACACGCGGCCGTCCCACAGGTCCGTCGACTCCAGCACCCGGCGCAGCTCCTCGCGCATCTCCTCGACCGGCATGGTCCAGTCGACGTCCAGCTCCACCGTGCCGAGCAGTGCCGCGTCCCGGCGCGTCCAGTTCTCGAACGGCTGCGACATGAACTGCGCGGTCGGGATCACCAGCCGCCGGTCGTCCCACAGGTGCACCACCAGGTAGGTCAGCGTGATGTCCTCCACGCGGCCCCACTCGTTCTCCACGATCACCACGTCGTCGAGCCGGATCGCGTCGCTGAACGCGATCTGCAGCCCGGCGAACACGTTGCCCAGCAACGACTGCGCCGCCAGCGCGGCGATCGCGCCGATGACACCCGCCGACGCGAGCAGGCTCGTGCCCGCCGTGCGCAACCCGGGGAACGTCATGAGCATCGCGCCCAGCGCGAGCACCGCGACGGCCGCGACGATCACCCGTCGCACCAGCCGGATCTGCGTCCGCATGCGCCGCGCGTGCCGGTTGTCGCGCACGTCCACGTCCCAGCGGGACAGCATCGTCTGCTCGACCGCCGTCAGCACCCCGGCGAGCAGCCACGCGCCGGTGCCGATGAGCGCGAGGGTCAGCACGTGGGACGTCGCGTCCCGCCAGCTTCCCACTGGCAAGGCGACGAGCACCGTGATGCGCAGGACCACCATCGCGCCGAACCAGCGCAACGGCCGGTGGACGTGCACGGCGAGCTCGCCCAGCAGCGTGGCCCGTCTCCCGAGCCGCCGGAGGACGCGCCGCAACACGTACTCACAGGCCAGGAACACGCCGAACACCACCGCTGCCGTGCCCAAGGCCACCACGATCCGCAACCAGCTGCCGGACATCCCTCTCACTTCCCGGTCGGCTCCACACTCCCCTGAGGCCGTACCCCCTTCCGGGTGGGGCCATGTCGTCGAATCGATCACGTCGCCGTCAACGGTTCACGAAACGTGCACGAGGTGGTCACCCGGAGCACCTCCTGGTGGTTCCCCGCCCGCCGGTACACCTGAGGCATGACGCGGTCACAGCTACTCGTCAGCACCGACGCGCAGCAGGGCGGGGCGCCCCGCTACTCGCTGCTCGTCGCCTCCGACAGCGAAGAAGTCGTTGCGGCACAACGACTTCGCCATGACGTCTTCGCCGGCGAGATGGGTGCGGAACTGCACTCGCCGGTGCCGGGGCTCGACGTCGACCGGTTCGACGAATACTGCGACCACCTCGTCGTGCGTGACGACGACTCGGGCGAGATCGTCGGCACCTACCGGATGCTGCCGCCCGAGCGCGCGGTCGCGGCGGGCGGGCTGTACTCCGACACCGAGTTCGACCTCGCCCGGCTCGCCCCGCTCCGGCGTTCGCTCGTCGAGACCGGGCGGTCGTGCGTGCACCCCGACCACCGCAGCGGCGCCGTCGTGAGCCTGGTGTGGGCGGGCATCGGCCGTTACATGCTGCTGGCCGGGCACCGCTACCTCGCGGGCTGCGCGTCCGTGCCGCTCGCCGACGGCGGGAGTTTCGCGGCCGGGGTGTGGGACACCATCCAGGCCAGGCACTACGCCTCCGACGACCTCCGGGTTTCGCCGCTGCGGCCGTGGGAGAGCGACGGCATCGCGCGCCCGCCGCGCTCGGTGCTGCCGCCGCTGCTCAAGGGCTACACGCGGCTGGGCGCGAAGGTCTGCGGCCCGCCCGCGCACGACCCGGACTTCGGTGTCGCGGACTTCTTCACGCTGCTCGACCTGCACGAAGTGGACGCACGGTACCTGAAGTTCTTCCTGGGAGCCGGGGCGTGAGCCACGCGTGGATGCCGGTCTCGCCGTGTGGTGAGGGCTGCCTGACGCCGGGCGCGCCGACCGTGGCGCGTCCCCGGCAGCTGCTGCGCATCGGCGCCGCGTGCGCCGTGGTGCTGACGGCGCTCGCCGCCAGCCCGCTGCTCGCACTGCGGCGCGTGCGGGAACCGTTGGCGCGCTTGATCTTCCGCTCGGTGCTGCGGGCGTTCGGCGTGCGGTTGCTGGTGCACGGCGGCGAGGAGTTCCGCCGCGCCGCGCCCGGTCGCGGCGCGCTGGTGGTGAACAACCACATCTCCTGGCTGGACATCGTCGCGGTGAACGCGGTGCGGCCGATGCGCGCGCTGGCCAAGCGGGAGGTCGGCGAGTGGCCCGTGCTGGGCGGGCTCGTCGCGCGCGGCGGCAGCATTTTCCTCGACCGCGAAAGGCTTTCCACGCTTCCCGGCACGGTCGGCGAACTGGCCGCCGCTCTGCGGGGCGGCTCGCTCGTGAACGTGACGCCCGAGGGCACGACGTGGTGCGGCCTGGCCTCCGGCCGCTTCGCGCCGGCGTCGTTCCAGGCGGCGATCGACGGCGGTGTGCCGGTGCGGCCGATCGCCTTGCGCTACCGCCTCGCCGACGGCCGCGAAACCACGCAACCGGCGTTCATCGGGCCGGAGTCGCTGGTCGACTCGCTCCGGCGCGTCGCGCGGCTGCGCGGGCTGGTGCTGGAAGTGTTCGTGTGCGAGGAGATCGCGCCGGGCAAGGCCGCCGACCGCCGGGAACTGGCGGCGCTGGCGGAATCCGCGGTGCACTCCGCGCTCGGCACGGTCCACGCGCCCCGCCGCAGGCTGCCGGTTCCGGTCGCCGCCTGAGGAAACGCGATTGACCTCCACCGCGGTGGAGGTTGCAGTATCGAGCGGTGATCGTCGCCGACCGGGGGCGCGGGGTGCTGTGGACCCCGGCGCACCGGACCACCACCGTCGCGAGCCTGCTCGTCGTCACGTTGATCGCCTTCGAGAACATGGGCGTCGCGACGGCCATGCCGACGCTCGTGCCCGCGCTGGGCGGGCAGTCCCTCTATTCCTGGCCCTTCACGGCATTCCTCGTCGCGAGCGTCGTCGCGACGGTGCTCGCCGGGCGGTGGTGCGACCGCCGTGGCCCCGCGCTGGCGCTCGTCGCCGGGCCCGCGATCTTCGTAGCCGGGCTCGTGCTGTGCGGGACCGCGACGGACATGGCGCTGTTGCTCGCGGGCAGGGTGTTGCAGGGACTGGGTTCCGGCGCCGTGCTCGTCGCCATCTCGCTGCTGATCGCACTGGTCTACACCGATCGCGAGCGGCCGGTGATGTACGCGGCGAACGCGGCCGCGTGGATCCTGCCCGCCGTGGTCGGGCCGTCCGTGGCGGGGCTCGTCACCGAACGGTTCGGCTGGCGCTGGGTGTTCCTCGGGCTGGTGCCGCTCGCGGTGCTGGGGTTGCTCCTGCTGGTGCCGGTCGCCCGCCGCCTCGGCCCGCCCGAACCCGGCGAACAGCAACGGCGGGCCGGTGTTCCCGCCGCGATCGCGGCCGCGGTCGGCGTGGCCGCGCTGACGTGGGCGGCGCAACACCCGTCGTTCCTCGCGCTCGGCTACGGCGCGGCCGGTGCCGTCGCGCTCGGTTTCGCCCTGCGCTCGCTGTTGCCGCCCGGCACGGTGACGGCGCGCCCCGGACTGCCCACCGTCGTCGCCGCGCGTGCGCTCCTCGGCGGCGCCTTCGCCGGGATGGAGGCGTACCTGCCGCTGACGATGAGCACCGTGCACGGCTACTCGCCCGCGCTCGCGGGACTGCCGCTGACCGTCAGCGCGCTCGGCTGGTCCGCCGCCTCGGCACTGCAGGGCCGCCACCCGGACTGGTCGCGGGAGTCCGCGCTGCGGGCGGGTTTCGGCCTGGTGACCGTGGCACTGGTGCTGTTCGCGTTCGTCTCGCAGGCCTGGTTCCCCGGTTGGGTCGCGTTCGCCGCGTGCGTGGTCGGCGGGGCGGGGATGGGCACCGCCTACCCCGCGATGACGTTGCTGCTGTTCCGCTTCTCCCCGGTCGCCGAGCGCGGGTACCACACCTCCGCGCTGCAGCTGGCGGACTGGGTGGGCTCGGCGCTCACCGTGGGGCTCGGCGGCGTCCTGCTGGGACTGCTGGCCTCGGCGCGGCAGCCCTCGGGCGCGGTCGTGGTGCTGGCCACAGTGCTCGCCGCGTTGGCGCTGCTCGGCGTGGTCATCACGCGGCGGTGGCCCACGCAGGGGTGAACGGCACGGTCTACCCTGGGAGGGCGATGACTTATCTCGACCACGCGGCGACAACCCCCATGTTGCCCGAAGCCGTAGCGGCGATGAGCGAGGCGCTGTCCACCGTGGGCAACGCCTCCTCACTGCACTCCTCCGGGCGGCGGGCGCGGCGCACGGTCGAGGAGGCCCGCGAGACGATCGCGGAGGCCATGGGCGCCCGGCCGTCCGAGGTGATCTTCACCGGCGGCGGCACGGAAAGCGACAACTTGGCCGTGAAGGGCATCTTCTGGGCGAGGAAGGCCGCCGATCCCGCCCGCCGGCGTGTGATCACCAGCGTGGTCGAGCACCACGCCGTGCTGGACGCCGTGCAGTGGCTGGAGGAGCACGCCGGCGCCGAGGTGACCTGGCTGGAGGTCGACGAGTACGGCCGCGTGCTGCCGGAGACGCTGCGCAAGGCCGTCGAGCAGGACCCGGCCGACGTGGCGCTGGTCAGTGTCATGTGGGCGAACAACGAGGTCGGGACCATCAACCCGCTGCCCGAGCTCGCCGTGATCTGCGCCGAGCACGGCATCCCGCTGCACAGCGACGCCGTGCAGGCGGTGGGCGGCGTGCCGATCGACTTCGCCGCGAGCGGCGTCAGCGCGCTCACGCTCACCGGGCACAAGGTCGGCGGTCCCTACGGCGTCGGTGCGCTGCTGCTGGCGAGGGACACCGAGTGCGTGCCACTGCTGCACGGCGGCGGGCAGGAGCGTGACGTGCGCTCCGGCACGCTGGACGTGCCCGCGATCCACGCGTTCGCCACCGCCGTGCGGGTGACCGTCGCCGAGCAGGCCGAGCGGTCGGCGGAGATCGCGCGGCTGCGGGACGCGCTGATCGACGTCATCCGCCGCGAGGTGCCCGACGCCGTGCTCAACGGCGCGCCGCCCGGCGAGGGCCGCCTGCCGGGCAACGCGCACTTCACGTTCTCCGGCTGCGCGGGCGACAGCCTGCTGATGCTGCTGGACGCCAAGGGCATCGAGTGCTCGACGGGCTCGGCCTGCACGGCCGGGGTCGCCCAGCCCAGCCACGTGCTGCTCGCGATGGGTGCCGACCCGACGGACGCGCGGTGCTCGCTGCGGTTCTCGCTCGGGCACACCTCGACGCAGGAGGACGTGGACGCGGTGGCGCGCGAGATCGCCGCGGTCGTCGCACGGGCCCGGCAGGCGGGCCTGACCGGCATGCGCAAGCACGCGAGCAAGCAGGAGGTGTGATGCGGGTACTGGCCGCGATGAGCGGGGGAGTGGACTCGGCGGTCGCCGCCGCCCGCGCCGTCGACGCCGGGCACGACGTCGTCGGCGTGCACCTGGCGTTGTCGGCGAAGCCCGGCACGCTGCGCACCGGCGCGCGTGGCTGCTGCACGCTGGAGGACTCGAACGACGCGCGCCGGGCCGCCGACATCCTCGGCATCCCGTTCTACGTCTGGGATTTCGCGGAGCGGTTCACCGAAGAGGTGATCGACAGCTTCGTCGGCGAGTACGCGGCGGGCCGCACGCCGAACCCGTGCGTGACGTGCAACGAGAAGATCAAGTTCGAGGCGTTGCTGGAGAAGGCGGTCGCGCTCGGCTTCGACGCCGTCGCGACCGGGCACTACGCGCGGCTGTCCCTTGTGGACGGTGTGCCGGAGCTGCGCCGCAGCGCCGACGAGGGCAAGGACCAGTCGTACGTGCTCGCGTCGCTGACCCCCGAGCAGCTGCGGCACTCGCTGTTCCCGCTCGGCGACTCGCGCAAGTCCGACGTGCGGGACGAGGCCGAGCGCCGCGGGCTCGCCGTCGCGCGCAAGCCGGACAGCCACGACATCTGCTTCATCCCCGACGGCGACACGAAGAAGTTCCTGGAGCGCAGGCTGGGCGAGCGCCCCGGCGACCTGGTGGACGCCGAGACCGGTGCGGTGCTGGGCAGGCACACCGGCGTGCACGGCTTCACCATCGGCCAGCGCAAGGGCCTTGGTCTCGACCACCCCGCCGCCGACGGCAAGCCGCGGTACGTGCTCGCGCTCGAACCCGTGTCCGGCACGGTGAAGGTGGGGCCCGCCGAGCGGCTCGCGGTCCGGCGGATCTTCGCGGACCGGCCGATCTGGCCGGGCGAGCGCCCGCTGGACGGGCCGACGGAGTGCGTCATCCAGGTGCGGGCGCACGGCGGCACCGCGGACGCGGTCGCCGAGGTCGTCGGCGGCGAGGTGCGGATCGAACTGCGTGAGCCCCTCCGCGGGGTCGCGCCGGGGCAGGTCGTCGTGCTCTACCGGCCCGACGCCCGCGGTGATCTCGTGCTCGGCAGCGCGAAGATCGCGCGTACCGGGGATTGACCTTCCGGGTAGGGGGTACTCGCCTGCGGAGGGCGTAGGCTGGGTGGCCTAGTGTGATGGCAGACACAACCGTCCGAGCGCGGGGAGCGAGCGCGTGTCCGAGCACCCGATGGTCCGGCCCGTCGGTTCGACCGCCGACGAGGTGATCGAATTCCGCACCCGTGAGGAACGGGACGCGGTGGTGGTGGAGGTCCTGGGCGAGGTCGACCTGCTGACAGCACCACACCTGACCGCCGCCGTGGCGGATGAGCTGGACGGCCGGGCACCGGTCGTGGTGGCCGACCTCTCGCGCGTGGACTTCTTCGGCGCCGCGGGGCTGGAAGCGCTGTCCCCGTTGCGGGCGCGTGCCGAACGCGCCGGGGTCGCACTGCGGCTGCTCGCGAGCCCGGCGGTCCGCCGCCTGCTCGTCCTCACCCACACGGAGCAGGAACTGCCCGTGCACGACGACCTGGCCACCGCGATCGCGCGGCCGGGGTAGCGGAGGCAGATTCACGTGAGCGAGCAGGTCAGGGACCTTGTCGTGGTAGGAGCTTCGGCCGGTGGTGTCGAGGCGCTGCGGGACCTGGTGGCCGGCCTGCCGGAGGACTTCGCGGGCGCGATGCTCGTGGTGCTCCACCTGCCGCCGGGAGGGGCGAGCTCCCTGCCCGCGATCCTCGACCGGGCGTGCCGGCTGCCCGCCGAAAGCGCGCGCCACGGGGGGAAACTGCGGCCCGGGCACATCTACACCGCGCCGCCGGACCACCACCTCCTCGTGGACGACGGCCGCATGATGTTGTCGCGGGGGCCGACGGAGAACGGGCACCGGCCCGCGATCGACGCGACCCTGCGGTCGGCGGCGCAGGCCCGCGGCGCCGGCGTGATCGGCGTGATCCTGTCCGGCTCGCTCGACGACGGCACCAGCGGGCTTTCGGTCGTGAAGGCGCGGGGCGGCCTCGCCGTCGTGCAGGACCCCAAGGAAGCCATCTACCCGGGGATGCCGGCGAGCGCGCTGATGCGCGTGGACGTGGACCTCGTGCTGCCCGCCGCGCAGATGGGTGCCGAGCTGGCCCGGCGGGTGCGCGAATCCGTCGAAGGGGGCGATGTCCCCCCGCTCTCGCTCCTCGACGAGGTGGAGGCGAGGGCCAGCAGGGCCGAGGACCTGGCGGTGACCAGCCGTCCGGAGGTGAGAGACGTGACGAGGCCTTCCGAGTTCGCGTGCCCGGACTGCCAGGGCGTGTTGTTCGCGCTGGACGAGAACGGCACGCGGTTCCGCTGCCGGGTCGGCCACGCGTGGACCGCGCAGGCGTTGTTCCAGCAGCAGTCGCAGGAGATCGAGCAGGCGCTGTGGGCGGCGCTGCGGGCGCTGGAGGAGAAGCGCGACCTGGCCCGCCGGATGGGCCGGGACGCCGAAGAGCACGGTTTTCCGTTGGTGGCCAACCGTTATCGACGGCACAGCGAGGAGACGACGCGGGCCGTCGAGGTGCTGCGCGAGTTCCTCGTGGAGGGGCTGACCGGGCTGGAGGACCCCGGTGACGAGGTGCCGGGGGAACCGGCGTGAGGTGAACTCGTGCGCACCGGACCGGGACGGGTAGTGTCCGCGCTGTGAGCGAGCAGACCGGCCCCGAATACGATCAGGGGTTCGAGGAGATCCTCGAATACCTGAAAGAGACTCGTGGGTTCGATTTCACCGGTTACAAGCGCAGCAGCCTCATGCGGCGGGTGTCGCGGCGGATGGCGCAGGTCGGGATCGAGAACTACGTCGACTACCTCGACCACCTTCAGGCCAACAGCGACGAGTTCGCCGCGCTGTTCAACACGATCCTGATCAACGTCACCGGTTTCTTCCGCGACCCGGACGCCTGGGACTACCTGCAGGCCGACGTGGTGCCGATGCTGCTGGCCGAGCGCAGCCCCGACGACTCGGTGCGGATCTGGAGCGCGGGCTGCTCCTCCGGCGAGGAGGCCTACAGTCTGGCCATCGTGCTGGCTGAGGCGATGGGCGTGGAGCAGTTCCGGCAGCGCGTGAAGATCTACGCGACCGACGTCGACGAGGAAGCGCTTGCCCAGGCGCGCCAGGCGACGTACGGCGAGAAGGAGATCGAGGCGCTGCCCGAGGCGTACGTGCAGAAGTACTTCGAGCGCGTGGGCGGCCGCTACATCTTCCACAAGGACCTGCGCCGGTCGGTGATCTTCGGTCGCAACGATCTGGTGCAGGACGCCCCGATCTCCCGGATCGACCTGCTCGTCTGCCGCAACACCCTGATGTACTTCACCGCCGAAACCCGGGCGAACATCCTGCGCAAACTGCACTTCGCGTTGCTGCCACGCGGGGTGCTGTTCATGGGCAAGGCCGAGATGCTGCTGTCCCACAGTCGCCTGTTCGACCCGCTCGACCTCAAGCACCGCGTGTTCCGCAAGGTCGCGACCACGCAGGTTGGCGCCTCGGCGTTCGGTGCCTCGTTCACCCACGAGCCCCGCTCGACACTCGGTGCGGTCGACGAACTGCGGTCCCTCGCCTTCTCGTCGAGTCCGGTGGCGCAGATCGTGGTCAACAGCGATGACCTGGTCGCGCTGGCGAACCAGCAGGCGCACCAGCTGTTCGGCTTGTCGGACCGGGACCTCGGCAGGCCGCTGCGGGACCTGGAGCTGTCCTACCGGCCGGTGGAACTGCGCGGCTACATCGAGCAGGCACGGGCGGAGCGGCGGGCCGTGCGGGTCAAGGACGTCGAGTGGCAGCGGGGACCCGGTGAGGTCGTCGCGCTGGAGCTGCACGTGAGCCCGCTGATCTCACTCGGTGACGAGGTCATCGGCGTATCCGTCGTGTTCCACGACGTGACCACGAGCCACCGCCTCCTGACCGAGCTGGCGAGCGCGAACCGGGCGCGGGAAAACGCTTACGAGGAGCTGCAGTCGACGACAGAGGAGCTGGAGACGACCAACGAGGAACTCCAGTCGACCGTCGAGGAACTGGAGACCACCAACGAGGAACTGCAGTCCACCAACGAGGAACTGGAGACCACCAACGAGGAACTGCAGTCCACCAACGACGAACTGCAGACCATCAACAACGCCCTGCGCGATCGCACCAGCGAGCTGGACGACGTCAACGAGTTCCTCGAATCGATCCTGACGTCGCTGCGTGCCGGCGTCGTGGTCGTCGACCACCAGATGCGCGTGGTCGCGTGGAACGCCGGCGCCGAGGACCTGTGGGGACTGCGGCACGACGAGGCCGAGGGGGAGCACCTGCTGAACCTCGACATCGGGCTGCCGGTGGCGGAGCTGCGGCCGGTCGTGCGCCCCGCGCTCGCGGACCCGGCCTACGCCGAGGAGGTCGTGCTGTCGGCCGTGAACCGGCGGGGCCGTGCGATCACCGTGCGGATCGCGTGCGGAGCGCTGCGGAACCGGCGCGGCGATTCGACCGGGGCGATCCTGGTCATGGAGACTACGGACGGGACGGAGCCTGCCACGCGGGGAACTTCTCGAACCAGCGAGGACCGGTCGTCAGGACGGCCCAAGTGACCTTGCCGCCGCGGAGGTCCGGGGCGCAGCCCCAGACCTTCGCGAGGTCGGCGATGATCTGCAGGCCGTAGCCCACCGGCTGCCCCTGGTTGCCCTGCCGCAGCACGGCCTCGGCCGGGCTGCCGTCACGCACCGCGATCGTCAGCATGCCGCGGCGCAGCTCCAGCCTGAGCTCCAACTCGGTGCCCGCGTGCTCGATCGCGTTCTCCACCAGTTCCGAGGCGATGCACAGGGCGTCGGAGGTCCAGGCATCCAGCTGCCAGTCGCGGCAGGTCTCGCGGACGAAGGCGCGGGCGGCGGCCGAGCACATCAGCACGGGCGGGTACACGGCGCGGCGGCGCTTGCGAGCGGGCCCCTTCTCCGCCGCGCCGACCGCTTCGACCGTCGTGGCGTAGACGGGCACGAACTTGCTGACGGCACTGCCGGTGATCGACCGGCGCTTGGCGGGGTCGGTGGCGACGAGGAAGACCGGCACGTCGGGCCAGTGGTTCACCCGCAGCCAGACGGAGGAGAACACGCTCAGCAGGGGCTCACTGCGGATCTGGAGGTCGTCCACCTGCGCCACCACGGCCCGTGGTTCTTCGAGGGCGAGTTTCAGCAGGGAGTCACGGATGTGACCGTAGGTGTGCGTGTCGAGCACACCGTCGAGGTTCGCGACGAGACACCCGTCCAGTTCTTCGTGCGCGACCTGGATTCGGTCGGCTTCGTTCATGGGGTCACTCCCCGGCTGGAGTCGGATGCCGTTGTAGGTACCCACATCTTTGCGGGTTCATGCGCTGCGGGAAGGGTCTTTGTACCCGGTGCAACGGTTCACAGCGCGAGCTTGAACCCCAGGTGGCTCTGTTCGAAGCCGAGCCGCAGGTAGAAGCGGTGCGCGTCGGTCCGCGCCGCGTCCGACGTCAGCTGCACCAGTGCGCAGTTGCGTCGCCTCGCTTCGTCGATCGCCCACTTCACGAGCACCCCGCCGAGCCCCCGGCTCCGCCGGTCGGCCCGGATCCGGACGGCTTCGACGATCGCGCGCGTGGCGCCCCGGCGGGACAGTCCAGGAACGAACGTCACTTGCAGCGAGCCCACGACGTCCCCGGCCTCCTCCGCGACGGCGAGGAACTGGTTCGGGTCGGCGTCGATGCGGGCGAACGCGTCCCGGTAGGGCGCGAGATCCGCGGGCGTCTCCCGTCCCCGGCCGAGGTCGTCGTCGGCCAGCATCGCGACGATCGCCTCGATGTCCCCGGCGGTCGCCCGCCTGATGTCGATCTCCTCCACGGGCGAAGTATGGCAGGGCCGGCCGTGGCGTCCAGCGGAACTCGGGCGGCGGGGTCCGGGTGAGCCGGGACAGCTCGTTGTCCCAGGGCGGCGGTGGATCGCTTCCGGCGCCGCGAGGAAAGCGCTTCCAGACCACTCACGCACCGGCGAGAGACGCGCGCAGCGCGTCGTCACCCCGCTCCGCCGCTTCGCCCAGCCGCCTACGGCGCCGTGTAGTGCCGCACTCCGTCCACTTCGGACACCGAGATCTTCCCCTGGTGCGCCAGCAGGTCCAGGTGCGCCTTGGTCTCCGTGACCGCCAGCATCTGGTTGAACGGGTCGAGCTCGGCCAGCTTGCGCTGCCGCCGCGTCCAGCCCAGCTTCAGCGCGGCCTCGTACGCCGTGGTCGCGCCCTCGGAAAGCGCTTCCGCCGTCCGCGCCAGCCGGTCCTCGTGGTGGGCCAGCAGCTCGTCGATCCGCGCGTGCACGCTCGGGGACACCGGGCCGTGCGCCGGCAGCATCCGCCGGTCCGGCAGCCCGCGCACGAGGCGCAGCGAGTCGAGGAAGTCGCGCAGCGGCAGCTCCACCGCCCCCGGGTGGAACCCGATCGACGGGGTGATGTGCGGCAGCACGTGGTCACCGGTGAACATCAGCCCGGCGGCCCCGTCGTCGAACACCACGTGCCCGGCGGTGTGGCCGGGCGTGTGCACGACGTCCAGCGCGCGCCCGCGCAGCACCGTGCGGCGGCCCTCCGCGAGCCACTCGTCGGGCATCTCCCAGATGTCCGCGTCCGCCCGCGGCGCGTTGCCGAAGAGCTTCCGCAGTTCCTCGACCACGGGATCCGCGCCCGCCTGCCGCAGCTGCTCCAGCTGCGTGCCGACGGGGAAGCGGTCGGGGTTCGCGGTGATCTCCAGTGCGGTCCGCTCGTGCTCGCCCAGCGCGATCCGGTTGCCGAACTCGCGCCGCAGCACCACGGCCTGCGTGTAGTGGTCGCGGTGCACGTGCGTGACGAGGAACTGCCCGACGTCGCCGAGTTCGGCGCCGATGGCCTTCAGCGCGACCTGCAGCTGGTCCCTGGCCTCCGCCAGCGCCCAGCCCGAGTCGATCATCGCCAGCTCGGTGCCGTCGATGATGGCGTAGACGTTGACCGCGCGCAGGCCGTCGTTCGGCAGGGGCAGCGGGATCCGGTACACGCCCGGCGCCACGGTGTAGACGCCCGGCTCGGTCCACGCCCGTGCCGCGTCGTCGGCGACTGGTTCCACCCGACCACTTTGGGGCGATCGAGGGCGAATTGTCCACACAAGCGTGTTGAGACAACGATCACGTGTTGAGTGCGGTGTCCACGGTCAGCGCCGCCGCGACGACGAGGCTCGCCAGCGGGTCGGACAGGTGGCCGGGCACCTCGACGACGTAGTTGTCCGCCGCGAGGCCACCCCTGGCGACCTCGGCGCCGGTGGCGTCGCTGATCGTGAACCGCCGCGTCTGCCCCGGCTCGGCGCGCAACCGCCCCAGCGGGGCACCGTTGGCCGCCAACGTGAAACCGTCGCTCTCCGGCAGGATTTCCCCGATCGGGGAACCGTCGGCCCGGGTGACGAGAAATCGCGTTCTCGCGTGCCGCAGCACTTTCAGCACCACACTCCCGCCGGAGTCGCGAACGTGGTACTGACCGTCGCCCGAGAACCAGCGCAGCACTTTGCGGAAGACCGTGCGCCCCACCTCGACCACGGCGCCCAGCGGCCGCCCTTCCTGGTCGAACACGCCGGACCCGGCCGGGGTCGCGTTCTGGTGCACCACCAGCACGGGTTCGGTGAACAGCGTGCCGCCGCCCGCCCGCCGCGAATGGCTCGTCATGCACCCGAAGGGTAGCTCCGGAAATGGGTGCGCGGGAGCGGCCCGGCGAATTGCGGAGGAATGTCGGGATTATCGGCGTGCGGTTTTCCCGGGACCTGCCTTTTCGTCCCCGGGCTCCCCGGCGTGGCGCACCCGCCCGGCGCGGCACAATGGCACCCGTGAGCGAACGTGCCTGGCCCGCCGGTGCCGCGACCGGTATCGGATCCCTGCCGGGGACCGACGCGGGCGAAGCCGCCGCGGTCGTCTTCGGTGAGCTGCCCGAGTTCCCGCACCTGCCCGAGCTGCCCGCCCGCGGGGTCGGTGCCGACCTGATCGGCCGCACCGCCGGCCTGCTGGTGGACCTCGCGGTGGAGGAGGTGCCCAGCGGCTACCGCGTCGCCGCCCATCCCGGGCGCGATCACCGGCGCGCGGTGGACCTGCTGCGCTGGGACCTCGACGCCGTGCAGGAGGCCGCGTCCGGGGCGAAGGTGATCAAGACGCAGCTCGCCGGGCCCTGGACGCTGGCGGCGGGCATCGAGCTGCCGCGGGGGCACCGCGTGCTGACCGACCGCGGCGCGGTCCGCGAGTTCACCGAGTCGGCGCTCGAAGGGCTCGCCGCGCACGTCGCCGAGCTGAAGTCCCGCACCGGCGCGGAGGTCGTGGTCCAGTTCGACGAACCGTCGCTGCCCGACGTCCTCGCCGGAGCCCTGTCCACTCCTTCGGGTTACGGCACCGTCCCGGCCGTCGCGGAGCCCGAAGCGCGCGAGCTGCTGTCCACCGCGATCGAGCGCGCGGAGAAGATCACCGGGCAGCCCGTCGTCGTGCACTGCTGCGCGACGCGGCCGCCCGTGGGCCTGCTGCGGGAGGCGGGCGCGGGCGCGCTCGCGCTCGACGCGACGCGGCTCGACGGCTCGCCCGCGAAGCTGCTCGACGAACTCGGCGAGGCGTGGGACGGCGGGGTGCACCTGTTCCTCGGCCTGGTGCCGGCGCTCGACCCCGGCAAGCCCGTGACGCTGAAGGAGGTCGCCGAGCCGGCGCTGCGGCTCACGAGCAGGCTCGGGTTCAACCGCTCGATCCTCGCCGAACGCGCCGTGCCGACGCCGACGTGCGGGTTCGCGGGTGCGACCCCCGCGTGGCTGCGCCGTGCCCTGTCGCTCACCCGGGACCTGGGCAAGGCGTTCGTGGAGCCCCCGGAAGGCTGGTAGACATGCGCTGGTTCCGCCGCCCGCGCCGGGAGGACGAGGTCCACGACCCGCGCACGCCCTGGCCGCGGCAGGAGGTGCCCGAGGACCCGGAAGCCGCCGCGGCCGCGTTCTGGGAGCGCTGGTTCGAGCTGCTGCCGGAGATCAACGCGGCGCTCGGCGACCGCGAACCGCAGCGGGTCGAGAACGAGCTCGCCTCGGCCGTCGCCGGGGTGCACCCGGACCTGCACTTCTCACTCGAACGAGGGCAGCGGGCGATCTACGCGCTTGTGGTCAGCGGGCAGGAGGACCCCGCGCTGCGGCCCTACACCGACGCGTGGCGCCGGGCCGCGCCGGAGGAGGACGCCATCTGGGAGTACCACGATTCGGTGCCCCCGGTGCCGGACCCGACGGACGTGACGGTCAACCTCGGCGCGCACCGGATCCGCCTCGGCGATTTCCGCGTCGCCGCAACGGTTTCCGACGGGCTGGTGGACGTCGAGGTCTACCACCCGCGGCTGGCGGAGCTGGACGAGGCGTCCCGGTCGGCCCTCACGTTCCTCCCACTGGACGCCACGCTGGGCGAGCGGCTGGCGGGGGAACGGCTACGGAGAGTGGAGGCGGCGGAGGCCGAACCCGGGGAGTCGATGTCCCTGCTGGAGCTCCGTGACCTGGTCCGGGGGCTCGGCGGGGCGAACTGAGAATTTTGTCGGTGCCCCCGGCTACTCTTACCGGCTGTGAGTGAAGTTCCCGCAGTCCAGGAAGAGACCGACGTGCCCGCCGAGGTGCGCGAGCGGTACGGCGCGCTCGCGGACGAGGTCCGCGGTCACCAGTTCCGGTACTACGTGCTGGACTCGCCCACGATCTCCGACGGCCAGTTCGACGAGCTGCTGCGGCAGCTGCAGGAGATGGAGGAGCAGTACCCGGGCCTGGTCACGCCCGAGTCCCCGACGCAGAACGTGGGCGGCACGTTCTCCACGGAGTTCGCGGCGTACGACCACCTCGAGCGCATGCTCAGCCTGGACAACGTCTTCGACCGCGACGAGCTGGTCGCCTGGATGGAGCGCGTCGAGCGCGAGGTCGGCGGCTCGACGCAGTACCTGGCGGAGCTGAAGATCGACGGCCTCGCCATCAACCTGCTGTACGAGCGGGGGAAGCTCACGCGCGCGCTCACCCGCGGCGACGGGCGGACGGGTGAGGACGTCACGCTGAACGTGCGCACGCTGGAGCAGGTGCCGGACCGGCTCACCGGCACCGACGAGTTCCCGGTGCCCGAGCTGATCGAGGTGCGCGGCGAGGTCTTCTTCCGGGTGGAGGACTTCCTGGACCTGAACGCGAAGCTCGTCGAGGCGGGCAAGCCGCCGTTCGCGAACCCGCGCAACACGGCGGCGGGTTCGTTGCGGCAGAAGGACCCGCGGGTCACGCGCAGCCGCAACCTGCGGCTGATCTGCCACGGGCTGGGCAGGCGCGAGGGCTTCGAGCCGCAGCGGCAGTCCGAGGCGTACGAAGCGTTGCGGGCGTGGGGGCTGCCCGTGTCGTCCTACACGAAGGTGTTCGACACGACGAAGCAGGTGCTCGACCACGTCGCGTACTGGGGCGAGCACCGGCACGACGCCGAGCACGAGATCGACGGCATCGTGATCAAGGTCGACCAGGTGGCGCTGCAGCGGAGGCTGGGCACCACGTCGCGGGCGCCGCGCTGGGCGATCGCGTACAAGTACCCGCCGGAAGAGGCGATCACGAAGCTGCTGGACATCCAGGTGAACGTGGGCCGCACCGGCCGCGTGACGCCGTTCGCGGTGATGGAGCCGGTGAAGGTCGCGGGGTCCACGGTGGCGATGGCGACGCTGCACAACGCCGAGGAGGTCAAGCGCAAGGGCGTGCTCATCGGCGACCGCGTGGTGATCCGCAAGGCCGGGGACGTGATCCCGGAGGTGCTCGGCCCGGTCGCCGACGCGCGAACGGGTGACGAGCGCGAGTTCGTCATGCCCACCCGGTGCCCGGAGTGCGGCACGACCCTGGCACACCAGAAGGAGGGCGACGTCGACATCCGCTGCCCGAACGCGCGGTCCTGCCCCGCGCAGCTGCGGGAGCGGCTGTTCCACCTCGCCGGGCGCGGGGCGTTCGACATCGAGGTGCTGGGCTACGAGGCGGCGACGGCGCTGCTCGAGTCCGGTGTGGTCGTCGACGAGGGCGACATCTTCGACCTCGACGAGGAGAAGCTGGAGCGCGTGGAGCTGTTCCGCACCAAGGCGGGCGGGCTGTCGGCGAACGCGCGGAAGCTGCTGGCCAACCTGGACACGGCGAAGGACCGTCCACTGTGGAAGGTGCTGGTGGCGCTGTCGATCCGGCACGTGGGTCCGACGGCGGCGCAGGCGCTGGCGCGGGAGTTCGGCTCGCTGGAGGCGATCGAGGGGGCGACGGAGGAGCAGCTCGCGGACGTCGACGGCGTGGGCCCGACCATCGCGGCGGCGGTGACGGAGTGGTTCACGGTCGACTGGCACCGCGAGGTCGTGGCGAAGTGGCGCCGGGCCGGGGTGCGCATGGCGGAGGAGCGGGACGAGTCGATCCCGCGCAACCTCGAAGGGCTGTCGATCGTGGTGACCGGCTCGCTGACGCGCTATTCGCGGGACGAGGCGAAGGAAGCGATCATGGCGCGCGGCGGCAAGGCGGCGGGCTCGGTGTCGAAGAAGACGGCGTTCGTCGTGGTGGGGGACGCGCCGGGGTCGAAGTACGACAAGGCGGTGCAGCTGAAGGTCCCGGTGCTGGACGAGGACGGTTTCGACGTCCTGCTGACGCGCGGCCCCGACGCGGCGGCGGAGGTGGCCCTCCCCGCGGGCGAGGAGGAGTGACGAGCGGAGGTGCGGACGTCGGCCGCGTGACGGTGCGGGCGGCTGCGGGCTGCGTGATGGCGGGGGTTCGAGTGTCTGGAGGAGCGGGTGTTGGGCCGCGTGACGAGGGGGATGGAGCGGTTGTGGGCCGCGTGATGGCGGGGGTTCGAGTGTTCGGAGGAGCGGGTATCGGCCGCGTGACGAGGGGGATGGAGCGGTTGTGGGCCGCGTGATGGCGGGGGTTCGAGTGTTCGGAGGAGCGGGTATCGGCCGCGTGACGGTGCGGGCGGCGCGCCCGGAGGAGTACGCCGAGGTAGGCGCCCTGACGCTGGCGGCCTACGAGGCGGACGGCCTGCTGGTAGCGGACCCGGACTACGCGCACGAACTCGCCGACGCCGCCTCCCGCGCGTCACACGCGGACCTGCTGGTAGCGGTGACGGAGGCCGGTGAGCTGCTGGGCACGGTCACGGTAGTCACGCCAGGCACCCCACTGGCCGAGATCTCCCGCGAAGGCGAAGTGGAGTTCCGCATGCTGGCGACGGCGCCGCACGCCCGCGGCCGCGGCGTCGGCGAAGCCCTCACCCGCGCCGTCCTGGCCCGCGCTCGTGAACTGGGCGCGCGGCGGGTGGTGATGAGCAGTCTGGACAGCATGAAGTCGGCACACCGCCTGTACGAGCGGCTGGGCTTCAAACGCCTCCCCGAGCGGGACTGGGAACCGGTGGCAGGCTTCTGGCTCCGCGCGTACTCGGTCGATCTCTGATCCCTCCGGGGGAGGGTGTGGCGGTCGAGGATGGGTTTCGTCGTGGTCTCTTGCGTCGGGTAGGTCGATTCGCCTGTTGCACGGCTCGCGCTCGCCGCCGCGGCATTCTTTTGGCCGTCGCACCTGTCCCGCGGGAGGCTTTGGCTTCGCGCGTACTCGGTTGATCTCTGATCTCTCCGGGGGAGGGTGTGGCGGTCGAGGATGGGTTTCGTCGTGGTGCCTTGCGTCGGGCGGGGTCAGGTCGCCCGCACGGCCCGCCCTCGCCACGGCGGCATCCTTTTGGCCGTCGCACCTGTCCCGCGGGAGGCTTTTGGCTTCGCGCGTACTCGGTCGATCTCTGATCCCTCCGGCGGAGGGTGTTGCGGTCGAGGACGGGTTTCGCTGTGGTGCCTTGCGCCGGGCGGGTCAGTTCGCCCGCACGGCCCGCGCTCGCCACGGCGGCATCCTTTTGGCCGTCGCACCTGTCCCGCGGGAGGCTTTTGGCTTCGTGCGTACTCGGTTGATCTCTGATCCCTCTAGCGGAGGGGTTGCGGTCGAGGATGGGGTTCGCCGTGGTGCTTGCGTCGGGCAGGTCAGTTCGCCCGCCCCCGCCACCGCCGCATCCCTTGCCCGCCGCACCCGTCCCGCGAGCGCCCGCGCCGACCGCCTCACCCCGAGAAGACTTGGCGCCATGTCGCCAGCCCCGCGTTCCTGCCAAGCCCGAGCGGCGGGACTCAGCCCTCGAGGACGACCGCGACGATGCCCGCGAAGTGCGCCAGCCGCGCGACCTCCGCGGCGCGGAACATGGGCCCGCCCGGCCGTCCGACCAGCAGCGCCTTGCCCGGTTTGCCGAGCGGCGTCGCGGCCAGTTCCGTGCCCAGCTCCTGCCAGGTCTCCGGCACCCAGTCGTCCTCGCCGTCGAGGACCGTCGCGCGCTCCAGCGGCAGCCACGGCAGGTGCGTGATCGGCACCTCCGGCGCGGCGCTGGACGACGCGAGCCGCTGCACGCCCTCCTCCGAACCGGTCACCACGATCGACCAGCCGGCGCGGATGATCCGCGGCACGCCCTCGACCAGGGTTTCCAAGCCCTTCGCGGGCTGCGCGGCGATCTCCTCCACCAGTTCCAGCTCGCGGTGGGTGTCGAGCACGCCCGCGTAGGGGCGCACCGCGTCCACCTCGACGCCGGGGATGCTCTCGGCCGCGGTGATCAGCGCGTCCGGCAGGCGGCCCGACGGCAGCTCGATCACCAGGTCGTCGATGGCGACGCCACCGGTGCGCTCGACCACGTCCACGCTGAGGATGTCCGCCCCGATGGTGCCCAGCGCGGTGGCGACCGCCCCGAGGGTCCCCGGCGAGTCCGGGAGCTGAACCCGGATCAGGAAGGACAACGCGAACCCCTCTCGGGACTGGCGCCCCCGCCTTGCCCGGAAGCGCACACCGGCCGCTGATTGTGACAGACCCATCCTCCTCCCGGGAGTTGTCGTCCGCGTTCCGAGACCGTTCCGCGCGCAAGCTGGCATAACCAGGACTGAGCAGTTGTGTTGCTCGACCGACCCGCACGCTGGGGGAACGGTGAAACGAGCAGTGGCACACCTACCGGCCCGAGGACGGGCTTGACCAGGTGTGATCTTGCGCAACAGGAGCACGGCAACTGTTGCGCAACACTGAAGCACGCGCAATTGCGCTGCACCTGCAACCGAACAAGTGCGGCGCAACTGCGCGTGCCGCCAGTTGCGTACCGACTCGGTCGAACACCGCTCACCTGCGCGGTTTCGTCACGGTACGACGCAACAGGTGGCGCAAGTGCTGTTGCGCCCCGGCGCAACCGGTCCAGCCGCTCGCCATAGACTTGCGGTGCCGAAAACCCCAACGATCCGCACACCCCGGGAGTAACCCGCGTGCCCAACATTTCCCGTGCCGAGGTCGCGCATCTCGCCAAACTCGCCAGGCTGGCGGTCACCGAGGAAGAGCTCGACGTCTTCGCAGGTCAGCTCGACCAGATCCTGGACTCGGTGGCCAAGGTGCAGGAGGTCGCCGACGGCGACATCCCGCCCACGTCGCACGCCGTGCCGCTGACCAACGTCTTCCGCGACGACGTCGTGCGCCCGGGGCTGACGCAGCAGCAGGCGCTGCAGGGCGCGCCGGCCGCCGAAGAGGGACGCTTCCGGGTACCGAGGATCCTCGGGGAGGAACAGTGACCGACCTAACACGCCTCACCGCCGCTGAGCTGGCCGAAAAGCTCGCCGCCCGCGAGGTCTCGGCCGTCGAGGTGACGCAGGCCCACCTGGACCGCATCGCCGCCGTGGACGACTTCGTGCACGCGTTCCTGCACGTCGACGCCGAGGGTGCGCTCGCGGCCGCGAAGGCCGTCGACGAGGCGCCCGAGCGCGCGTCCGCGCTCGCCGGGGTGCCGCTCGCGCTCAAGGACGTGCTCACCACCAAGGACATGCCCACCACGGTCGGTTCGAAGACCCTGGAGGGCTGGCTCCCGCCGTACGACGCGACGGTCACGCGCCGCCTGCGCGAGGCGGGCTTGCCGATCCTCGGCAAGACGAACATGGACGAGTTCGCGATGGGCTCCTCCACGGAGAACTCCGCGTACGGCCCCACCCACAACCCGTGGGACCACGCCCGCATCCCCGGCGGTTCGGGCGGTGGCTCGGCCGCGTCGCTGGCCGCGTTCGAGGCGCCGCTCGCGATCGGCACCGACACCGGTGGTTCGATCCGGCAGCCCGGCGCCGTCACCGGCACCGTCGGCGTGAAGCCCACGTACGGCGGCGTTTCCCGGTACGGGCTCGTGGCGTTCTCATCCTCCCTCGACCAGGCGGGCCCGTGCGCGCGCACGGTGCTGGACGCCGCGCTGCTGCACGAGGTCATCGCCGGGCACGACCCGCTCGACTCGACGTCGATCGACGCGCCCGTGCCGCCGGTCGTGGCCGCCGCGCGCGAAGGCCTGCGCGGTGACCTCAAGGGCGTCAAGGTCGGTGTCGTCAAGGAGTTCAGCGGCGAGGGCTACCAGGCCGGCGTGCAGCGCTCCTTCGAGGCGGCCGTCGACCAGCTGCGCGCGCTGGGCGCCGAGGTCGTCGAGGTGTCCTGCCCGCACTTCACCTACGCGTTGCCCGCGTACTACCTGATCGCGCCCAGCGAGTGCTCCTCGAACCTCGCCCGGTTCGACGCCATGCGCTACGGCCTGCGCGTCGCCGACGACGGCGAGCACAGCGCCGAGGAGGTCATGTCGCTGACCCGCGAGGCCGGGTTCGGCCCGGAGGTCAAGCGGCGCATCATGCTCGGCACGTACGCGCTGTCCTCGGGCTACTACGACGCCTACTACGGCTCGGCCCAGAAGGTGCGCACGCTCATCACGCGTGACTTCGACGCCGCGTTCGAGAAGGTCGACGTGCTGGTTTCGCCGACCACGCCGACCACGGCGTTCAAGCTCGGCGAGCGCGTGGACGACCCGATGGCGATGTACCTCGCCGACCTGTGCACGATCCCGGCCAACCTGGCGGGCAACGCGGCGATGAGCGTCCCCAGTGGACTGTCCGATGAGGATGGTCTGCCGGTGGGGCTGCAGATCATGGCGCCCGCGCTGGCCGACGACCGGCTCTACCGCGTCGGCGCGGCCTACGAGGTCGCGCGCGGCGATTTCCTCGACCGGCTTCCGGAGCTGAAGGGGGTGTCGGCGTGACCGCTGTCGCCGATCTGATGGACTACGCCGAGGTCGTGGAGCGCTACGACCCGGTGCTGGGGCTCGAGGTGCACGTCGAGCTCAACACGAACACGAAGATGTTCTGCGGCTGCGCCAACGAGTTCGGCGGCGAGCCGAACACGCACGTCTGCCCGACGTGCCTCGGCCTGCCCGGCGCGCTGCCCGTGCTCAACGGCAAGGGCGTCGAGTCGGCGATCCGCATCGGGCTCGCGCTGAACTGCGAGATCGCGGAGTGGTGCCGGTTCGCCCGGAAGAACTACTTCTACCCGGACATGCCGAAGAACTTCCAGACCTCGCAGTACGACGAGCCGATCGCCTTCAACGGCTACCTCGACGTGACGCTGGACGACGGCGAGGTCGTGCGCGTGGAGATCGAGCGCGCGCACATGGAGGAGGACACCGGCAAGTCGCTGCACGTAGGAGGCCGCACAGGCCGGATTCACGGCGCGGACTACTCGCTCCTCGACTACAACCGCGCGGGCGTGCCGCTGATCGAGATCGTCACGAAGCCGATCACCGGTGCGGGCGAGCGGGCGCCGGAGGTGGCGCGCGCGTACGTGAGCACGCTGCGGGACCTGCTGCGGGCGCTGGACGTGTCCGACGTGCGGATGGACCAGGGCTCGCTGCGGTGCGACGCGAACGTGTCGCTGATGCCGAAGGGTGCCACGGAGTTCGGCACGCGGACCGAGACCAAGAACGTCAACTCGCTGCGCAGCGTCGAGCGGGCCGTGCGGTACGAGATGACGCGCCAGGCCGCGGTGCTCGCGAGCGGCGGCACGGTCACGCAGGAGACGCGGCACTTCCAGGAGGCCGACGGCACCACGTCCGCCGGGCGCACCAAGGAGACCGCGGAGGACTACCGGTACTTCCCGGAGCCCGACCTGGTGCCGATCGCGCCGTCGCGCGAGTGGGTCGAACAGCTGCGCAAGACGCTGCCCGAGAAGCCCGCGGACCGGCGCAAGCGCGTCCAGACCGAGTGGGACCTGACGCCGGAAGAGCTGCGGGACCTGTTCAACTCGGGTGCGGTCGACCTGGTCGAGGCCACCGTCGCGGCCGGCGCGAAGCCGGACGACGCGCGTGGCTGGTGGGTCAACTTCCTGGCGCAGGAGGCGAACGCGCGCGAGGTCGAGCTGGCGGAGCTGGCGATCACCCCGGCGCAGGTGGCGCGCGTGACGGAGCTGGTGTCGTCGGGCGAGCTGACCAACAAGCTGGCGCGTGAGGTCGTCAAGGGCGTGCTGGCGGGCGAGGGCGAGCCGGACGAGGTCGTGGAGAAGCGCGGCCTGAAGGTCGTCTCGGACGACTCGGCCCTGCTCGCGGCGGTCGACGAGGCGCTGGCGGCGCAACCGGACATCGCGGACAAGATCCGCGGCGGCAAGGTCCAGGCCGCGGGCGCGATCGTCGGTGCGGTCATGAAGGCGACCAAGGGCCAGGCCGACGCGAAACGCGTGCGGGAACTGATCATCGAGCGGGTCGGCGCCTGACGGTGGCTCGAGGCTCGAAGCCCGGCGGGGCGTCGCGCGGCGCGGTCGGCCGCGCCGGCGGGGCCGCGCCGGGCTTTTCCCTTTCGCGTGTGTCGTGGCGGGAGTGGGTCGCGCTCGCGGCCGGGCTCGTCGCCGTGGGGTCGCTGTTCCTGCCGTGGACGAACCTGTCCGCGACCCAGCAGGACGTCGAAGAGGCGCTCAACGAACTGCCGTCGAGCGAAGTGGCGCGCAATGCCTTCACCACGGGGTTCCTGGCGTGGGCCGGGCCGCTGGTGCTGGTGCTGGCCGGTGTGGCCGTCGTACTGCTCGGGCAGCGGCCGAAGGTCCGCAGCAGCGGGTTGCCGCACCTGTGGCTGATCGCGGCGGTCGTGGCGCTGGCGTTGATGGTGCTCGCGTGGCTGGGCATCGGCTGGCAGTTCGACGAGGACGCGCGGGAGCTGCTGAAGGCCGGCGGGGTCGGGTTCTACGCCGGGGCCGGGCGGTATCTCGGGATGGCCGCGGGAGTGGCGTCGCTCGTGGCGGCGGTTTGGGATGTGCGCGCGCTGCGGCGGGGTGGGGCGCGGTGACGTTTGTTGTCGCTGGGGCTGGGCGTTCGAAGCTCTGACGCTGCCGGGACATTATCGCTGGGCGCTTTGCGTGGCGGAGGCCTGCGGGGTGCTGGGTGTTTCGGTGGCGGGGGCCTGCGGGGTGCTGGGTGCTTTGGTGGCGGGGGCCTGCGGGGTGCTGGGTGCTTTGGTGGCGGGGGCCTGCGGGGTGCTGGGTGCTTTGGTGGCGGGGGCCTGCGGGGTGCTGGGTGTTTCGGTGGCGGGGGCCCGCGGGGAGCTGGGTGTTTCGGTGGCGGGGGCCCGCGGGGAGCTTCGGATGCGGGTCTGCGGGGAGCTTTGGGTGGCGGGGTCTGCGGGGAGTGGGCGCTTGGGGTTCCGGGGGCCTGTGGGGAGCTTTGGATGCGGGCTGCGGCGGGCGCTTCGGGTAGCGGGGTCCACCGGGCGTTGGGCGCCCTGCTCCGGGGCCCACCCCCGCCCCGATCCTTGATCGTTTAACGGTTGGCTCACCGCGTCAAGGGCGCCTCAGTGTGAGGGTGTGG